>JBBIJV010000179.1:0-7415 GCA_037445815.1 Rhodospirillaceae bacterium
GCCGATTCGGGCGTCTGCGCGGCCGGCAGCGGCCGCGGCGGGGGCAGGTCGCGCGGATCGAAGTTGGGCTCGAGTGCGCGGATGCGCTCGAGCAGCGGCGGGTGCGTCGCAAACCAGCCGCTGAAGCGCGAGCCGTGCTCGAACAGCATGTGCGCCACTTCTTCGGTGTCCACGGATTCGATGCGGGACGAATAGCCGCCGATCTTCTTGAGCGCCCCCGCGAGCCCTTCGGGCTCGCGCGTGAATTGCACGGCCGAGGCGTCGGCGAGGCGCTCGCGCTGCCGCGACACGCCGGCCTTGATGAGGCGGGACAGCAGCACGCCGATGCCGCCGATGATGGTGAGCGCGACGCCGATCGCGACGGCCGCCGCGATGCCGCCGCTGTTTCGCCCGCGGCGCGGGCGCGAGTAGCGGACGCTGCGCAGCAGCCAGCGGCCGACGAGCGACAGCACGAGAATGCCGAACGAGAGCCCGATCAGGTGCTGATTCAGCCGCATATCGCCGTTCAAGATGTGGCTGAACTCGTGCGCGATGACGCCCTGCAGCTCGGAGCGTTCGAGCTGCTCGAGCGCGCCGCGCGTCACGGCGATCGCGGCGTCGCTGCTCGTGAGGCCGGCCGCGAACGCGTTGATGCCCGACTCCTGCTCGAGGACGTAGATCTCGGGAACGGGCAGTCCCGACGCGAGCGCCATCTCCTCGACGACGTTCACGAGCCGGCGCTCGAGCGGATCGCCGCTCTCGCCGGTCACGCGCGTGCCGCCGAGCGAGCGCGCGACGTGGCCGCCGCCGCGCGAGAGCGTCGCCGCGCGATAGAGGCTCGCCAAAACCATGAGGCCGAACGTTCCGGCGGCGATACCGACGATGAGCCCGCCGTGGCCTTCGAGCCATTGGCCGAAGCTCTCGGTGCCCAGAAACAGCGCGTTGTTCTCCGTGTAGAGGCGCATCGCTGCGGCGACGACGATCGTCGTCGCGAGCGCGACCAAAATGAACGCGAGGGCGAACGCGCCGACGAGCACGCGGCTCGTGCGGCGCGACTGCTCTTGGCGCGCGAAGAAATCCACGGCCCTGCGCGGTGCGCGCCAGGTCAGCTGAACGACACTTTCGGTACCGAGCGCTTCTCCGCGTCCTCGATCTCGAGGAACTCCGCCGTCTTGAAGCCGAAGTTGTTCGCGACGATGCTGCCGGGGAAGTTCTGGCAGGCGTTGTTGTAGCTCAAGACGGCGTCGTTGAAGGCCTGCCGCGCGAAAGCGACCTTGTTCTCGGTGGATGTGAGCTCTTCTTGAAGGTGCTGCATGTTTTGGTTCGCTTTCAAGTCCGGGTACGCTTCGGCCAGCGCGAAGAGGCGCCCCAGCGTGCCGCCGAGCGTGGCCTCGGCCGCGGCGAGCTCCTTGATGGCGTCCGGATCGGACGGATTCGCCGCGGCCCTCCTGAGGCCGGCCGAGGCGGCGTTGCGGGCGTTGATCACGGCTTCGAGCGTGCCGCGCTCGTGCCCCATGTAGCCTTTGACGGCCTCGACGAGGTTCGGAATGAGGTCGTAGCGGCGCGTGAGCTGGACGTCGATCTGCGAGAAAGCGTTACCTACGCGGTTGCGCAGGTTGACGAGGTTGTTGTAAATCGAGATCGCGTACCAGACGAGGCCCGCGAGGATCACAAGCGTGACGATCGTTCCCACGAACAAGCTCCTTCCCGTTGCGGACGCGGCGAGAATACGCCGCGCGCGCCTCGCGCGCCATGGTGCAGTCCCGGCGCTCGCGGCGTTCGTGATGTTCGCTGCGGTTCCGGCGCATGCCGGCTGGGTCGGCGACGCCGCCGACATGATGGGCACTCGCGTGTCCGTCGAGCTGTGGGCCGACGACGACGCGCGCGGCCGAGAGCTCGCCGCGCTCGTCATGGCCGAATACCGGCGCATCGACGACGCCATGAGCACCTACAAGCCCGACAGCGAGATCTCGCGCGTCAACGCGCACGCGGCGCAAGCGCCGATTAAGATCAGCGACGAGCTCTTCAGGCTCGTCGAGCGCTCGCTCGAGCTGTCGAAGGCGAGCGGCGGGGCATTCGACATCACGTACGACAGCGTCGGGTATCTCTACGACTTCCGCGCGCACCGGCGGCCGACCGATGCGCAGATCGCGGAACGGCTCGACGCCGTCGATTATCGGCACGTGGTGCTCGACGCCGCCCGGCGCACGATCTTCTTCGAGACAAAGGGCGTGCGCATCAACCTGGGCGGCATCGCGAAGGGCTACGTCGTGGAGCGTGCCGCGGCGCTGCTGCGCGAGCGCGGCGTCGAGCACGCGCTCCTGAACGCCGGCGGCGATACTCGCGTCATCGGCGACCGCCTCGGGCAGCCGTGGATCGTCGGCATTCGCCATCCGCGCGCCGCCGGCGAGGTCGTGACGCGGCTGCCGCTCGTCGACGAAGCGATCTCGACGGCCGGCGACTACGAGCGGTACTTCGAGGAGAACGGCCGGCGCTACCACCACATTTTGAATCCCGCTACGGGCCGCCCCACGGAAGGCGTTCTGACCGTGACGGTCATCGGCCCCGACGGCACGATGACGGACGGGCTCGACACGGCGATCTTCGTGCTAGGCGCCGAGAAGGGGCTCGAGCTGATCGAGGCCTATCCCGAGTACGAAACGATCGTCGTCGACGCGACGGGCAAGGTGTGGTACTCGAAGGGCCTGGTGCCGCCGAGCGACGGCGCCGGTTGACGCTACGCGAGCTCGCGCCAGCCGTCGCGCTCGATCGGCGTCACCTTGCCCGTACCCTCGCCCGCGAAAAACCGCCGCATCCTCATCGCCGCGCGCAGCTTCGCCGTGCGCACGTAGCTCTGATAGAAGAGGTCCTTCAGAACCTCGACCAGCACGGCCGCTTCGTCCGCGCTGACGAGCGGCGGGTCGTCGTCCTCGGCGAACAGGACGGCGTCGACGGCGGCGGCCGTCTCGGCGTCGACGTCGCAAACTCGCAATACCTCGTTCAGAGTGTCGCGCCAGCGTTCCTTCGCCGCGTAGTCGAGGGACTTGAGTGCCGCGCGGGTCGTGCGCCGGCACATCGTCGCGAATGCGTTCAGCGCGCCGAGCGAATAGCAGTCGAGGGTCTCGCGCAGGAGCTGCTCGATGGTGTCGGGCAGGTACGCGTACTGGAAGCGCTCGCGCGCGCGCTCCACCTCGGCGGGATTTGGCGCGAGCTCGACGCGCTCGGGCCCGATCGCACGCACGTCGGCACGCAGGAAGCGCGGCTCGTTACACGCGGCGCAGCGGAACAGGAGTCCGGCGTGTTTCGGCCGCGTTCGGGCCAGCAGCTCGAACGAAGGGTTCGCGACGGGGAGGAGCTGCGTGTGCGCGCCGCAATGGGGGCATGCGCGCGTCATCGGCTCCGTTTGCTCGAAGTCGTTGTTCTTGTTTACATAAATCGGCACGGCCGGGCCTTTTCTTTGCAGTGTAGCAGCACGGCCGCAGTGACTCCCGTCTTCCGACGCGCCGACCATCCATGGCCGGCGGCCGAACAGCGTCGCGACCGCATGCCGCCGGTCCCGCAGCGGGCCGGTGTTGCCCCATCGGGGCGGCGTCCGGTCTGCGCAGACGGTCGATTGCCCGGCATCCGGCCGTGGCGCAGACTCCGCGTCATGACGGCCCACGACGGGATTGCGAATTTCGACGATCGCCTGCGACGGTTGGCGCGGCGCTTCGCTGCCGATGCGACGGTGGCGGCTGCCTATCTGTTCGGCTCTCGCGCGCGGGGAGACGCTCGACCGGGCTCCGACGTCGACATCGCCGTCATTCTGGGCGCGGAGTTGCCGCCACGGGAGCGCTGGCGTCGCCGGCTTGCGTTGCTCGAAGCGGCGGCCAGCGAGCTCGGCTCGGATGCCATCGATCTCGTGCTCCTCGAAGAGGCGCCGGCGCCGCTCGCACATCGCGTGGTGCGCGACGGACGCCTGCTCGTGGACTCGGATCCGCGCCGGCGCGTCGCGGTGGTCGAAGACGTGTTCCGCCGCTACCTCGACGAAGCGCCGCTGCGGCGTGCGCTCGACGAGGCGCTGCGCGCACGCATCGCGGAGGGACGCTTTGCCCGTTGATCCGGTTGTCCTCCGGCGCAGGCTGCACGCCATCGAGCGCTACTTGCGCGTGCTGCGCGCGCTTCGAGCACGCGGCCGCGAGGCGTTTCTCCATGACGACGTCGTTCAAGACCGGGTCGAGCGCAACGCCGAGCTGCTCGCCCAAACCTGCGCCGACGTCGCGCTGCACATCGTGAGCGCTTCCGGCACCGCAGCGCCGGAAACTTACGGCGACGCTATTCGCAATGCGGCGCCGCTGCTCGACCTGCCCGCCGAGGTCGTCGATCGACTGGCGGGCGCGATGGGACTGCGTAACATTCTCGCGCACATGTATCTCGACATCGACCACGGGCGGCTGTTCGACGAGCTTGGTTGGATCGACGACAGCGAGCGCTTCGCGGCAGCCGTCGAACGCTGGCTGGCGCGCCTCTGATCGGCGTGAGCGACCGAGCGGAAGAACGAGAGCGCTACGGAGCCCGCCCGGAGGGCAGGGGGAGCCGCACGGGCGTCAGCCGATCTTCTTGTAGCGGATCCGGTGCGGCTGATCGGCGTCCTGGCCCTTGCGCCGTTTGAGATCCTCGGCGTAATCGGCGTAATTGCCCTGGAAATACACGACCTCGCTATTACCCTCGAACGCGAGGATGTGCGTGGCGATGCGGTCGAGGAACCAGCGATCGTGCGAGATCACGACGGCACTGCCGGGGAAATTGAGCAGCGCTTCCTCGAGCGCGCGCAACGTCTCGACGTCGAGGTCGTTCGTCGGCTCGTCGAGCAGGAGCAGGTTGCCGCCCGACGCGAGCAGCTTCGCCAAGTGAACGCGATTGCGCTCGCCGCCCGAGAGCAAGCCGACCTTCTTCTGCTGGTCCGTGCCGCGGAAGTTGAAGCGGCCGACGTAGGCGCGCGACGGCGTTTCGTAAGTGCCGACGCGCATGATGTCCTGGCCGTGGCTGATCTCGTCCCAGACCGAATTGTCGGGGTTCAGCGAGTCGCGGCTCTGATCGACGTAGGCGAGCTGCACCGTCTCGCCGATGCGGATCGTCCCCGTGTCCGGCTTGTCCTGGCCCGCGAGGATGCGGAACAGCGTCGTCTTGCCGGCGCCGTTCGGGCCGATGACGCCGACGATGCCGCCGGGCGGCAGGCTGAACGACAGGTTCTCGAACAGCACGCGGTCGCCGAACGACTTGCCGATGTTCTCCGCCTCGATGACGAGGTCGCCGAGCCGCGGGCCCGGCGGAATGTAGATCTCGTTCGTCTCGTTGCGCGCCTGGAATTCCTTCGACGTGAGCTCTTCGAAGCGCGCGAGGCGCGCCTTCGCCTTCGCGCGCCGCGCGCCGGGATTCGCGCGCACCCATTCGAGCTCGGTCTTGATCGTGCGCTGGCGCGCCGCTTCCTGTTTCTCCTCGAGGGCGAGCCGCTTCTCCTTTTGCTCGAGCCAGGACGTGTAATTGCCCTGCCACGGGATGCCGTGGCCGCGATCGAGCTCGAGAATCCAGCCCGCGACGTTGTCGAGGAAATACCGGTCGTGCGTGACGGCAATGACGGTGCCCGGAAATTCCTTGAGGAACCGCTCGAGCCAGGCGACGGACTCCGCGTCCAAATGGTTCGTGGGCTCGTCGAGCAGCAGCATGTCGGGGTTCGACAGCAACAGGCGGCACAGCGCGACGCGGCGGCGCTCGCCGCCCGACAGCGAGTGCACGCTCGCGTCCCACGGCGGCAGGCGCAGCGCGTCGGCGGCGACGTCGAGCTTGCGCTCGAGCTCCCAGCCGCCCGCGGCGTCGATCGCGTCCTGGAGCTTCCCTTGCTCCTCGAGGAGCTTCGCCATCTCGTCGTCGTCGAGCGGCTCGGCGAACTTGTCGCTGATCTCGTTGAAGCGCTTGACGAGGTTCATCTGCTCCGCGACGCCTTCCTCGACGACGGCGCGCACGTTCTTGTCGGGATCGAGCGCGGGCTCCTGCGGCAGGAAGCCGATCTTGATGCCGGGCTGCGGCCGCGCCTCGCCCTCATACTCCGTGTCGACGCCGGCCATGATCTTGAGCAGCGTAGACTTGCCCGAGCCGTTCAAGCCGAGCACGCCGATCTTCGCGCCCGGGAAGAAGCTCAACGAGATGTCGCGCAGGATGTACCGCTTCGGCGGCACGACCTTGCCGACGCGATTCATCGTGAAAATGTACTGGGCCATGACTCGAGCGGTTGCAGCGGGGCCCCGGATTATCCGTGCCACGCCGCGCTGCGGCAACTGTGCGGAGGTGCGCATATCGCCGTAGCCGCGCTCAGCTCGGCGCGCCCGCGGCGCGGGCGTCGAGCGGCGCTCAGTCGCGGCCGAGAAAGCTCGCCGCGGTCTTGGAGGCCATGAGCTCCGTGGCGAACAAGAGCGCCATCGCGCCGCCGCGCGCGTCCTCGCCCAAGACCGCCGTGCGCTCGAGGTACTGCTGAAGCGAAGTCATGCGCGCCGTCGACTCGCAGACGTCGATGAACGTGCCCGACGACGACGTGCGCGAATTCACGGCCGTCCACGCGCGGTCGACTGCTCGCTCGTAGTCGCGGCCCTCGATCCAGCCCATGTCGAGGCCGCGCGTCAGCGCGAAGCCGATCATGGCGGTGGCCGAGAATTCCGCGAACGCGCCCGGGTGGTCGACGACGTTGCGCCAGAGGCCGTCGCGCGTCTGGAACGGCAGCAGCGCCGCCATGAGGCTCCGATAGCTCTGCGACGCGTGCTCGTAGCCCGCATGATCGCGCGGCAGCTCGGCCAGCGTGAGCGCGAGGCCGAGCGCTGCGAACCCGTTGCCGCGGCCCCACGCCGCGTCCGTGGCGGGCTGGTGGCGGTAGAGGCCGTCGGGGCGCAGATCGAGCCGCTCCATGAAGCGCAGGTGCCGATCGGCCATGTCGAAGTACTTGCGCTCTCCCGACAGCGCCCCGGCCTGCGCGGCGATCGTCGTGCCCATGAACACGGAGTCGCTGAACTCGCCGTGATACGGCATCGCTTCGAGCATCCGTCCCGACGCGTCCAGCCCCAAGTCGGCCACTTTGCGCACGGCGGCCACGTAACGCGCATCGCCGGTGCGCCGGGCGAGCTCCGTGAACACGATGTGCCCGGCCATCACGAGCGCGTTCGGCCGCGCGAGGCTGTCCTTCGTGCCGTCGACGTACGGCTCCGCCAGCCGCTGTACGTCGGCGAGATCGCCGAGCCGAACGCGCGCGATCAGCGCGATCGCGCCGATGTACCACGGCTGGTCGAAATCGCGGCCGTAGCGCTGCGCGAGCTCCTCGGCGAGCTGCCGGGGCGAGCGTGCGCGGCGCCGCTCGAGCTCGGCGCGCGCCTCGGACTCCGCGACGCTGCCGAGCTGCGCGAGCGAGTCGG
>JBBIJV010000180.1:0-7401 GCA_037445815.1 Rhodospirillaceae bacterium
TGCTCAAGCGCATCGCGAGCCTCGCGCGCGAAGGCCTCGCCGATGCGCGCCGCTCCGTGATGGCGCTGCGGCCCGAGCCGAAGCGCTGCCGGCGCCTCGAGAGCGCGCTGCGCGAGCTCGCGGAGCGCTCGACGATTCCGGGCCGCATCGCCACCACGCTCGACGGCAGCGGTTGGCCGGCGCAGCTCACGCCGGAGCACGAGCACGAGCTGTTGCGCATCGCTCAGGAGGCCGTGAGCAACGCCGTGCGGCACGCGCGGCCGAAAACGATCCGCATCTCGATGACGGGCGACGAGACGCACTGGGCGCTCGCCGTCGCCGACGACGGCGTGGGACTGCCCAGCAAAGCCGAGATCGCCGCGCAAGACGGCTTCGGCCTCACGAGCATGCGCGAGCGCGCGGCGGCGATCGGCGCCGAGTGGAGCATCGCGAGCCGGCGCGGGGCGGGAACCACGGTGACCGTGCGCATTCCGAAGCAGGTGTCGCCGTGAGCGCGGCCGCGAGCACGGCGGTGAAGCTCAGGCTGCTCCTGGCCGACGATCATCCCGTCGTGCGCGACGGGCTCGCGGCCATCATCAACCAGCAGCAGGACATGCAAGTGATCGCCGAGGCCGACAACGGCGAGGACGCCGTCGCACTCTACGAGCGCCATCGGCCCGACGTGATGGTGCTGGACCTCCGCATGCCGCGGAAGGACGGCGTCGCCGTCGTCGAGGAAGTCATCGCCAAGCACCCGAACGCGCGGATTCTCATCATGACCACGCACGACGGCGACGAGGACATCTTCCGGTGTCTCAGCCAGGGCGCGATGGGTTATCTGTTGAAGGACGCGGGCCGCGAGGAGATTTTGTCCGCGATCCGCACGATCGGCGACGGACGGCAGTACACGTCGTCGTCCGTGGCGGTGAAAGCGCTTCAGCGCCTGGGCAAGCCCACGCTCACGCAGCGCGAGACCGATGTGCTCCAGCTGCTTGCGCAAGGCCGCAGCAACAAGGACATCGCGCGCCGCCTCACGATCACGGAAGGCACGGCCAAGACGCACGTGAAGTCGATCTTGACGAAGCTCGACGCGATGAGCCGCACGGAAGCCGTGGCGATCGCGCACAAGCGCGGGCTGATTCACCTTTAATTCTCCGGCCGCGCGGCCCGCTTACCGCCCCGGCTTCGGCCGCGGCGTGTCGCGCTCACCGGCCCAGCTTCGGCGGCTCTCCGTCGCGCTTACCGACCCGCCTGCCCGGAGCGGGAAAGCAGATCGTTCCAGCGGTCCTCTTCGAGCGCGAGCGCACGCGAAAGATTGCTCTCAAGGCCGCGGGCGTCCCGCAACATGCGCTCCTCGGCATCCCGCTCGGCTTCGATCGAGCTGAGCGCGTTCTCGAGCGCGGCGCGCTGCTGTGGGTCGCTCGCTAGCGAGAGCCCCTGCGAGAGGCGAGCCGCCTGGCTTTCCAACTCTTCACTGCGGCCGGCAGCTTGCTCGATCTCGTTTCGAACTTCGTCGAGCTGCTGAGCGATCTGCTCGACGCGATGTTGTCGCGCAGAGAGCGCCGCTGCCAACACCTGAGCCTCCGTCTGACTTCGCGCGAGCTGTTCGACGGCCACGCGCAGCTGCCGGACCTCCGCCGTCAACGACGCGAGCGAGCCGTCGGTCTCGAGAACCTCGGCGCTCGCCGCCGATATCGTGGAGCCTGCCGCGGGGGCGTCGGCGCTGAACGCCGAATCACCCGTAGCTCCGCAGCCCGCAACGGCCACGGGTAGCGCGAAGCATACCCAACGAACCAATAGCCTGAGATCGTGCATGAGCTTCACTCCGTACGAAACCGTGAATCGGATCGAGGCCGTGAGCGCGGACGAGCATTGTAAACGGCCCGAAGCGCCCGGCGCGTCCTGGCATCGTTCGTGCAATGGAACGCCGCTCGGGGCAACGCTCGACGAGGCCGGGCGCCGCCCCGCTTCTGGCCGCGCGTGGCGGCTCGGCCGCGAGCTCGAGTGCTTGACGGTGCGGCATACGCCCGGCGTGGGCCTGAGCCGCCTCGACGACTGCGACTGACGCTCGCGCTCTGCATCGCGCACGGGCGAACCGGCTCCGGACCCCGGAGGCCTCGCTGTATGAACGCCGCCGACGTATTCTGCGCTGGCCACGATCGCGCGCGATCTCGAAGACACGAGTTGCCCGTGCGGCTCGTCACCGCGGGGGTCTACAACGACGTCGGACGGGAGATTTTTTGATGAACGACGAAGAGAAATACCTTTTCGATCTCATGGGCTTCATCGTCGTGAAGCAAGTGCTGTCGCGCGAGGAAGTCGGCGAGCTGAACTCTCTCATCGATTCTTACGACCTGTGGCGCAAAGCCGAGTCGGGCGAGGAGCCGGCGTGGATGAACGATCCGAACTTCACGACGGTGGGCGCTCCGCACAAATGGGACGAGCCGTTCCGGCGCTTGCTCGCGCACCCGAAAATCCTGCCCTACTTGACGACGCTCGTCGGCCCGAAATTCCGCTACGACCACGGCCACGCGCTGCTGATGCGCCCCGGCAGCCGGCAGCTCGGCCTGCACGGCGGCAACACGCCGTGGGACCCGGCGCAGGAGTATCGCTATCGCAACGGCGAGATGCTGAACGGGCTGCTCGTGGTGTCGTACGCATTGACGAACGCGGGCGTCGACGACGGCGGTTTCGCCGTCGTGCCCGGCAGCCACAAGGCGAACTTCGCGGTGCCGAAGCCGTACATCACGTTCGAGAAGACGGGGCCTTGGGTGCTGCGCGTCGGTGTCGAGGCCGGCGACGCGATCATTTTCAGCGAGGCCTGCACGCACGGCACATGGCCGTGGCGAGCGAAGCACGAGCGGCGCAGCTTGCTCTACAAGTTTGCGCCGGGGCATTCGGCGTGGGCGTCGCCATATCCGTCGCCGGCCGATGCGCCCAGCGTCGAGTATCCCGAGCCGTTGAGCCGGATCCTCGAGCCGCCGTACGTGGCGCCCGATCAGGACCGCTTCGGGCCCGAGTATCGGAAGAACGTGCTCTGATCCGTCGTTGGTCGGGTGCGGCTACGAATCGGCGCCGTGAAGATCGCCACCTTCAATGTGAACAGCTTGAACGCGCGTCTGCCGGCGGTGCTGCGCTGGCTCGACGAGTCCGCGCCCGACGTCGCGTGCCTGCAAGAGCTGAAGATGCCCGCGGAGCGTTTCCCCGCGGCCGCGCTGCGCGACGCCGGCTACGAAGCCGTTTGGCACGGGCAGAAGAGCTGGAACGGCGTCGCGATCCTGTCGCGCGGCGCAGCGCCGGTCGAGCGCCGCCGCGTGTTGCCCGGCGATCCCGAGGACTCGGACAGCCGCTACATCGAAGCCGTGGTCGGCGACATCGTGGTCGGCTGTCTCTATCTGCCGAACGGCAATCCGGCGCCGGGCCCGCGCTTCGACTACAAGCTTCGGTGGCTCCACCGCCTCCAGCGCCACGCGGCGGAGCTGGTCGGCGAGGGCAGCCGCGCCGTTCTCGCCGGCGACTTCAACGTGATTCCCACGGACTTGGACGTGTACAAGCCCGAGCGCTGGCGCGACGACGCGCTCTTCCGTCCCGAGACCCGGGCGGCTTTCGAGGCGCTGCTTCGCCAGGGCTGGACGGACGCGTTGCGGCACCTGCACCCGGGCGAGCGCGTCTACACCTTTTGGGAATACTGGCGCAACGCGTTCGGGCGCGACGCGGGGATTCGCATCGACCACTTGCTCCTGAGCCCCGCGCTCGCCCCGCGTTTGCGCGCGGCCGGCGTCGACCGCGAAGTGCGCGGGCGCGAGAAGGCCAGCGATCACGCGCCGGTCTGGATCGAGCTCGCCGAATAGCCCGCTGCGGCGCGTCGAAGCGCATCGCACTCGTCACTCGGTGCGCAGCGCGTCCACGGGATCGAGCCGCGTCGCGCGGCGCGCGGGCTCGAAGCACGCGAGGAGCGTGACGCTTGCGAGCAGGACGCAAATCGCGACGTACGTGGCCGGATCCGTCGCGCTCGTGTTCACGAGGAATGACGCCAGCACGCGGCTCGTGCCGAACGCCGCGACGAGTCCGATCGCGAGACCTAAGCAGATGCGCGCGATGCCGTGCCGCACCACGAACCACAGGATGTGGCGCCTGCCCGCACCGAGCGCCATGCGGACGCCGAGCTCCTGGGTCCGCAGCCCGACGCCGTGCGCCGTCACGGCGTAGATGCCGACGGACGAGATCAAGAGCGCAATGACGCCGAACGTGCCGAACAGCGCGTGTCCTGCGGGAACGCTTCGCCGGGCCGCATGACGCCGACGACGGTGTGCTCCACGAGATTAGTAGCTGAGCACCGCCACCGGGTCGGCGCCGCGCTACTCGAAGCTGAAGATGTCGTCCTCTTCGGGACGCTCCATGTTCTGCTCGTAGTACTTCTGCCAGAGGTAGCCCCACGGCCGGCCGAACATGTCGAGCACCTCGTGCTCGAACGTGGCGCCCGGCGTCAGCGGCGTGGCTTTGCCGTTCACGGGGAAGATCGTCTGGATGCACTCGATGTAGACGTATGGATCGTCTTCGGTGAGGTCGCCCGACTTCGTGAAGTTGCGCACGATGCGGATCGGCTCCACGAGCGCGTCCTCGTCGTAGAAGATCGCCTCGTGATTGAGCCCCACGAACTTGCCGGTGGCGTCGCGGTTCGGCGAGTAGATCTCGATCGTCTGCATCTTGTTCGAGAACTCGAACGCGGCGTGGACTTTCCAGCCGATGACGTTGCTCGTCCACGTGATCAGCGTGTCGTTGTCCCAGAAGCCGATCGTCTCGCCGTACCAGCGCGGCACGTCCTGGCCGAGCCGCGGCACGGCGCCGTCCATCTTGAACTCGCGGCCTACAAGCACGTTCGTGATGAAGTTGCGCGCCACGCCGGTCATGATCTGAACTTGCTGCGGCGTCACCGTGATGAAATGGTCGCGAACGGCGGCCGCGTGCCAGCGGCGCATGAAGCCCTCGGGCCAGCAGTACTGCGACTGCCAGTGCGCAACGTTCGTGTTGCCCTGGTGATAGGTCTCCTGCGCGAGGTACTGCTGATACTTCGGCGTCAGCAGCGACATCATCGTCGACACCTGCATCTTGCGCGCCTGATACCACGTCTCGCCGAAGCCGCGGCCGTAGCGGCCCGTCCACTCGCCGGGCACGGTGGCGTACGTGTGCTGCGTGGGCCCGCCGCGCTTCTTTGTCTCGGCGAGCAGCGCCGCGTAGTGCTCTTGCGCCGTCTTGAACGGATACGGGCTCACGATGGCTTCGCGCGGGTAGTCGCTGTCGCAGCGGCCCCAGCCCATCGTCTTCGGCCCGTTGTCGCCGATCGCTCCGCGCGCCGTCCAGGCGTCTTCGATCGCCACGGTCGAGTTGCAGCGCCAGTAACGCTTGTCGGACCAGAGCTCGCGGTCCTTGTAGAAGTCGTCGGACGTGAACATGTCGCGCGGCAGCGGCTCGATGCCGGGCGGCGTCTGGCCGGGCGGCGCGGAGCCGATGAAGACGCGCTCGCCTTGCGCGCCCTGGTTCCCTGGGCCGCGCGGGCCGCCCTGATACGTGGCGCCGAGCACGGGCAGCTCCGCGGCGTCCACCATCACGGGCGCGCCACGCCCCACGCTCTTGAAGTCGATCTGCGGGCTTTGCTGCGCCGCCGCCGGCAAGCCCAGCGCGATTGCAGCGGCCGCGGCAAGTGGTAAGCCAAGATTCTTGCTGTTCGTCGCCATGAGTCCCCCAGCTTGCGGCCTTCGCCGCACAACCGGCCACGCGCGGCCGGCGGTCATTCGAAGTTGAACAGGTTCTCGTTCGTGTCTGGCTTGCTCATGCCCTGCTCGAAGTGCTCTTCCCACACCTTGGCCCACGGGCGGCCGTACATGTCGGGCATCTCGTACTCGATCTTGCTGCCCGGCGTCAGCGGCGTGTTCACGCCGTTCACCGAGAAGATGGTCTGGACGCACTCGATGAACGCGTACGGCACCTGGTTCTCGTCTTTGTAGTCGTTGATCTTGTGCAGGTTGCGCACGATGCGCACCGGCTCCACGAGCGCCTCTTCGTCGTAGAGGATCGCCTCGTGGTTCAAGCCGATGAATTTCCCGTTCTCACGAATGGGCGTATAGATTTCGATCGACTGCATCTTGTTCGAGAACTCGAACTGCGCGTGCGACTTCCAGCCCTGGATGTTGCTCGTCCACGTGATCAGCACGTCGTCGTCCCAGAAGCCGATCGTCTCGCCGTACCAGCGCGGCACCGCCGCGCCGAGCCGCGGCACGCCGCCGTTCGCGACGTCCTCCATGTTGAATTCGCGGCCGACGTAGATGTCCTGAATGAAGTTACGCGCCACGCCCGCGCGCACGTGCACGAGGTCCGGCGTCGCGATCACGTAGTGCTCCCAGACGGCCGCCGGGTACCAGCGCCGCATGAAGCCTTCGGGCCAACAGAACGTCGACGGCCACATCGCGTGACCGCGCACCTGGTGATACGCCTCCTGCACGAACCACTGCTGATACTTCGGAGTCAGCACCGAGAGCACGGTCGGAATCTGTAGGTGCCGGCCCCAGTACCAGTTGATCTGATTCTGGGCGCCGGCGCCGTTCGGGCGCTGGTACACGCCGTTCCACTCGACGGCCGGAAAGTTTTCGAACGTGTAGACGTCGGGGCCGCCGCGCTTCGTGGTCTCGGCCTTCAGCGCCTCGTAGTGCTCTTGCGCCGTCTTGAATCCGTACGGGCTCACGATGGCCTCGCGCGGCATGTCGATCTCGCAGTGACCCCACGGTCCGTCGGCGTCGCTGTCGGACGTGTTCACGCCGGGGCGGGCCAGAACGCCGCGCTGGTACTCGGTGGCTTGCGGGCTGTTGCAGCGGAAATAGCGCGGGTCGCTCCAGAGCTCCTTGTCCGCGTAGAAGTCGGGGCTGTTGAAGAGATCGCGCGGCAGCGGCTTGTAGTCGCGCGGCAAGGCGTCGTGGCGATGGCCGTTCAGCGGGAAAGGATTCTTCGGATCGTTGCCCGGCTGCGCGCCGAATTGGCGGATCCAGTTCGGGCCCACCTCTTGCTCCATGTCGAGCACGCTCGCGGCGAGCGGCCGGCCGCGGCCGACGCTCTCGAAGCCAATGTCCGGCATCTTCTGGGCCGCGGCGGGCGCGGCGGTAAGCAGTCCGGCGACTACCAACGATGTGATCGCTCTCTTTTTCATCATCCTAACCTTGATCTGTACACCGATAGCGGGCCCATGCTACCCGCGATGGCCGCCCGGAGCCCGGCACCGCCTGCCCCGATCACGAGCACGTCGTACACGCGCACCTCCCGTGCGCGCTCGTCCAGCGCGGCCAGGTGCCGAGCGCAATCGCGATCGATCGTCGCACGGGCCCCCTCGATGCGGCGCGGCGTCGAGTGCAGGCCGCCGGCCTCGGCGATCGG
>JBBIJV010000181.1:0-7366 GCA_037445815.1 Rhodospirillaceae bacterium
CTCACGCGTGCGCGCGAGCGCTGGCGAACTGCGCACGGCGATTTGCGCCGCGCGCTCCTGCGGCAAGTCGAACGCACCGAGCAGCGGTTGAAGCTCGCGTCGCGCGCGCTGCAATCGCTGAGCCCGCTCGCCACGCTCGAGCGCGGCTACGCGATCGTCACGGACGCCGGCGGTAAAGTGCTCACGGACAGCGCCGGCGTCGCGCCCGGCGCCGCGATCGACGTGCGGCTCAAGCGCGGCGAGCTCGCCGCGACCGTCGAGGCCGTCAAGCCCGACAAGCCGTAGCGGATCAACCCCAAAGAGCAGCCAGCCCGAGCTCGATCGCATCGAACGGCTCCGAACGAACGCGCGCGTCTCCCTCGTGCGTGGCGACCGACGACCACCGCCCGGCGGATAGCCGCAGCACCTCGAGTGTCCGCAACAGCGGGTTCAGGAGCCAGGCGTGCCGCACGCCCTCGCGAGCGTAGATGACTAGCTTCTTCGTCCGATCGACCGTTTCAGTGGACGGCGAGAGAACCTCGCAAAGCCAATCAGGCGGCAGCTCGATGTGCGCGGCGGCCGGCGGACTCGGCAATCGCTCGCGGCGCCAGCCCGCAATGTCGGGCACGAGCACGTCGGCGCCGAAGTGCAGCTCGGGCTCGTCGAGGATGAGCCACCCGCCGGGGCCATTGCGGCCTCGATGAAAAGGGCCATGGAGCTCGCCGCCGAGCACCGACGCCGCATGCGCGTGCGGGATCGCCCGACAGGGAAAAGCATAGAGCTCGCCGCCGAGGATCTCCGCGACGAAATTCTCCGGGACCGCGCAGAGATCGGCGTAGGTGGCGTCTTTCTTGAGCGGCTTCGTCACGCATCGAGACTAGCACTCGCGCACAAGCGCGAATCAAACGCGAATCCCTGCGCTTCGAGCCGTTATTCGAAGAAGTTCGCGACGAGCGGCCGGTAGTTGTCCATATCGACGAGGAACGAGTCGTGTCCCTGCAGCGAGTTGAGCTCGACGAACTGCACGTCGCGGCCCGGCGCTTCGAGGCTCTCGGCGAGCTCGCGCTGCTGATAGATCGGGAACAGGAAGTCCGTCTTTACCCCGATGATCAGCGCGCGCTCGACCTCGACCTTGCGCATGGCCGCCTCGACCGACGAGCCGTGCTCTGCGACGTCGAAGAGATCGCTGGCGCGCGAGAGGTACAGGTAGCAGTTCGCATCGAACTGGCCCGTGAATTTCTGCGCGTGATGCTCGAGATACGTCTCCACTTCGAACACTTGCCCGAACGGATCGCCGCTGGTGTCGGTCGACGCGGCGCGCTCGCGGCCGAAGCGCAAGCGCCACTCCTCGGCCGAGCGGTACGTGATCATGCCGAGCTTGCGCGCGAGGCGCATGCCGGTGAGCGGCTGCGCGTCGCGCGGATAATTGCCGCCCATCCAGGCCGGATCCTTGCGGATGATCTCGCGCTGCAGCGAGCGCAGCGCGATCGAGAACGGCAGCGAGCGCGGCCCCGAAGACATGCTCACGAACCCTTCGGAGATGCCGGGGAACATGATCTCGAACGCGAGCGCCGTCATGCCGCCCATCGACGGGCCGACTGTGGCCTTCAGGCGATTGACGCCGAGATGCTTGATCACCTCGAACCCGCCGCGCGCGACGTCCTCGAGCGACAGCACGGGGAACGTGAGCCGGTAGATGTCGCCCGTGCGCGGGTCGACGGATGCGGGGCCGGTCGAGCCGAAGCAACTGCCGAGCGAGTTGACGCAGATGACGAAGTAGCGGTGCGTATCGATCGGGTGGCCCGGGCCGATGATCTCCTCCCACCAGCCGGGCGTCGGGTCCTCGATGCTCGAGGCCGCGTGCGCCGACGGCGACATGCCCGTGAAGATCAGGACGGCGTTGTCGCGAGTGTGATTGAGCTTGCCCCAGGTCTCGTAGGCGATCGTCGGCGACAGCAACGTGCCGCCGCGGTGCATCGGAAACTCGCCGGCAATGACGACCGTTTTGCGCGCCTTCGTCGCCACGCATCCACCCCTGGGCTCGCGATAAGACGGGCAGTCTAAACCGACCGAGCGGCCCGCTTCTAACTTCTGGTCAGGTCGATATGCCGCCCCGCGGCCGAAACCGCGGCTTGGCCGGCCGATTGCTCCTCAGGTCGACGAGAACGGCCCGCCGAACCCGAGCATGAACTGCAAAGCGAGCACCGCGAGCACTACGCCTAGGCCCATCATCACGGCACGCATCAGCTTGTGCGTCGGCTGGAGCCGTATTGCGCCGTACATCGTTCCGTCGAACAAGTAGGCCACGATCCAGTGCAAGCCCACGCAATACGCGGCGAGTGCGATGACGAGCCCTGGATCGGGAGGCCGCCGCGCCGAACCGAGCGCGAGCGCGCCGGCGAGCACGGCGCCGCCGATGGCCCACGCCACCTTCTCGCCCGTCTTCACTTCTTGTGCTTGAAGCGCAGCATGCGCCGCCGGTGCTTCGCTTGCCGCGGCGTGAGCTTGTTGCGCCGGCCCGCGAACGGGTTCGCCGTCGTGCGCAGCTCGACTCGAACCGGCGTGCCCTTCAAGCGCAAGGCCTCGCGGAACGCATTCTCGAGGTAGCGCTTGTAATGATCGGGCAGCCGCTCGGCTTGCGTACCGTGCACGACGACGAGCGGGGGGTAACGCCCGCCCTGGTGCGCGTAGCGCAGCCGCACCTGCCGGCCGCGCACGAGTGGCGGCGGATTCGCTTGCGTGGCGTCCTCGAGCACGCGCGTGAGCCGCGGTGTCGCGAGCTCGGCGCCCGCGTTCTTGTGCGCGACGAGCGCGGCCTTCACGAGCTCGGCGATGCCGCTGCCGTGCAGCGCCGAGATGTAGTGCACGCTCGCGTACGGCACGAAGTCGAGCTTGCGCGCCACCTCGCGCTCCACCAAGCGCCGCTCGTGGCTCGTCATGCCGTCCCACTTGTTGACGGCGAGCGCGAGCGCGCGGCCGCGCTCGGCCGCGAGGCCGACCACGTGAACGTCCTGATCCGTGACGTTCTCGCGCGCATCGAGCACGGCGATGACGGCGCGGGCTTCCTCGATGGCCTTGAGGCTCTGCACGACGCTGTACTTCTCGACTGCGTCGCTCACGCGCGCACGGCGGCGGATGCCGGCCGTGTCGACGAGCACGAACTTCTTGTCGTCGCGCTCGACGGGTACGTGAATGCTATCGCGCGTCGTGCCGGGCTCGGGCGACGTGATCAGCCGGTTCTCGCCGAGCAACCGGTTGATCAGCGTCGACTTGCCGACGTTCGGCCGGCCTATGACTGCAACCTTCGGCCCTTCCGCTGATTCGCCGTCCGCTTCGGCGTCGTCGCCCGCCGGGAAAGAAGCGAGCGCGGCGCGCAACAAAGCGTCGACCCCCTGCCCGTGCACGGCCGAGATTCCAATCGGCGCTCCGAGCGCGAGCGCATGGAACTCCGCTTCGGCGAGCTCGGACGGCACGCCCTCGGCCTTGTTCACGGCGATCGTGACCGGCTTCGCCTCGCGCCGCAGTCGCTCCGCGACGGCGACGTCCTCGGCCGTGAGGCCGCTCTTGTGATCGACGACGAGCACGACGGCGTCGGCTTCCTCGATCGCGCGCTCCACCTGCTCGGCGACGAGCGCCGTCATGGCATCGCCGTCGGCCGAGACGAGGCCACCCGTGTCGATGACGATGAACTTGCGGTCCGCCGCGCGGCCCAGCCCAAAACGGCGGTCGCGCGTGAGGCCCGGATAGTCCGCGACGAGGGCGTCGCGGCTGGCCGTCAGGCGATTGAACAGCGTCGACTTGCCGACGTTCGGTCGGCCGACGAGCGCCACGGCGGGCAGCATGTCGCCGCCTAGGCTCAGGCTTCTTCGTCGCGGCGCAAGGTGAACGCGGCCACCGTGCCGTCGTCGCCTTGCACGTAGACGTTCTGCCCGACGACGAGCGGCGCCGCGGAGATGCGGCCGCGAGCGGCGCGCTCGCGCGCGAGGAATGCGCCGTTGTCGGGAGAGAGCCAGTGCAAATAGCCTTCGTAGTCGCCGACGACGAGCGTGTCGGCGTAGCGCGTCGGAGCCGTGACGTCGCGCAAGCGCAGCGCTTCTTGCCGCCAAACCTGCGTCCCGGCGGTGCGGCTGAGCGCCACGATGGCGTCGAAGTCGCTCGTCACGTAGACGTTGTTGAAGTCGGCGGCCAACCCGGCGTACGACGAGAGCTCCTGCTGCCAAAGCACGACGCCGGTGGCGAGGTCGATTCCGACGGCGCGGCCGTGATAACCGACGACGTAGACGTCGTTGCCCACGATCGAGAGCCCGGCACTGACGTCGACGAGGCGCTCGAGCTCGCTGCGCCCCGTGGGATTCGCGATCGCGATTTCCCACACGGCATCGCCGCTCGCGAGCTCGTACGCGCCGACGCGGCCGTTGTTGAAGCCGCTGACCACGACCGTGCCCGACACGCGCGGCGCCGTGTTGCCGCGCAGCGTGAGCGGCGGCATCGACTGCTCCACGGTCCACAACATTGCGCCGTTTGTCGCGGAAAACCCGTTCAACCGTCCGTCGACGGTGCGCACGACGACGACGTTTCCGCCGATGGCCGGAGACGCGAGCACCTCGCTGCCGATCGACTGGCGCCAGCGTTCCATGCCCGTCGCGGCGTCGATGAGCAGGAGATCGCCGTCCGCGGTGCCGAACGCGAGCGCGCCGTCACCGTAGCCGGGGCCGGCCGTCAACGGCAGGCGCGTCTTGACCGACCAGACCTTGTCGCCGGTCGCGGCGTCGAACGAGACGATTTGCCCGTCGTACGCGCCCGCGTAGATGCGCGCTCCGTCGGTGGCGGGCCGCAAGCCGAGGCGCAACCGCTCGGACGCGTCGCCCACCTTGCCGCTCCAGAGCCGCTGCACGTTGAGCGTCGGCTCGAAATCCGTCAGCTCGGCCGGCGGCTCGGCCGCGTCCTTGCGCCCCCCGCAAGCGGCGAGCAGCGTGGTGAGTACGGCCAGTGCCACGATGCGCGCCGCGATCACGCCCCCTCCTCAGCCGCCGGCTCCGCAGGCGCCCTGCCGGCCGGAGCCTCGGCCGCCGGATCCGCGGAGCCGTCGGGCGCAGCGCCGGGCGCCGGCGCAGACGGCGCGGCAGGTGCGGCCCCCGGCAAATCCGCGAGCTTCATCTGCAGGAAGCTGCGGTCGAGCAGCTCGGCGCCGGACGCCACCATCGCCTCGAGATAGGCGGAGCGTGCGGCCTCGGTTTCGCCGCGCGTGGCATGGATATCGCCTCTGATCTCGGCGATGCGGCCCGCGAACTGCCCCGGGTTCGGCACGTCGAGCAGCGTCAAGGCTTCTTCATACTTCTCGCGGTAGGCGAGCACGCGAGCCAGGCGCAGACGCGCCACCATCGCAAGCTCCCCGTCGTCGCTCTCTTCCATCACCCAGCGCAGCTTCTCGGCCGCCGCGTCCGGCGCCGTGACGATCTGCTTGCTCGCCACGAGCAGCGCCGCCTGATGCGTATACGCGCTCCCCGGGTGCCGGCTGCGCATGTCGGCGAGCTGCGCTTCCGCGGCGGCCGTGTCGCCCTCTTCGGCTTCCGCACTGATCGCGTCGTAAAGCGCGTACGCCGCCTCGGATTGGCGATCGCGATAGGCGTAGTACTGGTTGTAGCCGTAGATCGCTAGGAGACCGAGCGCCACGCCGCCGAGCAAGAACCAGCCGTTCTCGCGCCACCACTGGCGCAAGCGCTCGACTTGCTCCTTATCTGACAAATAATCGTCCAAGCGATCCTCCGGCGGCCGATGGAGAGCGCGCTATTCTATGCCGACGCCCGCATTTGGCCGAGCAGCTCGACGCATTCCTCGACCGTCACGAGGCGCTGCGGGGTCCCGTCGCGCAGCGGCTTGAAGCTGACCTTTCCTTCCATGAGCTCGGCCTCCCCTACGATCAGGGCGACCCGAGCTCCGCCTTTGTCCGCATGGCGCAGCTGCGCCTTGAACCCCGCCGACGGCGTGCCGAGCGCGATCCGGACGCCGGGCAGGCGATCGCGCAGCTGCTCGGCGAGCTTGAAAGCGAAACGGCGCTCGGCGTCGCCGGCGGCCACGATCTGAGCGTCGGGCGGCGTGTCCGGGGCCGCGACACCTTCGGCTTGCATGAGCTCGACGATGCGCTCGACGCCGAGCGCCCAGCCGACGGCCGGCGTATCGCGTCCGCCGAGCTGCGCCACGAGGCCATCGTAGCGCCCGCCGGAGCAGACGGCGCTCTGCGCCCCGAGCCGATCGGTGACCCATTCGAACACCGTGCGCGAGTAGTAATCGAGGCCGCGAACGAGCCGCGGATTCAAGACATAGGAGACGCCGATATCGTCGAGCAGTTCCCGCACGCGGTCGAAATGCGCTCGCGACTCGGTATCGAGAAAGTCCGTGAGCAGCGGCGCGGCATCGATCAGCTCACGTAGCTCGGGATTCTTGCTGTCGAGGATCCTGAGCGGGTTCGCCTCGAGCCGGCGCAAGCTGTCGCCGTCGAGCCGCGCGCGGTGCCGCGAGAAGTAATCGACGAGCACCTGCTTGTAGGCGCGGCGCGACTCGAACGTGCCGATTGTGTTGAGCTCGAGCTTCACGCTAGCAAGGCCGAGCTCGCGCCACAAGCGCGCCGAGAGCGCGATGAGCTCGGCGTCGATTTCGGGCTCGGCGTAGCCGAGCGCCTCGAGGCTCATTTGGTGGAATTGCCGGTAGCGGCCTTTTTGCGGCTTCTCGCGGCGGAACATCGGCCCCGAGCACCAGAGCTTTTGTTGCTGGTTGTGCAGCAAGCCGTTGGAGAGCGCCGCGCGCACGACGCCGGCCGTCGCCTCGGGCCGCAGCGAGAGACTCTCGCCGTGGTCGTCGAACGTGAACATCTCTTTCGAGACGATGTCCGTGAGCTCGCCGATCGAGCGGCTGAAGAGCTCCGTCCGCTCGAGCACGGGCAGGCGGATTCGACGATAGCCGTACGCGGCGAACAGCTCGTGCGCGACGGTCTCGAGCCGGCGCCACCACGGCGCCTGATCGGCCAACACGTCGTTCATGCCCTTGACGGGCTGGATCAGCTCGGCCACGCCCGCTTCACTCCTCGGCGATGTCGACGGCAAACCGCGCAAGCTCGCCTTGCCGGCCCGCGCGCGGAATGTCGTAGGGCGCGCCGTCGACGGTCAAGCGGACGCCGCCGGCGTTGCCGAGCACCACGGCGAACGGCGGCTCGCCGCGCACCGTCACGGTGCGCCCCGCCGCGTTCAGTCCGAACAGCAGACGCTCGCCGCGCGCATCCGTTACCTCCACCCAGCTCTCCGCGTCGAATGCAAACGTGAGCGGGATCGTCTGCGCGGGGCGCGTCTCGACATCGCGGGCCTCCGCAACGTCGGCGAATGGCGGCGGCGGA
>JBBIJV010000182.1:0-7353 GCA_037445815.1 Rhodospirillaceae bacterium
GCCGGAGCGGCCCTGCGGGCGCGCCGTGGGGGGATTCACTCGCGGTTCTCCTGGAGGCTCTGAATCTGAGAGGTGTCGATCACGATGACTTGCGGGACGCCGTCGCGCAACACCGTCACGTTCGCTTGCGTCGATTCGCCGAGCGCTTGGAACACGGCCAGCCCCTGGCTCGGATCGTCGAGCACCGTGCCGTTGATGTCGGTGACGACGTCGCCCGGCTGGAAGCCGAGCGCCTCGAACGTCGCGCGATCGCGGCCGGGATTCAAGCGAAATCCGACGACCTGGCCCTCCTGCACGTGGGGCGTAGGGCGCATGATGTCCGTCAAGCGCGAGGCGTTTTCGCTGATGACGTCGCGCAGCGACGCCTGTGGCTGCGCCTGCGGCGTTCTCTGAGGCATGGGCACGGCCATCGCCGGCGACCGAGCCGAGGCCGTGAGCTCTTTCGGCAACCGCAGCGTTTCGAGACGCCCATTGCGATTGAGCAGCACGCGGTCCGAATAGACGGAGTGCAGCGTGGCGCCGTCCGCGCCCTCGATCGTCCCGCCGACGTAGTAGGTTTTCGACTGACCGAGGCTCTCGATGATGACGCTACCGTTCGGATCCTCCTCCTTGGAGAGGATGCCGCGCAGGATCAGATTCAGCGTGGTGTCGGGCGCATCGACGACTGCGGGAACGACGGTCGCGGGCTGCTTTGCGGCCTCGCCGAATAGATGCGCGTTCTTGAGAGCGCCGTAGTTGGACGCCGGGGGCGCGCTGCCCGTCCCGGCCGCGGGGCGTGCGACGGGCGTGACGACGGGTGTCGAGCCCGGAACGAGCGTCCAGGTCAACGTGGCGAGCTGGTACGCGATGGCAATGACGAGGACGGCCGTGACGCCCGGCGGGAGATAGCGATTGATCGCCGTGAACCATTGTTCCGGCGGCCGGTCTCTCCAATCGGCGAGTCGCTTGGCGACGTCCATGCGAGTGCTCCGAATCCGCGGGGTCAGGCTCGCTGGGCCATGATAGGGCAGCTTCTTCGCGAGGAACAAGTCGCTGAATTCATTGATAGTGTCGAATCCGACGACGTACCGTCGCTCACGCCGAGTCACCTTTGCCGTCGTACTGTTCGGGTTCAATTGACCAGCAGCGATCGTTAGAATTCCCTACGCATGTCACACGATCCGAAAAATGGGGACCGAAGCGACGATCACGGGCTGGTAACGGCGGAGGCTAAACCGCGTCTAAAGCGCCCCCCGCTCTATCGTGTGATCTTGCTCAACGACGACTACACGCCGATGGAGTTTGTAGTCGAAGTGTTGCAGAAGATCTTCTCTTTGGACCGGACTACGGCGACGCGCATCATGCTCGAGGTGCACACCAAGGGAAAGGGCGTGTGCGGCGTCTATACATATGAGATAGCGGAGACGAAGGTCGCGCAGGTCACGGGACTCGCGCAGCAGCACCAGCATCCGCTGCTTTGCACCATGGAAGAGACGTGATGTTGTCCAGCGAGCTCGAATACTGTTTGAACGACGCGTTCCAACGGGCACGCGAGGAGCGCCATGAGTTCATCACCGTCGAGCACCTGCTGCTCGCGCTGCTCGATACGCCCACGGTAATCGAAACGCTGAAGGCGTGCGGCACCGATCTCGCGCGCCTGCGTCGCGAGCTCAAGGATTTCATCGAGAGCGCCACGCCGCGTCTGCGAGGCGCCGACGACGAAGGCGCGGAAGTGCAGCCGACGTTGGGCTTCCAGCGCGTGCTCCAGCGGGCCGTGTTTCACGTGCAATCGAGCGGCCGCAAAGAGGTCACGCCGATCAACGTGCTCGTGGCCATCTTCAGCGAGAAGCAGTCGCAGGCCGTCTATTTGCTCGGGCTCCAGGACGTGACGCGGCTCGACGTCGTCAACTTCGTCTCGCACGGCGTGCCGAAAGTGCAGGAAGCCGCGAAGGGCGAGCCGGACGAGTCGCCGGCCGACGGCGACCGCGGCGCGGATTCGAACCCGCTCGAGCGCTTCACCACGAATCTGAACGCGCAAGCCGAAGCAGGCAAAATCGATCCGCTGATCGGCCGGCAGCTCGAGATCGAGCGCACGGTGCAGATCCTTTGCCGCCGCCGCAAGAACAACCCGCTGTTCGTCGGCGAAGCCGGGGTCGGCAAGACGGCGCTCGCGGAAGGCCTCGCGCGCCTGATCGTCGAGGGCAAGGTGCCCGACATCCTGCGCCAGTGCACGATCTACGCGCTCGACATGGGCTCGCTGATCGCCGGCACGAAATACCGCGGCGACTTCGAGAAGCGATTGAAAGGCGTCGTCGCGGGACTCAAGAAGCGCCCCGGCGCGATCCTCTTCATCGACGAGATCCACACCGTCATCGGGGCCGGTGCGGCGTCGGGCGGCGTCATGGACGCCTCCAACTTGATCAAGCCGCTGCTCGCGAACGGCGAGCTGCGCTGCATCGGCTCGACCACGTACACGGAGTTCCGCGGCATCTTCGAGAAGGATCACGCGCTCGCACGGCGCTTCCAGAAGATCGACGTGCTCGAGCCGTCCGTGGCCGAGACCGTCGAGATCCTGCGCGGGCTCAAGAGCCGCTTCGAGGAGCACCACAACATCGAATACTCCGACGAGGCGCTGCGCGCGGCTGCGGAGCTTTCGGCGAAGCACATCAACGACCGCCATTTGCCCGACAAGGCCATCGATGTCATCGACGAGGCCGGCGCGAACTGCCGGCTGCAGCCCGAGAGCACGCGGCCGAGCGTCGTCGACGTGGAGCTCATTCAGAACATCGTCGCGAAGATCGCGCGCATTCCGCCGAAGAACGTCTCGGCGTCGGATCGCGACGTGCTGCGCAACATCGAGCGCGATTTGAAGCTCGTGATCTTCGGCCAGGATCGCGCCATCGCCGCGCTGGCTTCGGCGATCAAGATGGCGCGCTCGGGATTGGGCGACGAGCGCCGCCCCGTCGGCTCGTTCCTGTTTTCGGGCCCCACGGGCGTCGGCAAGACGGAGGTGACGCGGCAGCTCGCGCTCACGCTCGGCGTCGAGCTCGTGCGCTTCGACATGTCCGAGTACATGGAGCGCCACACGGTGTCGCGCCTGATCGGTGCGCCGCCCGGCTACGTCGGGTTCGACCAAGGCGGACTGCTGACCGAGGCGATCACGAAGAACCCGCATTGCGTGCTGCTCTTCGACGAGATCGAGAAGGCGCATCCCGAGGTGTTCAACCTGCTGCTCCAGGTGATGGACCACGGCACGCTCACGGACAACAACGGCAGGAAGGCGGATTTCCGCAACGTCACGATCGTCATGACGACGAACGCCGGCGCGCAGGAGGCGAGCCGCGCGTCGGTCGGCTTCACACAGCAGGACCACTCGTCCGACGCGATGGAAGTTCTGAAGAAGATGTTCTCGCCGGAGTTCCGCAATCGCTTGGACGCGATCATCCAATTCGAGCCGCTCGACGAGAAGTCGATCGCGCGCGTCGTCGACAAGCTCATCGTCGAGCTCGAGTCGCAGCTCGACAAGAACGACGTCACGATCGAGCTCGATCCGGCGGCGCGCGACTGGGTAGCGGCCCGCGGCTACGACAAGAAGATGGGTGCGCGGCCGATGGCGCGCGTGATCCAGGAGCACATCAAGCGCCCGCTCGCCGAGGAGCTCTTGTTCGGCAAGCTCACCGAAGGCGGGCACGTGCGCGTCGAGGTGTCCGCCGACGGCGAGAGCTTGGAGCTCACCGTCGAGCCGCTGAAGCGCGAGCTCGAAGACTTGCGCGGCAAGGCCTCGGCGCAGCGCGAGGTCGCGGGAGGCAAGGGCGACGCGGAAGAGTGACCGCGGATCAGCGCGCGCGGTAGACGATCCGGCCTTTCGTCAGGTCGTACGGCGTGAGCTCGACGGTGACCGCGTCGCCTTTCAAGATGCGGATGTAATGCTTGCGCATCTTGCCGGAGATGTGCGCCGTCACGACGTGGCCGTTCTCGAGCTCTACGCGAAAGGTGGTGTTCGGTAGTGTCTCCACTACCGTACCTTCCATTTGGATAGCTTCTTCTTTGGCCATTGCAACAGTTGAGCCCCGGGAGGGGCGGCGCATTGTTGCACAAGCCGACGAGGGCCGCCAACCGGCGCGGCCTAGGGGAAGCGCCACGTCTCGGGGCGCGCGTCGGCGCAGAGCTCGCGGAGCAGCGCGACAAACTCGGAGCGCGGAATCTCGACGGCGCCCAGGCTTTTGACGTGCGCGGAGGCGACCTGGCAGTCGATGAGATCGAAGCCGCGGCCGCGTAGGAAGTCGACAGCGTTGACCAGCGCAACCTTGGAGGCGTCCGTCGCGCGCGTGAACATCGACTCACCGAAGAACGCGCGCCCGATCGCGACGCCGTAGAGCCCGCCGACGAGGCGGCCCTCGGCCCACGTCTCGAACGAGTGCGCCCACCCGAGCTCGTGCAAGCGTTCGTAGGCCTCCGCCATCTCCGCGGTGATCCACGTGCCGCCGCCATAGCGGCGCGGCTCGGCGCACGCGGCGACGACGCGGGCGAAAGCCGTATCGACGCGAAGCTCGAACCCCCGTTTCGTCACCGAGCGGCGCAGGCTGCGCGAGATCTTGAGTGCCGCCGGCCGCAGCACGGCACGCGGATCGGGGCTCCACCAGAGAATCGGCTGCCCGTCCTGGTACCAAGGAAAGATACCTTGCTGGTAGGCGGCGAGCAGGCGGACCGGCGATAGATCGCCGCCGGCGGCAAGCAGCCCGTTCGGCTCGGTCAGGGCCTGCTCGACCGGCGGGAATGCGTCGACGCGGCCGTCGCGCGGTAGCCAGCACAACGATCTCATGCCTGCTCGGCCGCGATCAGGCGTCGGCCGCGGCGCCGGCGGACTGCCGGTACGGCACGTGCTCGCCCACCTCGTCCATGTAGGCGTCGACGTGCCGTGCTTCGCGCGCGAGGAAGGCGCTCACGGCGCGATGGAACTCTCGGTCGCGCAGCCAATGGCACGACCACGTCGGCTGCGGCACGAAACCGCGCGCGACCTTGTGCTCGCCTTGCGTGCCGGGCTCGAAACGCCGGAGCCCTTCGCGGATGCAGTACTCGATGCCCTGGTAATAGCAGGTCTCGAAATGCAGGCTGTGGAACTCCGCGCCGCATCCCCAGTAGCGGCCGTACAGCGTCGAGTCGCTGCGGAAGCAGATCGCCGCGGCGATCGGCACGCCGCGCTGGCGAGCGAGAACGATCAGCAGATTCGCCGGCAGCTTCGCGGCCACGGTTTCGAAGAGCTCGCGGCTCAAATACGGCTCGCGGCCGCGCCGCCAAAAAGTGCGCGAATAGAATTCGATGATCGCGTCCCAATCGGCGCGCGACGGCTCGTCGCCGCGCAGGTGCTCGAACACGATGCCGGCCTCGGCCACGCGGCGCCGCTCGCGCTTCGCTTTCTTGCGCTTGTCGGCGCTGAAGCGGCCCAAGAACTCGTCGAAGCTCGCGTAGCCGTGGTTGGCCCAGTGGAACTGACACCCCTTGCGCGTCAGGAATCCGGCGCGCTCGAGCACTTCGACCTCCGGCTCCGTGGGAAACAGCACGTGCAGCGACGACGCGCCGATCTCGAGCGCCGTGCTGCGCGCGCCGCTGATCAGGAGCGCCGCCGCCTCGGTGTCGCTAGGGTCGCGCAGCACGAGGCGCCGGCCCGTCGCCGGCGTGAACGGCACGGCCGCGACGAGCTTCGGGTAATAGTGGCCGCCGGCGCGCTCGTAGGCGTCGGCCCACCCCCAATCGAAGACGAACTCGCCGTGCGAGTCGTACTTAATAAAGAGTGGCAGCGCGCCCGCGAGCCCGCGCTCGTCGCGCACGGTGAGGTAGCAGGGCTGCCAGGTCGTGCCTTCGCCCACGCAGCCGGTCTCCTCGAGCGCGTGCAGGAATTCGTGCCGCAAGAACGGGCTGTCCCCCGCGAGGGCGTTCCATGCCGCCGCGTCGACGGCCTTGAGCGACGGGTGGACTTCGAGTCGTAGCCGCATGCGTCGAGTGTGCCCGTCGACCGGCCGAGCGTCGAGTCGCGGGCGCTGCGCGAAGCCCGCGCCGGCGGCCCCTTGGACGGCGGGCTAGGCTCGCGCGGGCTTATCAGTATAATCAGCGCATTATCTCGCTTAACTATCGTGCGACTTGAATAAAGCCAGGGCCACTGCAGCACTCGGGACGTTTTTCGTGCCACGGATCAAAGGGCTTCGCGAAGCGGCGTTCTGGGTGCTGGCTGGCCTGAGCTTGATTCTCCTGCTCGCGCTCCTGAGCTACAGCCCCGCAGATCCCGCGTTCAGCATTGCCGCGGGCGACGAGACCGTCACGAACCGCATGGGCCCCGCCGGCGCGTGGTTCGCGGACGTCGCGTTCCTCCTGTTCGGCGCGTCGGCCTATCTGTTCCCGATTCTCGTGCTCATCGCCGGCATCTTCCTGTTCCGCGGCGAGGCGCTGCCCGAGAAAGGGCAGGTGATCTGGCGCGGCGCGGGGTTCGTGCTCGTCATCGCGACGAGTTCGGGGCTCGCGACGCTGCACTTTCAGTCGCCGGAGCTGCGCGAGACGGCGGGCGGCATCTTGGGGCGCGTCGTCGGTCACGGGCTCGAGTATGGGCTCGGGCTGCTCGGCACCACGGTGCTGCTGCTCGTACTCTGGCTCGCCGCCGTGCAGCTCACGACGGGCGTCTCGTGGATCGCGATCATGGACCGCACGGGGCGCGTGGTTTACCGCGGCATCACGTGGCTCAACGAGCGGCTCGGCGACGCGCGCATCTGGTGGGAAGGCCGGCGCGCGAAGCAGCAGCGTGACGAGGTCGTCACGAAGGTTCGCGCTAGACCGAAGTCGCCGCCGCGCATCGAGCCCGTCATCGACAAGATCGAGGTGAGCCCGCGCGCGACGGAGCGGCTCGAGCGCGAGCGCCAGGTGCCGATGTTCGAGCCGCCGACGTCGAACGAGCTGCCGGCGCTGTCGTTGCTCGACGATCCGCCGCCGAAAGAAGGCGGCTACTCGGCCGAGGCGCTCGAGGCAATGTCGCGGCTCGTCGAGCTCAAGCTGAACGACTTCGGCGTCGAAGCCGAGGTCGTGGCCGTGCATCCCGGCCCCGTCGTCACGCGCTTCGAGCTGAAGCCCGCGCCCGGCGTCAAGAGCAGCCAGATCAGCGCGCTCGCGAAGGACCTCGCCCGGTCGCTCGCCACGGTCAGCGTCCGGGTCGTCGAGATCATTCCCGGCAAGCCGTACGTGGGCCTCGAGATTCCGAACGAGGTGCGCGAGATCGTCGCGCTCGGCGAGATCGTGAAGTCCGCCGCGTACGACGAGCTCAAGTCGCCGCTCACGCTCGCGCTCGGCAAGGACATCGGCGGGCAGCCCGTCGTCGCCGATCTCGCGCGC
>JBBIJV010000183.1:0-7238 GCA_037445815.1 Rhodospirillaceae bacterium
GCTCGGCGCCACCGTCAGCGTACGCGGCGGCAGCTCGGCCACCTCCCAACGCTCGTCGACCACGCTCCACCACGGCACGCGAACGCCGGCGAGCGTGTGCTGACCCGGCGCTTGTGCGATCACGGCGAAGCTCATGCTGCGGCGCGACAGTAGGCCCTCGGCCGTCACTTCGCGCGTGAGCTCCGGACGGTCGGCGTACTGCCGCACGCCCGATTGAGTCGCAAGCACCACGTCGGGCAGCTGCGTCTCGAGCAAGCCCAACCCTTCGACGACGATCGTGCGCGTGCGCGGGATGCCGACGGCGAGATCGCCGTCGTCGCTCCATTCCTCGCGCAGCGTCACGTTCTTTGCCGGCAGCCAGGCCGCACCCTCGAGGCCGGCCGGCGGCGCAACGGCGGGCTCGACCTCGAGCTCGACCACGTCGGAGCGAAACCGCTGCACGCGCGAAAAGCCGCGATCGGGAATCACCATCGCTTCGAACGTCACGGGGCCGATCGTCAGCGTGCCCGGCTGTTGCGGGAACACGGCGTAACGCCGCTCGCGCACGATGAAGTTGCGGCCCGCGCGCGTCGTTTGATAAGTGCTGTCCTCGCCGAGCTTCTCGACGATGGCTTCGACGCCCGCGGTCTCGGGCGTCGTCAACGTCGAGCGGCCCGTGCTGACGCCGACGTAGAGCTTAAGCGTGAACAGCACCTGCGATTGCGCATAGACGACGTCGGGCTCCGCGGTGAGCTCCATGAAGATGTCGGCCGCCACCTCGCCGCTCGCGTCGGGCGGCAGCACGCGCACGCGAACCGTGTTCGATTGGCGATCGCCGATGCGCAGCGAGGGAATCGTGAAGTCGCCGGCCGACTTCGGCATCAGCTGGTACTGCCACTCGTTGACCTCCGTCGCGCGCGCATTGACGATGCCGATCCTGCGGCTGCTCGTCACGTTCAGTACGTCGAAGTTCTCGAGCAGCTGCGCGGCGTCGGGCTGCTCTCCACGCACGGAACCCTCGGCGCGCAGCACGAGCGTGAACGACTCGTTGATGCGCACGGTGCTGCGATCGACCGAGGCATCGACCGGCTCTTGCGCGTCGAGGCCCGTGGCGCCGAACAGCGCCGCCAATGCGAGCGCCGCTACGAAGCCGCGCGTCGTCACCATGGGCGCCTCTCCGCGGCCGCTCCGTCGAGCACGCGGTTGCCGTTTTGGTCCGTACCGAGGCGCTGGTACTGGTAGAGGAACTTGCGCCGCAGCAGTCCGCCGGGGTCTTGCGGCACGCGGCGTAGCCATTGCTCGGCCGCTTGCTGCGACGCCCACTGCTCGACGTCGTCCGGCCCGGCCGCGTCGGCCGTGGCCTCCCCGGAGGGCTCCTCGCCGGCGTTCGCGTTCTGCTGCCCGTCCTCGGTCTCGGCGCCTTCTTCTTGGGGCGAATCGCTCGCGCCTTCGGAGGCTTGGGAATCGCCGCTCTCGCCCTGCTCGCCCTCTTGGCTCTGCGCCTGCTGCTCCGACTCGCCGCCGTCTTGCTGCTCGCCGCCTTGGCCTTGCTCGCCCGGGTCCCCTTGCCGGCTCTGCTCGCCTTCGCTCGCCGGCTGCGGCTGCTCTGCCTGCGGATTGTTCTTCAAGAACTCCTCGAGCAGATCGCGGTTGTAGCGCGCGTCCTCGTGCTCGGGGTCGAGCTCGAGCGCACGATCGTAAGCCGCGATCGCCGCCGAGATCTGGCCCGCTTTGGCCAACGCGTTGCCGCGGTTGTAGTGGCCGAGCGCCGAGTCGACGTTCGCGAGCGAGGCGGCGCTCGCCTCGAACTGGCCCGCGCGGTACTGCGCGGCGCTGCGCCATTCCGGATTTTCGAAGAGCTCCGCCGCGCGCGCGGCTTGCTCGGCTTCGAACAGCTCATAGCCGCGCTGGTCCGGCCGCTGCCAGAGGTCCTGCCATTCGAACGCATGCGCGCGCGGCACCGGCGCGAGCACCACGAGCGCGAGCGCCGTGATCCAGCCGCGGCGGAAGCAGAGCGCGAGCAGCGGCAACAGCAGCGCCGTCAGCACGGCGCCGCGGTCGAGCCAGACGTCGGCCTCGTATTCCTCGCCGCCTTCGCCGCTCAAGCCCACGTCGAGCGGCGGCGCCGCCGGCTCCGGGAACAGCGCATCGAGATCGCGGTCGTTCGCCGCGAGCGGCGCATAGCGGCCGCCGCCCACGGCCGCGAGCCGCTGCAAGGCCGCCGTGTCCAATTGCGGCACGACCACCTGGCCCGAGTCGTCCGTCACGAACCCGCCTTCGCCGCGCGGAATCGGCGCGCCTTGCTCCGTGCCCACCGCAAGCACGCTCACGCGGTAGCCGTCGCTCGCGAGCTTCTCCGCGGCGTCGATGTCGGCGTCGGCGGCTTCCGAATCCGTGATCAGCAAGACGTCGCCGCGGCGGAGTCCCGTTTGCTCGAGCAGCATTGCCGAGCGCTTCAGGCCGGCGGCGATGCTGCTGCCCTGCGTGGGCATGATGTTCGTCTCGAGCGCGCCGACGAGCGACGAGATCGTGCGCGTGTCCGTCGTGAGCGGCGTCACGGTGAACGCGTGCGTCGAGAACGCGACGAGCGCGGTTTGCCCTGCCGCGCGCCGCTCGAGCAAGTCGAGCAATTTCAGCTTGGCGCGCGCGAGCCGCGACGGCTCCACGTCGCCGGCATCCATCGAGCGCGACAGATCGAGCGCGACGACGAGCGCCTCGTCGGAGCGAAACGCGGGCACCGGCAACCGCTCCCATGTGGGACCCGCGAGCGCGACGACGGCGGCGCTCCAGGCCGCGAGCGCCACGAGCAGCGGCCACCGCGCGTCGCTCGAGCTCTCGGGCTCCGCGAGGACGTGCGGACGCAAGCTCGGGTCCACCACGCTGCGCCAGCCGCCGGTTTCGGCGCGGCCGCGAAACACCTGCCAGATCAGCCAGGCGCCGAGCGGCAACAGCACGAGCCACAACGGGCGCAGGAAGTGGAGCTCAGCCATGGCCGAATCCCCGCTGCCAGCGGACGAGCGCGCCGCGCGACCACTGCCAGCGCGACGCGGCAAAGCCCAAGAATGCGGCGCCGATCGCGAGCACGACGGCGGCCCCGAGCGGCCAATGGAAGAGCTCCGTGACGGGCCTGAAGCCGCGCTCGTCGGACTCGGCCGGCTCGAGCTTGTCCAGAATCTCGTAGATCTCGGCGAACTCGGCCGTGTCGCGTGCGCGGAAATAGCGGCCGCCAGTCATCTCGGCGATGGCGGTGAGCGTGTGCTCGTCGAGATCGGCCGACGGATTGATCTCGCGCAGGCCGAACAGCGAGCGCACGGTGAGAGAGTCCGCGCCGATGCCGATGGTATAGATGACGAGCTTGCGCTGCGCCGCGAGCTCGGCGGCTTTGAGCGGCTCGACGGCGCCCGCCGTGTTCGCGCCGTCGGTGAGGAGCAGCAGCACGCGCCGGCCTTCGGCCACGCCGGCGTCCTCGAGCGTGCGGATGGCGAGCCCGATCGAGTCGCCGATCGCGGTTTCCTTGCCGGCGAGGCCGATCGCAGACTCGTCGAGCAGCGTGCTGACGGTCTTGCGATCGAACGTCAGCGGCGCCTGCAAGTACGCTTCGCGGCCGAACAGGATCAAGCCGATGCGGTCGCCGACGCGCCGGTCGATGAAATCCGTCGCGACGGCTTTGAGCGCCGTGAGCCGGTCGACCCACTCGCCGTTCAGCTGGAAGTCCTGCTCCTCCATGCTGCCCGACAGATCGACGGACAGCAGCAAGTCGCGCCCCGTCATCGGCAACGCGATGGGCTCGCCGACGAACTGCGGCCGCGCTGCCGCGACGACGGCGAGCACCCACACGGCGCAGAGCGCCGCGAGCCGCCAGCGCTTCGCAGGGTCGGGCGCACGCTGGCCCGCGAGATCGGCGAACTCCGCAGCGACGGGCACTTTGAGCGCGGCGTCGCGCTCGACGGCCTCGGCCGGCACGAGCCGGCGCACGAGCCAAGGCAACGGCAGCGCGAACAGCATCCACCACCAGGCGAGCGTCCACATGACCCTACGCTCGCCTCGTCGTGAGCCGGGCCGGCTGCACGGCGAGCCAAGCGGCGCAGAGCTCGGTGAGCTCGAGCGCCGTGCCGCGCTCGATGCTGTTCGGGCGCGCGTACGGCGCGGCCAGCAAGCGCTTCCCGAGGCCCGCGCTGAAGTCCGTGCGGTCCCAGCGGCCGTCGAGATACCTGAGCCAGCGCTCGCCGATCAGTCCGGCCACGTCGCGCTCGGGCGCGCCGTCGCGCGCGGCGGACGTCATCGCGAAGCGGCGCAAGATCGTCGAAACGTATTGAAGACATGCCACGGGCTCGGCGCCCTGCTCGAGCGCGGCCCGCACGCGCGCGATCGCGCGCAAAGCGGCGCGCTTGTGGCGCGAGCGATAGTAACGAAGGCCATACAGCGCCGCGGCCGCGAGCACGAGCGCCGCGAGCAGCCACCAGCCGAGCGCCGGCGGCCACCAGCCGACGGGCGCCGGCAAGTGAATGTCGCGCAGCGGCAGCTGGCTCACGTCGACGGTCGGGTTCATCGCGACCGGAACCTCGAGCTCAGCACGCGGCGCGGATCGGCATCGGTAGGACAATCGACCATGCGTACACCTGGGCTGCGGCACAACGCCTCGAGCGCGGCGCGGCGCGCAGCGAACCTCTCGTGGTAACGCCGGCGCGTGGCTTCGTTCGCCGTCTCGATGCTGAACGACCGCCCGGCGCTGACGATTCGATAGCGCCCCGGCGGCGGAAGTTCGGCCTCTACGGCATCGTAGCAATGCACGAGCAGCAAGTCGCAGTGCACGGCCAGGCGGCGCAATTGCCGCTCGTAGTCGGCCCCGAGCCGGCGGAAGTCGCTGATCAGAAAGATCAGGCTGCCGGGCCGCGCGACGCGCGCGAGCCGCTGGAGGGCGCGTTCGGCGTCGGTCTCGAGCGTCTCGGCCGTGGCCGGCGGCCGCCAGAACGACGCCGTGCAAATCGTCTGAAGAAGCCTCAAGGCGGCGCGCGCGCCGAGCGCGGGCCGGTGTTCGTGGTGCTCCACCTCGGAGAACACGAGGCCGCCGAGCCGGTCGCCGTTCGCCACGGCGCTCCAGGCTACGAGCGCTGCAACCTCGGCGGCTCGCACGGCTTTGAACGCGCCGCGCGTCGCAAACAGCATCGGCCGGCGAAGGTCGAGCCAGACGAAGATGGGGCGATTGCGCTCCTCGCGGAACACCTTCGTATGCGGCTTGCCCGTGCGCGCCGTCACGCGCCAGTCCATCGTGCGCAAATCGTCGCCCGGCTGATACGGGCGCGACTCGTCGAACTCGACGCCGCGCCCCTTGTACGGCGACACGTGCCCGCCTTCGACGGCGACACGCACGCGCGGCGCCGTGAGCTTCAAAGACTCGCCGGCCGGGCGCAGGCTCACGAGACGGCCAAGCGTGACGTGAACGGGCGACATCGGCGTGCGCGCGGCCTGCGCCGTCATGCTCAGGGCACTCCGATTCTCGCGAGCAAGGTATCGATGATCTCGTTCGGCGAGCGGCCGGCCGCCTCTGCCTCGAAGCCGAGCAGCAAGCGATGGCGCAGCACGTCGTGCGCCATGCCCTGCACGTCCTCGGGCGTCACGTAGTCGCGGCCCGCGAGCCACGCGTGCGCGCGCGCGCAGCGATCGAGCGCGATGGTGGCGCGCGGGCTCGCGCCGTACTGTAGAACGCCGCGCAGGTCGTCGCCGTAACGCTCGGGCGCGCGCGTCGCAAGCACGATCTGCACGATGTACTCCTTGAGCGGGTCGGAGAGGTGCTGATCGAGCACTTGCAGACGCGCCGCGAACACTTCCTTTTGCGTCACGACCTCGGGCGCCGTGAACAGCTCCTCGTCGCGCGCGGAGCGCCGCTGCTCGGCGCGATTCAACTCGAGGATCGCGCGCTCGCCTTCGGCGTCCGGGTAGCTCACGAGCACGTGCAGCAGGAAGCGATCGAGCTGCGCCTCGGGCAGCGGATAAGTGCCTTCCTGCTCGATGGGATTCTGCGTGGCCATGACCATGAACAGCGCCGGCAGCGGATACGTGAGCGAGCCGACCGTTATCTGCCGCTCGCCCATCGCTTCGAGCAGCGCCGACTGCACCTTGGCCGGCGCGCGATTCACCTCGTCGGCGAGCACGAGGTTGTGGAAGAGCGGCCCTTTCCGAAACGCGAACGAGCCGTCCTGCGGCCGATAGATCTCGGTGCCGGTCAGGTCGGCCGGCAGCAAGTCCGGCGTGAATTGCAGTCGATGGAAGTCGCCTTCGATGCTGTGGGAGAGGACCTTGATCGCGCGCGTTTTCGCGAGGCCCGGCGCGCCTTCGACGAGCAGATGCCCGTCGGAGAGCAGCGCGACCAGCATGCGGTTCAAGAGGCGATCTTGGCCGACGACGAGACGCTTCAGGTGAGCTTCGAGCTTCCCGAACTTTTCTTGCAGCGACATGAAGTTAAGCCGGACCTAAAGCGCGCCATTCTAGCCAGGCCCCCGACGTCAGACCACTTGCGGGAGGCCGGCAACCGGCTCATCGCTCCTCGGCGGGCAACGTTATCCGCGTCTCGCCCCTCGGGCCCCAGATACCGAGCGGGCCGCGCGGCATGACGAGCTGGAGGTTCTGGCCGTTCCTGCGCACGTCGACGACGACGGATTCGCCGGGCACGCCGCGGAGCACCAGCTCGTTGAGCTCCGTGATGTCGAAGACGCGCTGGCCGCTGTAGGCCACGATCTCGTCGCCGGCCGCGAGCCCCGAACGCTGCGCCGGAGAGCCCTCGAGCACGCCCGCGACCGGAACGGTCGTGAGGCGTCCCATCGATTGCAGGTAGCGCTCGTAGTCGGCGTCGCCGAGCTCGGAGCGCAAGGCCTGCTCGCCGAAATCGCTTGGCGGCGGGCGCCCGGCTCGGCGTGCTTCGTACTGCGCCTGCAACGCCTCCATGCGCAGCTCCTGTCTGCGGCGCTGGATCCACGCGGCTCGATCCGGCGCGAAGCCGGCGTTTTGCAGCTGCTCGATCTCGGCGCGCTCGCGCTCCTCGGGCGTCAATTCGGCCGCGCGGCGTATGCGCGCCCGCTCCCGTTGCGCTCCGGCCGGCGCCGACCGGTCGTTCGCCGCCTGCCCGGGACCCTGCTGGCTGGTGTTGGGTGACATGGGTGAACTCGGGGATACAGCACCGGCACTGCATTACAGTGCCGGCGAAGCCGCGCGCGATGCCGGCGTCCAGCGTCTTTACACGATCGGTGAACTCAGCGCACATG
>JBBIJV010000184.1:0-7121 GCA_037445815.1 Rhodospirillaceae bacterium
CGACGTCGGCGAGCTCCCGCGCCACCGCCGCGTGCTGCTCGCATTGGCCGAAAACGCCCCGGACACGCTCGAGCGAGCGCTGACCGAGGCCGGCGCCGAATGCACTCGGCTCGACGTCTACCGGACGGTTCCGGCACCGGCCGCGCAGCCGCGGCGCCCGCTCTCAACGCTCGGCGTGGATAATGTCGTGCTCGCGAGCCCGTCGGCCGTCGCGGGGTTCGTCAATTTGGTCGACGTCGACGCCCCCGTGAGCGTCTACACGATCGGCCCGTCCACGACGGCGGCGGCGCGCCGCGCCGGGCTCACGGTGACGGCCGAGGCGCGCGAGCCGAGTCTCGAAGGAATTTGGGAGGCCATGCAATGGCGGAGATGAAGGTCACGACGCCGGGCCGCACGCGTCTCCGGCGCCTGCGGCGCACGCGTGCGCTGCGCAACCTCGTTGCCGAGACGACGGTCGGCGCGGAGCATCTGATCATGCCGCACTTCGTGGTGCCGGCGGAGCGCGCGAACGAGCCGATTTCGTCGATGCCGGGCATCGCGCAGCAGGGCCTCCAGGACGTCGTGAGGCAGGTCGCCCAAGACCTCGAGCTCGGCATTCGCGCCGTGCTGCTGTTCGGCCATCCCGAGCACGGCGGCAAGACGCCGGACGGTGCGGCTGCCGCGGCCGCCGACGGCGCCGTGCAGAAGGCGTGCGAGCGCTTGAAGCGCGAGCTAGGCGACGAGCTCGTCGTCATGACGGACGTCTGCCTCTGCGCCTATACCGATCACGGCCACTGCGGCATCCTCGAGAACGGACGAGTCGTCAACGACGCGTCGCTGACGCCGCTCGTAAACATGGCCTTGAGCCATGCGCGCGCGGGCGCCGACGTCGTCGCGCCGTCGGACATGATGGACGGCCGCGTTGCGGCGATCCGCGACGCGCTCGACGAGCGCGGGTTCGAGGACACCGTGCTGATGTCGTACGCCGTGAAGTTCGCGTCGGCCTACTACGGGCCGTTCCGCGAGGCCGCGGACTCGACGCCCGCGATGGGCGACCGGCAGAGCTATCAAATGGACTTCCGCAACCCGCGCGAAGCCGTGCGCGAGGCGCTTCTCGACGTCGACGAGGGCGCCGACTGGCTCATGGTGAAGCCGGCGCTGCCCTATCTCGACGTGATTCGCGCCGTGCGGGAAGCGAGCCTGCTGCCGCTCTCGGCCTACAACGTCTCCGGCGAGTACTCGGCCGTGAAGGCCGCGGCCGCGAACGGCTGGCTCGACGAGGCGCGCATCGTGCGCGAGAACCTGCTCGCGATCCGCCGCGCCGGCGCGGATCAGATCATCACCTATCACGCGCGCGACGCGCTGAAAGGCAACTGGCTGCGATGAAGCTCGGCAAGGCGAATCGTCAGCAAAGCGAGGCGTGGTTCGAGCGCGCCAAGAAGGTCACGCCCGGCGGCGTGAGCTCGCCGGTGCGCGCGTTCGGCGGCGTGGGCGGCACGCCGCTCGTGATCCGCTCGGCGGCCGGCGCCTCGATCACGGATTCCGACGGCCGCGAGTACTTGGACTTCGTCGGCTCGTGGGGCCCGCTGATCTTGGGTCACGCGCACCCGAAAATCGTCGCGGCCGTCGAGGCCGCGTGCCGCCGCGGCATGTCGTACGGTGCGCCGTGCCAACCCGAGATCGAGCTCGCCGAGGAAGTCGTCGCAGCGTACCCCGCCATCGAGCAGGTGCGCTTCGTCTCCTCGGGCACCGAAGCCGTCATGAGCGCGGTGCGGCTCGCGCGCGGCGCCACGGGGCGCGATCTCGTCGTCAAGTTTTCGGGCTGCTATCACGGCCACGTCGATTCTCTGCTCGTGGCCGCCGGCTCCGGACTCGCGACATTCGGGCAACCGTCGTCGCAAGGCGTACCGGCCGAGCTCGCCGCACTGACGCGCGTGCTTCCCCTCGACGACACGGCGGCTGCCGAAAAGCTGTTCGCGGCCGAGGGCAGCCGCATTGCCGCCGTCATCGTCGAGCCCGTGCCCGCGAACAACGGCTTGCTGCTGCAACGCCCGGAGTTCCTTGAAGCGCTGCGCGAGCTGTGCACGAAGCACGGCGCGCTCCTGATTTTCGACGAGGTGATCTCGGGCTTCAGGCTCGCGCCGGGCGGCGCGGCCGCGCATTACGGCATCAAGCCGGACCTCGCGACGTTCGGCAAAGTCATCGGCGGCGGCATGCCCGTCGGAGCCTTCGGCGGCCCGCGCAGGATCATGAAGCACCTGTCGCCCGAAGGCGGCGTGTACCAGGCCGGAACGCTGTCGGGCAATCCCGTGGCGATGACGGCCGGCTTGACGACGCTGCGCGTGCTCAAGAAGGAAGACGGCTGGAAGCGCCTCGAGGCGCTCGGCGCGTATCTCGAGGAGCGGCTCGAGGGCGTGCTCGCCGAAGCGCCGCTCGAAGCGAAGCTCGTCCGCTCGAGCTCGATGTTCTGGATCGCGTGGAACACGCGCGAGGCGCCGCGCTCGGCCGAGGCGCTCGACGCCGGCTCGGCCAAGATCTACGCGCGCGTCTTCCACTCGCTGCTCGACCAGGGCATCGCGCTCGCCCCGTCGGCGTTCGAGATCGCGTTCCTGTCGCTCGCGCACACGCGCCGCGACATCGATCGGCTGGCCGAAGGCCTGCGGGCCGCGCTCGCCATGATCGAAGCGGAGCCCGAGTGACCCGCAAGCGGAGCGTACGCTCATGACCTTGAGACGAGACCCGACGAAGGCGATGCAGGTCGGCTTCCTGGCGCTGCTCTCGATCTCGGCCGCGACCGTCGGCTGGTGGATGTACGACCACGTCAACTACGCGCGCAGCGTCGAGGAGCGCTTTCCGAACAACGCGGCCGTCGCCGAGGACAGCGAGGCGCGCATCAACCGAATCATCTGGGAAGGCGGGTTCTTCTTGATCGTGCTGATCGGCGGCATGGCCGTGCTCACTCGAACGCTGCGCCACGACGCCGAGCTGCGCCGGCGGCAGCAGAACTTCCTCGCGGCCGTGTCGCACGAGTTCAAGAGCCCGCTCGCGAGCATCCAGCTCGCCGCGGAGACGCTCGTGCTGCGCTCGCACGACGAGGACAGCAAGCGCTTGGGCGCGCGGATCCTCGAGGATGGCGAGCGCCTGCTGCGCATGATCGACAACCTGCTCGACACGACGCGGCTCGAGGAAGGCCGACAGCGCCTGACCCCGCAGGTGACGAGCTTGAGCGCGGCGGCGTCCACGGCCGTCGCCGCCATCGCCGGCCGCGCACAGGCGAGCGGCGTCACCGTCGAGCAAGCCGTGCCCGAAGACCTCGCGCTCAACGTCGATCCCGTCGTCATCGAAACTGGGCTGCGCAACTTGCTCGACAACGCACTGAAATCCTGCATCGCGGCGAAGAGCCGATCGATCCGCGTGGAGGCCGCGCGCGACGAGCACGGCGTCACGCTGGCCGTCAGCGACGACGGTTTGGGGTTTCCGCCCGAGGAAGCCGCGATGATCTTCGAGAAGTTCCATCGGCTCGGCGACGAGCTGCGGCGCGCGACGCCGGGCACCGGGCTCGGTCTCTACATCGTGAAGCGGCTCGTCGAGCTCTCGGGCGGCACGGTGCACGCGTCGAGCGGAGGGCCGGGGCGCGGCGCGACGGTTTCGATGCGCTGGCCCGCGAGCATGGCGCGATGAGAGCGCCGGCCCGCATTCTCGTCGTCGACGACGAGGCGCATCTCGCGGCCGGCATTCGCGAGAACCTCGAAGCCGAGGGCTATCGAACGGAAGTCGCGCACGACGGCGCGGCGGGCCTCGAGCGCTTGCGCGCCGAGCCGTTCGACCTCGTGATTCTCGACGTCATGATGCCGAACATGGACGGCGTCGAGCTCTGCGCGCAGCTGCGCCGCGAAGGCATCCAGACGCCGGTGCTTTTCCTCACCGTGAAAGGCGCGGCCGAGGACCGCGTGCGCGGCTTCGAGGCCGGCGGCGACGACTATCTGTCGAAGCCGTTTCACTTGAAGGAGCTGCTACTGCGGGTCGCCGCGATTTTGCGCCGCAGCTCGTGGTATCAGGCGAGCGGCGCGCCGCTCACGTTCGGCGGCAACAGCGTCGACTTCAAGACCTACGAAGCGCGCGCCTGGGACGGCTCGGAGCACTCGTTGACGCACAAGGAGGCGATGATCCTGCGCGTGCTCGCGGATCGGCCGGGGCACATCGTGACCCGCGAGGACATTCTCGACCGCGTCTGGGGGTATGAAGTGTTTCCGTCGACGCGCACGATCGACAACTTCATCGTGCGGCTGCGCAAGCGATTCGAGCGCAACCCGGAAGAGCCCGCGCATTTCCACACCGTGCGCGGGGTCGGCTATCGGTTCACGATCGAGCCGCAACCGAGCGCGGCCGCCGAGCACGCGAACGCCGGAGAGCCGTGATGGCGCAGACGAACGACAAGCTGCTACTGAAAGCCGTGCGCCGCGAGGCCGTCCCACGCCGGCCGCTGTGGATCATGCGCCAGGCGGGCCGCTACCTGCCCGAGTATCGCGAGCTTCGCAAGAAGCACAGCTTCAAAGCGCTCGCCGGCGACCCCGAGCTCGCGGCCGAGGTCACGCTGCTGCCGCTCAGGCGCTTCCCGCTCGACGCGGCGATCGTGTTCGCCGACATCATGAGCCCGATGCCGTCGCTCGGCGTCGAGTTCGATTTCGACCCGGGCCCGGTCATCGCAAAGCCGACTCGAGACGCGGCGGCCATCGAGGCGCTGCTCAAGCCGGACCGCGCCGAGATCGCGCCCGAGGTGATCGAGGCGCTGAAGCTGACGCGCGCGGCGCTGCCGGAACAGACGGCGCTCCTCGGCTTCTGCGGCGCGCCGTGGACGCTCGCGGCGTACCTGGTCGAAGGCAGGGGCGCGAAGGAGTTCCCGACGCTGCGGGCGTTCGCGGCCGCGCGGCCCGAGCTGCTTCACGCGCTGCTTGAGCGGCTCACGAGCGTCATGGGCGAGTACTTGCTTGCGCAAGCCGCGGCCGGCGCAGACGCCGTGCAGATTTTCGACTCGTGGGCCGGGCTCCTGTCGCGCGCGAGCTGGGAGAAGCTGATTCGCCCGCACCTGACCACGCTGCTAGAAACGGTCGGCAAGGCCCGCGTGCCGCGGATTTTGTTCCTGCAAAACGCGCCGCACCTCATGGAGGCTTACGCGAGCCTGCCGGCCGAGGTGCTCGGCGTCGACTGGCGCATCGACCTGCCCGAGCTCGCCGCGCGCCACCCGGACCGCGCCGTGCAAGGCAATCTCGAGCCGGCGATCCTGACGGCCGGCGCCGAAGCCACGCGCGCAGCCGCGAAAGCGCTGCTCGCCGGGACGCCGCCGCGCGGCCACATCGTCAACTTGGGTCACGGCATACTGCCGGAGACGCCGCTCGCGAGCGTCGAGGCGCTCGTCGAGGTCGTACATTCGGAGGCACTATGAGCGAGAAACCCACCGCGCACGGAGCGCCCGAGGACTTGCCGCCGCTCGAGCTGGCCGAGAAAGGCCGCCGCGGAGGCCAGGTCATTTCGCTCGATCGGCGGCTGTTCATGAAGTTCACGGCGTTCAGCGGCTGCGCCGACGCGTCTGCCGCCGGCGCGGCGCTCGCCGAGGACGGCGTCGACGGCGCGCTGTACCTCGACGCGAACGACCCGCGCGGCGTCGGGGTCATCGTCATGGCCGAGGATCCGGATTACTTCGTGACGACACTGCGCGCGCTGTTCAATCGCGAGCCGTTCTCGCGCTACGAGCACAAGCCCGAGCTCGACATGCTCGGCCGCACGTACTCGATCGGCTACGAGCCGGATCTCGAGGACACGCTGTTCAAGAAACCGCGCGGCAAGATCTTGAACCCCGCGCACCGCTGGGCGGTGTGGTATCCGCTGCAGCGTGCGAAACGCTTCGAGACGCTGCCGCCCGATCATCAGCGCCGCATCTTCGCGGAGCACGCTTCGCTCGGTAGGCGCTACGGCGCCGGCGGCCACGCGAACGACGTGCGCCTCGCGTGCCATGGGCTCGACAAGAACGACAACGATTTCATCGTCGGCCTGCTCGGCCCGAATCTGCACCCGTTGTCCGCCGTCGTGCAGGAGATGCGCAAGACCGAGCAGACGTCGCAGTACCTCGACAGCCTGGGGCCGTTCTTCGTCGGCAAGGCTGCCTGGCAAGCCAAACCGTGACCACCGAGCACGACTACGACGCGTTGCTGATCGTGTCATTCGGCGGACCCGAAGGGCCCGCCGACGTCGACTCGTTTCTCGACAACGTCTTCCGCGGCTTGCGCGTGCCGCCCGAGACGAAGGCGCGCATCGCGCAGCGCTACGAGCACGTCGGCGGCGTGAGCCCCATCAACGCCCACACGCGCGCGTTCATCAAAGCGCTGCAGCTCGAGCTCGACGCGCACGGCCCGGCGCTGCCGATCTACTGGGGCAACCGCAACTGGCATCCGCTGTTGCCCGACACCGTCGCGCAGATGGCGCACGCCGGCGTCAAGCGCGCGCTCGCGTTCGTGACGAGCACGTTCAGCTCGTACAGCGGCTGCCGCCGCTACCGCGAGGATCTCTACGAGGCCGTGCGCGGCCTCCCGAGCCCGCCGCGCTTCGACAAGCTGCGCGTGCCGTTCAATCATCCGGGCTTCATCGAGGCCATGGCCGAGCGCGTCGGCGACGCGCTCGAGACGCTGCCGGCCGCGCAGCGCGAGCACGCGCTCGTGCTGTTCTCGGCGCACAGCCTGCCGCTCGAGATGGCGCGCGGCTGCGCGTACGAGGCGCAGCTCGAAGCGAGCTGCGGCCTCGTGGGCGATGCGATCGAGCACCCGCGCTGGCGGCTCGTGTATCAGAGCAACAACGCGTCGTACGGGAAGGAGCCGTGGCTCGGCCCCGACATCCGCGACGCGCTGCGCGAGGCCGAGGCCGAGGGCGTCAAAGCCGTCGTCGTGGCGCCGATCGGCTTCGTTTGCGACCACATGGAAGTCGTCATGGACTTGGACGTCGATGCGGCGAACGTCGCGCGCGAGCTCGGCCTGACGATGGTGCGCGCCGGGACGGTCGGGACGCACCCGGCGTACGTCGGCATGGTTCGCGAGCTCATCGTCGAGCGCATGACGCCCGGCGCGCCGCGGCGTGCGCTTGGCTCGCTCGGG
>JBBIJV010000185.1:0-7052 GCA_037445815.1 Rhodospirillaceae bacterium
CCGCCGCCGAATCCGGCCTCGGGCCCGTGGACATTCTCGTCAACAATGCCGGCCGCGCGGCGTTCGAGAGCATCGAGCAGATGACGGAGGCGAGCTGGAACGACGTGATCAACGTCAATCTCACGTCGATTTTCAGGATGACGCAGGCTGTGCTGCCGAAGATGCGCGCGCGCAAATGGGGGCGGATCATCAACCTCACCTCGGTGGCCGCCCAGGCCGGCAGCATGTTGGCCGTTCACTACTCGGCGGCCAAGGCGGGCGTCATCGGCGCGACGAAGAGCTACGCGCGGCTCTTGGCGCGGGAAGGCGTGACGGTGAACGCGATCTCGCCGGCGCTGATCGGCACGGAGATGGTGGTTTCGAATCCGCACGTGAAGCCCGAAATGATTCCCGTGGGCCGGTTCGGCCGCGTCGAGGAATGCGCCGACGTCGCGGTCATGCTGGCCGGCAACGGTTACATCACCGGGCAGACGATCGCCGTGAACGGCGGAATGTATCTCGGTTCTTAGCCGCAGCCATGAGCGCTTTCGGGGCCAGGGCCGTCAACATCGCCGATTTGCGCGAGCTCGCGCGCCGCCGTCTGCCCCGCATGGTCTTCGACTATCTCGACGGCGGCGCCGAGACGGAGCAGACGCTGCGCGAGAACGTGCGAGTGTTCTCGGATGTCGCGTTGCGCCCTCGCTCGGCCGTGCTCGTGCCGTCCGTCGATCTGCGCACCACGGTGCTCGGGCACGAGCTCGCCGTTCCGTTCCTGCTCGCGCCGATCGGCAGCAGCCGCATGTTCTGGCCGCGCGCCGAGGCGTGCGCGTCGGCTGCGGCCGGCGACGCCGGCACGGCGTACATTCTCTCGACGCTGTCGGGCACGCCGCTCGAGGAAGTGAAGGCCGCGACGGCCGGGCCGTGTTGGTTCCAGCTCTATCTTTGCGGCGGCCGCGACGTCGCGCTGCGCGGCATCGAGCGCGCGAAAGCGGCCGGGTATTCCGCGATCGTCGTGACGATCGACACGCCCGTCGCGGGCATGCGCGAGCGCGACGTGCGCAACGGCACGCGCGAGCTGCTCTCGGGCAAGCCCTTCACGATGCTGCCGTTCCTGCCACAGATCCTCGCGCGGCCGCGCTGGCTCTACGGCTTCTTCTCGGACGGCGGGCTCATGTCGTTTCCGAACGTGGTGCTGCCCGAAGGCCCGATGAAGTACGCGGAGGTCGGCGCGGCGCTCGAGGCGGCGGCCGTCTGCTGGGCCGATCTCGAGTGGATTCGCGAAGCGTGGGCGGGGCCCATCGTCGTCAAGGGCGTGCACACGGCCGACGATGCGCGGCGCGCACTGGACGAAGGCGCGAGCGCCGTGATCGTCTCCAATCACGGCGGCCGGCAGCTCGACGGCGTGGCGCCGACGCTGCGCGTGCTGCCCGAAGTCGTCGCCGCCGTCGGCGACCGTACCGAGGTGCTGTTCGACGGCGGGATCCGCCGCGGCAGCGACATCGTCAAGGCGCTCGCGCTCGGTGCGCGCGCCGTGCTCGTCGGTAGGGCATACAGCTACGGCCTGGCGGCCGGCGGCCGGGCCGGTGCGACGCGCGCCGTCGAGATTCTGCGCGCGGACCTGCTTCGCACGATGAAGCTGCTCGGCTGCGCGTCGCTCGGCGAGCTATCGCGCGCGTATCTCGCGCTGCCGGCGGAGTGGGGCGCCGGAGCGTAGCGCGGTCGGCAGGTCAGTTCGAGCCGGCTTCGACTCTCCGTCCCGTCTCGGGAGACAAGCCGCCGAAGCCGATCGTCTTGCCGTTCGCCGCCGTGAAAGCCTGGATGAAGCCGCCGTCCTCGCCGTCCTTACGCGGCGCGATGAGGATCGCGATCTTGTCGCCGGGCTTCACGAGGTCGCGCGTATAGCCGGCGCGATAGAAGTGGCTCGCGCTGTGGCCTTCGTACTGCGCGTCGCGCGTGCCGCGCTTGTCGTCGGTGATTTCGACGACGGCCCAGGTATGCGGATTCGTGACGTTGAACTCCTTCACGACGCCTTCGATCGTGACGCGCTGCCCGAAGTCGAACTGCGCAGCCGAATGGTGGGCCGTTGCCAATGCCGCGCCGAGCGCGAGCGCCGAAGCGCAGGCTGCAACGACGAAAGATTTCAAGTGCGCCGACATAGAAGGTCTCCTCGTGGCTCGCGGACTTTGGGCTGCGATACTGCCGTGATTCATTCCCGCTCCTCACGGATCTTGTAGACGTCGCTCATGCGCGCGTCGACGGGCTTACCGGCTTGGAGCTGCTCGCGCCGCAAGTCGAGCAGCTCGTACCATAGCTCGTCCTGACAGCCGTACGGGATGATGAAGCCGTCGTACGGCTGATATCTTCGTTCGATCGTGACGGGCTCCGTGTAGTAGACCGGATCGGTGATCGTCGCCCGATAGGTCAGCACTTTGGTGCCATTCGCGCCCTCTTCAAGCGAGAATCGCTCGTCGATCGTGGCCTGCTCGGAGTACGGGTTCGCAGTCTGGTCCTGGCCATCGAGGAGATCCGTGGTCTTGACGACGAGCACGTCGCCTTCCCAATGGCCCTCGGAATAGCCCGCACGGCTCGGGAGCCGTTGCTCGGGCGGAAGCTGGCGGTCGCCGATGTAGATGCGGCGCGTCTCGTTGTTGACCTCGAAAATGATGGTGAGCTGATCGGGCTTCTGAATGAACTCGATCGGATACGACCCAGGCAGGCTCATCATCGTCGGAACGCCGTAATCGGCGCAGTGCGCGGCGCCGTTCAGCCGCTCGGGACCGCTGAGCACGCGATACTCCTCCACGCGGCGCCGTCCTTCCTCCGTGAGCGGCAGGCTCGCGCGCGGGCCGCCGAAGCCGGACGCGCGCTCCTGCGGCGCTCCCCGATAAGCTTCCCAGACGCCCGTGAAGTCTGGCTGCTGCGCCTCGGCCGCGGCAATCGCGGCCGCGCAAGCCGCTGCGGCGAGGGTCGTAACGAGCGCGCGACGGAGGCGCGGTTCTTTCGACATCGGTTGGTTCCTCGGGTTTTTCGACCGGAAATGTAGCGCGTCTTTCGCGCCATGGGGTGACAGCCTGACGTTTCTCATGGTTCGGCACGCAAGTCCGCGCGTTCATTCGGCTTTGCGGTAACCGTGGCGACGGTACAGGTCGAGAGGTGCGGGCGCAGGGAATGCGCAAGCACGCGTCCGACCGTGCGCGCGAAGGCTTGGGCACGAGCTACGTTTCGTGCAGCCAGCCCGCGGCGAACCATTCCGCGAGCAGCGTCCGCGCCGACGAGCTCGCGCCGCGCACGGCTCGGGCGTCGAGCGTACGCCCGTTCGCGAGCCGGCGCAGGAGCGCCTTGTCCTTGCCTCGCACGCGCACGGCTTCGCCGTTGATGTAGACGTGCTCCGCGTCGTAGAGCATGCGCGTGCGCCGGTCGAGCGCCACGGCGCGCGGCCGCCACGGTTCCTTGCGCTTTTCGAACCAGACGCGCGGTTTCGGCTCGCTCAACACCTCGCCGAGCGCGCGCGCCACGGCCCCCGGCCGCCCGGCGAGCCTGCGCACCGCGTCTGAGGCAAAGCGCGCGAGCGCGGGGGGGATCGCGGCCGGCGTCGCGGTTGCCGATTGTCCCGCATCGCGGTAAAGCTCTGCGTCGTCGTACGTTTCCGCCAGGCGCAGCGCGACCTCGCCCGCAAGCGCGCCGCGTTGCGGCGCGCGCATCCCGATCGAGCACGTCATACAGTCGCCGCCGATCGCGACGCCGTCGTGCGCCCAGCCCGGCGGCAAGTAGAGCAGATCGCCGGCCTCGAGCACGTGTTCCCGCTCGGCCGTAAGTGTCCGCAAGACCTTGAGGGGCGCGAGCTCGTCGAGCTCGGGAGCGAAACGCCGCGCGATACGCCAGCGCCGGACGCCATGCGCTTGCAGCAGGAAAACGTCGTAGCTGTCGACGTGCGGCCCGACGCCGCCGCCGTCGCCGGCAAACGAGATCATGAGGTCGTCGAGCCGGGCGTCGGGCACGAAGCGGAACTCGTCGAGCAGCGCGCGAGCCGCATCATCGTACAAGTCGACGCCTTGAACGAGCAGCGTCCAGCCGCGCGCACGGAGCGAAGGAAGGTCTCTGCGGGCGAACGGTCCGTGCGCGAGCCGCCAGCGGCCGGTGGTGTTGCGAACGAGACGCGACTCGACGTCGTCGCGCGCTGCCAACGCGAAGAGATCGATTCCCGTCAACGGCGGCGCGAAGCCTGAAATCGCGCCCCGCACGAGCAACGGCCGCCGCTGCCAGTGACGGCGCATGAACTCGCGCGGCGTCAATCCGCCGAGGAGCTTGAGCGGCCGGTTCGGTGACGGCGGCCGGGCGTTCTTGCCCAATTCAATTTCTCCTTGAATCGGCTCGCCGCGCAGGATACAAACGTAGGTCGCGGGACTTCTCGAGCCGCTCGGAGCCTACGAGGATTGGGAAGGGGAGCGCAACGTGCAGCGTACGGATCGACAAAGACGCCAGTTTCTCGGCACGCTGACGACGCTCGGCGCGCTGTCGCTCGTGCCGGGCGGCGTGTTGCGAAGTCAGGGCGCGGCACGCCGCATCGACGTTCACCAGCACTTCGTGAGCCCGAGCTTCCATGCGTTTTTGACGGCCAAGAGCTCGCGGGCCGCGCCGATTCCCGGCATCGCCGCCTGGCGCGATTTTTCGCCGGCGCGCGCCGTCGCCGAGCTCGACCGCGTCGGCATCGAGACGGCGATGCTCTCGATCACGGCGCCCGGGGTGTGGTTCGGCGACGCCGCCGAGGCGCGGCGCCTCGCGCGCGAGATGAACGAGTTCGCCGCGGAGCGCATGGTCGGGGATCACAAGGGCCGGTTCGGCCTGTTCGCCGTGCTGCCGCTGCCCGACGTCGACGGCGCGCTCGCCGAGATAGAGCACGCGCTCGGCACGCTATCGGCCGACGGCTTCGGAGTGTTGACGAGCTACGGCAACGCGTGGCTCGGCGATCCGAAGTTCGCGCCCGTGCTCGACGAGCTGAATCGCCGCAAGGCCGTCGTGTACGTTCATCCGACGGACGCGGCGTGCTGCCAAGGTCTGCTGCCGCGCGTGCCGAATCAGATGCTCGAGTATCCGATGGATACGACCCGCACGATCGCGAGCCTCGTCGTCAGCGAGACGGCCGCGCGCTGCCCCGACGTCCGCTTCATCTTCTCGCACGCGGGCGGAACGCTCGTCGGCGTCGCGGGCCGGCTCCTGGGAGCCGAGATGACGGCCGAGAATCTCACGAGCACGCCGGAGCCGAGCTCGCGGCTGCACCAGCTGCGGCGCTTCTATTACGACACCGCCGGTTCGGCGAACCCCGTCAACATGCAAGCGCTGAAAACGCTCGTCGGGGTGTCGCAGATCGTGTTCGGCACCGACGCGCCGTTCTTCGACGGCGCGCCCCAGGTGCTTGGCTTGCAGAGCGCCGGTTTCTCCGCTTCCGAGCTCGCGCGCGTCGAGCGAGCGAACGCCCTTGCGCTGCTGCCTCGTTTCGCTTGACCCCACCACGACAAGGAACCGCCATGCTCGACACACAGAAAGTCATCGACCAGTTGAATCTCATCCTCGAGTGCGAGCTCGCGGGCGTCGTCCGCTATACGCACTACTCGATGATGATCTTCGGCTTCAGCCGCATCCCTATCGTCAAGTGGTTCCGCGACGAGGCCGCGGAATCGCTGCAGCACGCGCAGCAGGCCGGCGAGATGGTCACGCGCCTCGGTGGGCATCCGTCGCTCGCAATCGGCAACCTGCTCGAAACGCATCAGCACGACATCGGCCAGATCCTCCGCGAGACCCTTCAGGCAGAGCACTACGCGCTCGGCCTCTACACGAAGCTCCTGAAGCTCGTCGAGGGCAAGTCCGTGGCGATCGAGGAGTACGCGCGCAGCTTGATCGCGCAAGAAGAGGCGCACATCGACGAGATCGACAAGATGCTGCGCAAGCCCGGCGACACGCAGATCAGCAAAGAGGCGCGCGAGCTCGACTGACGCGCTGAACGCGGCCAACAGCGAGGACGGCGCCGAGCGCTCGCCCGTTGCCGAGGCCTACGCGCGCCGCGTCGCGATCCTGCACGAGAACTGCATTCGCGGAAGCGCGCAAAGTCGTGAGCGCGGGAGTGTGGGCGGCGTCCCGCGCTAGACCGCGACGGCCTCGACGAGCGCGTACGGCGACGCCGTCGGCAGCACGCGTTGCAGCGCGAAGCCGGCTTCGGCGAGCAACGCTCCGTGCTGCGCCTCGGTGCGCTCGCGGCCGCCCGTCACCGCCAGCATGATGATGTCGACGGTCTTGCCGAAGTGCGGGCCCGGCGTCTCGGGCACGAGCGTCTCGACGATCAGCAGCCGCGCGCCAGCCGGCGCGGCACGGCGCACGGCGGCGAGGATGCGCGCGCCATCCGCGTCGTCCCAGTCGTGCAGCACGTCCATGAGGACATAGAGCTCGGCGGGCGGCAGCGCGTCGACGAAAAAATCCCCGGCCGCCAGCTCGAGCCTCGGCGCCGGCTCCGTGTCGTCGATCACGTGCGGGCGCTCGAACAGGATGCCGCGGGCGGCCGGTGCGCGCTCGAGGATCAGCTTCAGCAGATGCCCCCGGCCGCCGCCGACGTCGACGATCGTCGAGAACGCGGCGAAGTCGTAAGCCGCCGCGACGGCCGGCAGCACGAGCCGCGACTTGCTGACCATGGCGGCGTTGAAGATCGCGCCTTCGTCGGGGTGCGCCGCGAAATAGTCGACGAGGCTAGCCATGTCGCGGCGCCGCGTGGGGCTCGCCGCCGTGCGGCCGAGCTCCGTGAAGGCGTCCCAGAAGGCCGGCATGCCCCCCATGCGGACGTAGGAGCGCAGCGAGCCCGGCTCGTCGCTGCGGAGCAGACGCGACGCTCGCGTATGAACGTAGCGGCCGTCGGGCGTGCGCTCGAAGATGCCGTTCGCGGCCAGCAGGCGCAGCATTCGGTCGAGCGGGTCGGCGCGGGCGCGGGCACCCGGAACGCACCCTTCCCGAACCTCGTCCGCGTGCTGGTCGGCGACGACGGGGCGACGTCGAGGGCCACTCCCGCCGTGAGCGCCCGCCCGGGCCCC
>JBBIJV010000186.1:0-7023 GCA_037445815.1 Rhodospirillaceae bacterium
CCGCTCGACGATGCGCCGCACGGTTTGCTGGTGCAGGCCTTCCGTCGTCGGATAGACCGGCGTCAGGCGGTCGCCGGGCTCGGCGTCGTCGGGCCCGACCGCGCGGTGCTCGGGGTGGACCATCTCGAGGCCGGTGGGGCCGAGGCGCGCCTCGCCGTAGCAGCGCACGCGCCGGCCGCGCGCGAGCGCTTGCTCCAGAGAGCGGTTGAAGTAGAAGAAGCGCAGCGTGATCGCGCCGGTTCCGTCGTACACGCGGCACAGCAGCGAGCGCCGCCGCCGCACGGCCACCTCGCGCAGCTCGACGACGCCTTCGATCAAGGCCTTTTCGCCGGCGGCGAGGCCGCCGATGGCCCTGATCGCTGTGCGATCCTCGTAGCGCTGGGGCAGCAGGCAGAGCAGATCGCCGATCGTCGCGACGCCGAGCCGGGCCAGACGCTCGGCCACCTTGGGCCCCACGCCGGTCAAGCTCTCGACCGGCCGATCGAACAGCTTTTTCCCGAAAGCGGCGATTGAAGGCCGCCTATAGCACGAGGATGCCGTCGACTTCGACGGCCGCGCCGCGCGGCAGTTGCGCGACGCCGATCGCCGCGCGCGCGGGATACGGTTCCTTGCAGTACTCGGCCATGATCTCGTTCACGAGCGGAAAGTGCGCGAGATCCGTGAGATACACGGTGAGCCGGACCGCATTCGCGAGCGAGCCTCCCGAAGCTTCCGCGACGGCTGCGAGGTTCGCGAACACTTGGCGAATCTGGGCGCGGATGTCTCCCTTGACGATCTGCATCGTCTGCGGATCGAGAGGAATCTGGCCCGACAGATACACGGTGTTGCCGGCGCGAATTGCTTGGCTGTAGGGCCCGATCGCGGCGGGCGCGCGTGAGGTATGAATCGGTTCTTTCGTCATCGACGGTTCTTTTGCTGTTAGCTGGCGCTGCGGGAGACGCGCACGACGCCGGGAATCGTGCGGATGCTGCGGACCACCTGCGCCAGCTGCCGGCGGTCGCGCACTTTCAAGCGGAAAGCGAGCGCCGAGGCGTCGCCGTCGCGGTCGACGCGCACGTGCTCGATGTTCGTGTGCGCGGCCGAGATGCGCCCAGCCACCTCGGCGAGCAGGCCGACGCGATCGAGCGTTCGAACCTGAATCTCGGATTCGAACTCGCCCTTGATGCCGCGCGTCCAGTTGACGGGGATCCATTTCGCCGGCTGCTTGCGATACTCGGCGAGGTTGCGGCAACGGTCGCGGTGAATGACGATGCCGCGCCCGCTCGACATGAAGCCGACAATCTCGTCGCCGGGGATCGGATAGCAGCAGTGCGCGTAGCTCACGACGGAGCCTTCGGTGCCGGCGACCTCGAGCGGCTTGCGCGGCACGGACGTCGCGTCGCGCTCGTCGCGCGCCTGCGCGAGCATGCCGGCCACGACGGGCGCCAACCGCTCGCCCAGACCCACCTGCTCGAGCAGAGCGTTCTCGTCGGCGACGCCGAGCTCCTTCAAGAGCTGCTCGAGCCGGGCTTTCGGCACTTTCTTGAGGCTCAGCGAGTACGACAAGAGCTCCTGGTTGATCAGGCGGCGCCCGAGCTCCTGCGCCTCGTCGCGCTTGAGGTTCTTGAGGTAGCTGCGGATCGCGTTGCGCGCCTTCGCCGTCGTCACGAAGTTCACCCAGCTCGGATTCGGCCGGGCGCCGCGCTGCGTGATGATCTCGACCGTCTCGCCGTTCTGCAGCTGCGTCTTGAGCGGCACGGCGCGCCGGTCGATCTTGGCGGCCACGCAGCGGTTGCCGACGTCGGTGTGCACCGCGTACGCGAAGTCGACGGCCGTCGCGCCGCGCGGCAAGCGCATGATCGCGCCCTTCGGCGTGAACACGTAGACCTTGTCCGGGAAGAGGTCGGCCTTGACGGTCTCGAGGAACTCCTCGGAGTTCGCGGCGCGCTCCATCTCCATGAGCCCCGCGAGCCACTCGCGGGCGCGCTCTTCCGTGCTGTAAGTGTTTTTGTCGACGGCCTTGTACTGCCAATGCGCCGCGATGCCGCGCTCGGCGACCTTGTCCATGCCCTCGGTGCGGATCTGCACCTCGAGCGGCAGGCCGTTCGGCCCGAACAGGGTCGTGTGCAGCGACTGATAGCCGTTGACGCGCGGGATCGAGATGTAGTCCTTGAAGCGCCCGGGCATCGGCTTGAAGAGCTGGTGCGTGATCCCGAGCGCGCGGTAGCACTGGTCGACGTCCTCGACGATGACGCGCACGCCGTAGACGTCGACGATGTCGGATAGGTGCGCCTGCTTGCGCTGCATCTTCAAGTAAATGCTGTAGAGGTGCTTCTCGCGCGCGACCACGCGCGCCGGAATCTTGGCCTCGGCGAGCGCCTCGGTGAGCTTTGCCTCGATCTTGCGCAGCAGCTGGCGCTGGTTGCCCTTGGCGCGGCGCAGCGAGCGCTCGAGCACTTTGTACCGGAACGGGTGAACCGTCTTAAAGCCCAAGTCCTCGAGCTCGAGCTTGATCGAGTAGATGCCGAGCCGGTTCGCAATCGGCGCGTAGATGTCGAGCGTCTCGCGCGCGATGCGACGCTGCTTCTCGACGGGCAACGAGGAGATCGTCCGCATGTTGTGCGTGCGATCGGCGAGCTTCACGAGGATCACGCGCAGATCCTTGGCCATCGCGAGCAGCATCTTGCGGAAGCTTTCGGCCTGCGCCTCCGCGGCGCTGTCGAACTTCAGGTGGTCGATCTTGCTGACGCCGTCGACGAGCAGCGCCACGTCGTCGCCGAAGCGTTCTTGGATCTCCGGGAGCGTGTTCGCCGTGTCCTCGACGACGTCGTGGAGCAGCGCGGCTTTGATCGAGCTCGCGTCCAGGTGCAGGCCCGCGAGGATCTCCGCGACGGCCACGGGATGGGAGATGTAGGGGTCGCCGTTCCTGCGCTGCTGGCCCTGGTGCGCCTTCGCGGCGAACTCGTAGGCGGCGCTGATGCTCGGCAGGTCGCTCTCGGGCAGGTAGCGCTCGAGCTGCCCCATGAGGCGCCCGAAATCGTCCGTCCGCCACACCGACGACAGCATGCGATCGAGCGTGGCGGCACCATAGTCCATGGCGTTCAAACTTACCGGCGTCGCAGCCGGCCCTCCGTCGAAGTCCCTCCTACGATCTGTCTTTCGACGCCCTCTTTCAATCCCTCGTTTCGTCGCGCTCAGTCCAGTTTGTCCAACTTGTCGCCGAGCGGGGCGGGTCTACCGCCGAGCAGATCGTCCGCCGACATCGGGGTGACGGCGGCCAAGTCGGCGGCAAGGATGTCTTCGACGGGCTTGTCGCGCTGGGTGAGAATCTCTTCCGTGATATAGCCCTCCGCGATCTCGCGCAGCGCCACGACCGTGGGCTTGTCGTTCTCCCAGTCGACCATCGGATGGGCGCCGTTCGCCAGCTGACGCGCCCGCTTGGCTGCGACGAGCACGAGCTGGAACATGTTCGGGACCTTTTCGAGGCAGTCTTCGACGGTGATTCTGGCCATTGGCGCTCCTTGCGACCGGACCCGGTAGTGTACTTCAGCACCGGGGGACCGCGGCAAGCGGCATCAGGGCGTTCGACCGCGTCCGCCGACGATCGACTCCGCTAAGGCGCGCACGGCCGGCGAATCGCAGCGGGCGCCCGGGTCGCGGCCGCTGATCACGGCCGCCAGGCGGTCGAGCGCGCGCTCGAAATCGTCGTTGACGATGACGTAGTCGAACTCGTTCCAGTGCGTCATGTCCGACAGCGCATCGCGGAGCCGGCGCTGGATCACCTCGTCGGAGTCTGTCTTGCGCCCGCGCAACCGGCGCTCGAGCTCGGCGACGCTCGGCGGCAGGATGAAGACGCTCTGCGACTTGGGCGCGCGCTCGCGCACCTGGCGCGCGCCCTGCCAATCGATCTCGAGCACCACGGAGAAGCCGGCGTCGAGCAGGCCCTGGACGTGCTCGCGGCTCGTGCCGTACCAGTGGTCGAAGACCCGCGCGTGCTCGAGAAATGCGTCGGCGCGGACCATTGCGAGGAACTCCGGCTCGGTGACGAAGAAGTAGTCCTTGCCGTGAACCTCCGAGTTGCGCCGAGCCCGCGTCGTGTACGAGATCGAGAAGCGCAACGACGGGTCGCGCTTCAGCAGCGCGTGTACGAGTGACGTCTTGCCGGCGCCCGACGGGGCGGCGATGACCCAGAGCTGGCCGCTCCGCGTGACCGTCTTGCTCATTCGAGGTTCTGCACCTGCTCGCGCATTTGCTCGATCAGAACCTTGAGCTCGACGGCGACGCGCGTCAGCGCTTCCTCCTGAACCTTCGACGCGAACGTGTTGGCCTCGCGGTTCAGCTCCTGAATCACGAAGTCGAGCCGGCGGCCCACGGGCTCATCGCGCCGCAGGATGGCCTGCACCTCGGCGACGTGGCTTGCGATTCGATCGAGCTCCTCGGCGACGTCGCCGCGCTGCGCGATCAACGCAACCTCTTGCTCGAGCCGGTCCGGGTCCGCTTGAACGTCGAGCCGCCTGAGCCGCTCCTTGAGGCGCTCGCGGTAGCGCAGCTGAATGCCGTCGATCTGCGGCTTGACGCCGGCGATCAACGCCGTGATGCCGGCATTGCGCTTCTCGAGCATCTCGGCGATGCGCGCGCCTTCGCGGCCGCGCGCCTCGGTGAGCGCCCGCAGTGCCGCGGCCAAGCACGCCTTCACGGCTTCGCCGAGCTCCTCGATATCGTGCGCCGGGTCCTCGAGAACCCCGGGCCACCGCAGCACCTCTTGCGCCGTCAGCGGCTGCGCGTCGCGGAACACCGCGCGGACCTCGTCCTGGAGCGCCTTCAACCGCTGGAGCGCCCCCGGAACGATCGCTCCGGCGCCGCCGCCCCGCTCATCGGCGCCGATCTTGAGTGTGCAGTCGACCTTGCCGCGCTTGATGGCCGCCGCGACGAGCTCGCGGCATTCGGGCTCCACGGCCCGCAGCTCCTCCGGGAGCCGCAGGCCGAGCTCCAAGAACCGGTGGTTGACGCTGCGGATCTCCCACGCCAGGCGAAACGGCCCTGCGCGCGCTTGCGCCGTGGAGAATCCGGTCATGCTGTGAGGCATTCGATTGAGTCCGGATGGGGTTTCAGCCAATCTTGGCGCCGCTTGGAGCCGCGGACCCGAGTGTACAACAGCGGATCGCGGCTCAAGCTCGGACGGCACGCCGTCCCGGCTAGAAGGATCGGGGAACGTTCATCGAGGGGGACGATAACGAGCGTGCGCGTCGACCATGCAAAGCTGACCCTGCCGGGTCATCGGGCGGAGAACCAGGATCGAGTCGACGTGATCGCCGGCAGCGAGGCGCTGCTCATGATTGCCGTCGACGGCATGGGCGGGCACGCTCACGGCGCGCGAGCCGCCGAGGTCACGGTCGCCACGCTGAAGGAGTCGTTCACGGAGCTGTCGCTGCCCGTGTTCGACCCGCAAGGATTTCTGACGCTCGCGCTCGCCCGCGCGCACGACCGCGTCGTGAAGCTCGGGGAAGGCGTCGCGCTCGACCACAAGCCGCGCGCGACGTGCGCCGTCTGCCTCGTCCAGGACGGCGGCTCTTACTGGGCCCACGTCGGCGACAGCCGGATCTATCAGCTCCGCGGCGGGGCCGTCAAAGCGCGCACGCGCGATCACAGCCACGTCGAGCTGCTGCTGCGCGAAGGCCTGATCGCCGAGAGCGAGATGCGCGGGCATCCGATGCGCAACTTCGTCGAATGCTGCTTGGGCGGCGACGCGCCGCTGCCGGACATGAGCATCACGGCGCGCCACGCGCTCGCGCCCGGCGACGTGCTGCTCGTCTGCACCGACGGCCTATGGTCCGGCATCGAGGACTCGGCCCTCGCCGAGATCGCGGGCGACGAGCGAAAGCCCATGGAGGCCGTCGTGCGCATGCTCGCCGAGCGCGCCGTCGCGAAGAACGCGCCGCACAGCGACAACACGAGCGTCGCGGCGGTGCGCTGGAAGGGCAACTGACGGAAGCGGTTGCGCAGCTGGTAAGCTGTCGCTTGCCTCGCGAAATGGAGCTTCCCCTATGCGGCCGAGCGGACGCAGCCGCGACGAGATGCGCCAAGTGCGCCTGACGCCGCACTTCACGCGCCACGCCGAAGGATCGGTGCTCGCCGAGTTCGGCGAAACGCGCGTGCTCTGCACGGCGTCCGTGGAGCCGAAGGTTCCGGCGTTCTTGAAGGGCAAGGCGCAAGGCTGGGTGACGGCCGAGTACGGCATGCTGCCGCGCTCGACGCACACGCGCACGCCGCGCGAGGCCGCGCGTGGCACGCAGAGCGGGCGGACGCTCGAGATTCAGCGGCTGATCGGCCGCAGCCTGCGCGCCGTCGTCGACCGCGACGCGCTCGGCGAGAACACGATCACGATCGACTGCGACGTGCTGCAAGCCGACGGCGGCACCCGCACGGCCGCGATCACGGGCGGCTACGTCGCGCTCGCGCTCGCGGCGGCGCAGCTCGTCAAGGAACGCAGGATTCCGCGCAACCCCGTTCACGGGCAGGTGGCGGCCGTCTCCGTCGGCATTTTTCGCGGGGAACCGGTGCTCGACTTGGACTACGCCGAAGACTCGGAAGCCGAGACGGACATGAACGTGGTCATGAACGATGCGCGCGGATTCGTCGAGGTGCAGGGCACGGCCGAGGGCCACGCGCTGCAACGCGGCGAGCTCGATCGCCTGCTCGACCTCGCCCAAGTCGGCATCGACCGGCTGCTGGCCGTGCAAGCGGCCGTTCTCGCGAAGTGACGCTGCCGGCTCATTGGGTCCTCGCGACGGGGAATCGCGGCAAGGTTGCGGAGCTTACGGCCCTCTTGTCCGAGGCGGGCCTCGCGCTCGAGGTGACTGCGCAGTCGACGCTCGGCGTCGTGCCTCCGGCCGAAACCGGCGTAACGTTCATCGAGAACGCGCTCCTGAAGGCGCGCCACGCCTCGCGCGCCACGGGGCTGCCGGCCATGGCCGACGACTCCGGCCTCGTCGTCGCGGCGCTCGGCGGCGCGCCCGGCGTTCGCTCGGCGCGCTTCGCAGGCGA
>JBBIJV010000187.1:0-6989 GCA_037445815.1 Rhodospirillaceae bacterium
AAGTGGTCCATGTGCCCCAACGACCGCGTGATCTCGTTGCCGAGCTGGTGACAGAAGTTACAGCCGCTCTTCAAGTTGAAGATCCAGTGCGCTTGCGTGGCCATCGCCGGCGGAATGCCGTTGCCGCTCTCGCCCGTACCCGGAAACTGATTCTTGGCGGGCGGTTCGAGCAGCGAGAGCCAATAGTTGCCCGGGTACACCTTTGCGGCTTCCGCGGGCGAGCTCGCGGTCTTGGCCGTCAGGTTCAGCGCCGTGTCGCCGGGGCGGCCCTTCACTTTGTCGGAGTCGGCGAGGCCGTAGCCGCGCACCCAGACGTTGTACGTGGCCGTCGGCAGCTGCGGCAGCACGTAGCGCCCCGCGTCGTCGGTGACGACGATCTTGATGAACGGCGTCTTGAGCTCGTTCGTCTCGGCGATGACCCAGACGCCGGCCTCGGGACCGCGCGAGCTCGTGACCGTGCCGCTGATGAAGCCGTCCGCGGGTCGGCGTGCGGTTTGTGCGTTCGCGGCGCACACCGGTGCCAACGTCAGGACACAGACGGCAACGCGCCCAAGGCTCGAGCTAATCATGCGTAATCCCCTACCTCGAGAAAAATCTAGACGTCCATGATGTCGATGGCCTCGGCGATGCTGCGCAGCGGATCGCGCCCCGGCGTCGGCCGCCACTCGTGGCTCACGTAACCCGTGAACGGCGTGTCGGCGATGACCTCGGCGATGTAGCGATAGTTCATCTCCTGACTGAAATCGATCTCGTTGCGCGTCGGCACGCCGGCCGTGTGGAAGTGCGCGATCCACTGGATCGTGTCGCGGATGTTCTGCGCGATGTCGCCGTCCATGATCTGTAGGTGGTACAAATCGCAGACGAGCTTCACGTTCGGCGAATTCACGCGCTCGCAAACGCCGACGCCCCAAGCCCAGTGGCCGAAGATTTGGTCTTCGCGGCCGAAGCGCGGATCCAAGCGTCGATTGTTCATGTTCTCGATGGCAATCGTCACCCCGCGATCCTCGAGATGCCCTTTGACGCGGTTCAAGAACGCGACGGCGTTGTCGGCGCCTTGCTCATAGGGCATGCCGCGGCGTTGACCGCCGATCGTGATGATCGTCTTCGCGCCTTGGTCCGCGACCGAGTCGATCCAGGCGTTCAGGTCTTTTTCGAGCTGCGCGTGAGCTTCCGGGTGAATGATGCCGTTCTCGAACGTGACGGGCCCCGCCCCGGCGAGCAGCGGCTCGAGCCCGTGCTTGCGCAGCGTCGGCCAATCGGCGGGAGGAATCAGGTCGAACCCGTAGCAGCCGAGCCGCGCCGCTTCGGCGCACATGTCGTCGAACGTGAGCTTGGTGTCGGCGCCGAAGTTCGTGCGCCACAGCCCTTGCTTGATGCGGCCTTTGCGCGCGATGCGCGGCTGCGCGCCCTGCCCCTGCTGACTCCAAGCCGGCGTCGCGGCTGCGCCGGCCGCGGCCGCGAGCATCGCCAATGCGTCTCTTCTATTCATGGCAACCCCCCTTCGAGGCCGTCCATCTTATGCTCGGGGCTTGGGCGGGCAAAGCCGCGTCGCCCGCGGCCCGTTCCGAGCAACAGCCGTACGGCCCGCGTTCAGCGCTTCAGCGGGTTCGGTTGACCGGCTATGAAACGGTTCGGGTTACCCTCGTTGTAGATCGTGTGACGCTTGAAGAACCACTCACCGTCGATCTTCACGAACTCGTCGTCCCAGCTGCCGAAGCTCAACCACTCGATCTTGCGCCGGTCGGCGTTGTTGCCGTAGTTCATCCAGTACGAGACGGCGCGGGCGGTGTCGCCATCGATCTCGATGACCTGGTTCGTAATGAGATGCCGCACCGTCGAGGGCCATTCCCGACCGTCCGGAGTCTCGGCCGGGACGAAGTTCAGCTTGCGCAGATCGTAGGTTCCGCTGGCCATGAACTCCCGAATCGCATCGCGGCCCACGACTTCCCCGCGCGCCCAATCGAGCACGCCGTCTTCGGTGAACACGGCGGCATAGCCGTCGGGATCGAAAAAGTCCATGGCGAGCACGTACCGGTGCTGCAAGTCGATGATGGCTGCCCGATCGGCTGCTTCGCTATCGGGAGCCGCTACGCGCGCGCACGACGCAAGCGACACCACGGCCGTCAACGCAAAAATCTTGTTCATATCCTTCTCCCCGGAGGCTCGGCGTACGGGAAGCATAAGATGGGGATTCGCTCGACTGCCAGTATCGCCTCTTGGCAAAGCGTCGGCGGGCCGTGAAAGGGAGCGAAAACTTCTTTGGGCGGCGCCACTAGCTCCTTGACGCCCCGTGCGCGTAGAGTGCTCAAAATCGTTTCGTCGTAAGGGGAAAGCTCATGAAGAATTCGCTCGCTGCTGCTGCGGCAACCGTCGCCATCGCCGGCTCGCTCGCCGCGCAGCCCCCCGGGATCACGCGCGAGATGATCATGCGCCAGCTGCCGCTCGAGGGCGCGCCGGTCGCCGTCGTGGGTCCCCATGAGACCGTCGTGGAGCCTGCTTTCGGCTCGGCCGAGCATGCGGTGTACCGGCCCTCGAACCTCGCCGCATTGCCGGCTCGAGAGAAGCTGCCGATTGTCGTCTGGGGGAACGGCGGCTGCGCGCGCGACAGCGGCGGGTTCGCCGGATTCTTGCGGACGATCGCTTCGTACGGCTATCTCGTCGTCACCACTTCCGCCCCCGACGGCGTCACGGGCCGCGCAACGGCCGACGACCTCCGCAGGGGACTCGACTGGGCGTTCGCCGAGGCGCAGCGCAGCGGCTCACCGCTCGCAGGCAAGATCGACACGGACAAGGTGGCCGTCATGGGCGTCTCGTGCGGCGGCGTGATGACGCTGTCGCTCGCGGGCGACCCGCGCGTGGACACGATCGGCGTGTTCAACTCCGGCGTGTCGGCGCCGAGCGCCGCGAACGGCATTCCCGGCAATCCCACAACGGAGATTCTGAAGACGATCCACGGTCCCACGCTCTATCTCGACGGCGCCGAGCCCGACTTCATGACCCCGGTCGCCAAGGCGAACTTCGAAGCCATCGATCACGTGCCGATCTTCTACGGCTCGCGCGACAACGCGGGCCACTCGGCGACGTACTTCCATCCGAACGGCGGGGAATTCGCGAACGTCACCGTCGCGTGGCTCAACTGGCAATTGAAGGGCGACGAGGCGGCGGCGAAGACGTTCCGCGGCGCGGACTGCACGCTGTGCACCAATCCCAATTGGGAGACCGCCAGCAAGGGCTTGTGAGCGTCCACGAAGGACGCCGCCGGACGTAACGACGACGCGCGCTCGCGCGCGGCTACGGCGGCAGCGCTCCGGCGGGGTGCGGAGCTGCGGCACTGTCGGGCGAGTTTCCACTCGAGGCTCGCCGAAGGCTGTCTCGCGCGGCCGATCGCGCGAAACCCGCTCGATCGGTCCGGGCGTCAGCGACCGATGCGGTCGACGCCCAGGTACGCGCGCAGCGCCTCGGGGACGACGATGGACCCGTCGGCTTGCTGGTAGTTTTCGAGCACGGCGACCAGCGTGCGGCCGACGGCGAGACCCGACCCGTTCAGCGTGTGCACGAGCTCCGGCTTGCCGGTTTCGGGATTGCGCCACCGCGCCTGCATGCGCCGCGCCTGAAACGCCTCGCAGTTGCTGCACGACGAGATCTCGCGGTACTTGCCCTGGCCCGGCAGCCAGACCTCGAGGTCGTAGGTCTTCGCCGAACCGAAGCCCATGTCGCCGCCGCACAATGCGACGACTCGATAGGGCAGGTTCAGCCGCTTCAGAACCGCTTCCGCGTTGCCGACGAGCACTTCGAGCTCGCGATACGACTCCTCGGGCCGCGCGATGTGCACGAGCTCGACCTTGTCGAACTGGTGCTGGCGAATCATGCCGCGCGTGTCTTGCCCGGCGGCCCCGGCCTCCGAGCGGAAGCACGGTGTGTGCGCCGTGAAGCGCAGCGGCAGCCGGTCCGCCTCGACGATCGTGTCGCGCACGAGGTTCGTCAGCGAAACCTCGGCGGTCGGAATCAGGCGCAGCTTATTCTCGCCTTCCAGCGCGAAGAGATCGGCGGCGAACTTCGGCAGCTGACCCGTGCCGAACAAGCTCGCGTCGTTGACGAGGTACGGCACGTACGCTTCGGTGTAGCCGTGCTCACGCGTGTGCATGTCGAGCATGAGCTGCGCGAGCGCGCGGTGCAGCCGCGCGACGGCGCCCGTCAACACGACGAAGCGCGCGCCGGACAGCTTCGCCGCGGCCTCGAAATCGATGAGCCCGAGCTTCTCGCCGAGCGCGACGTGATCGAGCGGCGCGAAGTCGAACTGCTTCGGTTCGCCGAAACGGCGCAACTCGACGTTGGCCGAGGAGTCGGCGCCGTCCGGGACCGACTCGTGCAGCGTGTTCGGCAACCGCGCGAGGAAATCGTCGAGCTCGGCCGCGAGCGCAGTGAGCCGCGCTTCGCCGGCCGCCAGCTCCGCGCCGAGCGAGCCCACCTGGCGCTTCAACGCATCGACGTCGCCGCCCTGCGCGACGGCGCGGCCGATCGCCTTCGAGCGCTCGTTGCGCGTCTTGCGGAGGCCTTCGACGCGCGTCTGGAGCGCCTTGCGCTCGGCCTCGAGCTTGAGATACCGCTCGCGGTCGAGCGTAAAGCCGCGCCGCGCGAGATTGGCCGCCACGGCCTCCAGATCCTGGCGGAGAAGCTTGGGATCGAGCATCGCGCTAGCTTAGCAAACGTTGCTCGACGCGCAGGCACCAGCCGCCGATCAGGAGCGCCGACAACGCGAGGCCGATGCCGACGCCGGCGGCATTCATCCCCACGTCGAACCAGTCGAACGAGCGCGTCTCCGTGAACATCTGGAGCACGTCGAGGCTCATGCCCAGCGCGAGCAGCACGGCCGCAATCATCGGATAGAGCTCCCGCCGATATAAGCCGGCGAACCATACCATCAAGGTAAAGTAGGCGCCCGCATGCATGAGCTTGTCGCTGAAATCGAGGCCGATGTCGTGGAGAGTCGGGCCGGGAATCAGGCTGCCGACGATCACGCCGGCGAGCAGCAACCAGCCGACGGTGGACCAGAGCTTCGGGAAACGGAGCGGCAGCAAGCTAGAGCTGGCCTTCGCCGCCGATCACGTGCACGCCCTTCGGCAGGTCGAGCTCGAACACGTCGTCGTCGATGCGCGGGTTGACGACGAGGTTCTCGAGCTCGATACGCGTGACCTGCCCCAAGCCGTCGACGAGCTCGAGTCGCCGCGGCTCCGTGCCGCTGAACGCGATCGAGATCGAGGCAAAGTCGGAGCCGCCGGTGGGCTCGAGCTTGATCCAGTCGAGCCCGTCGAGCTCGTGTGTGCCCACGACGTCGAATTCTTCGCGGACGGTGCGATCGCCCGAAAGCAGCATCGCTGGGCTCGTGCCGACCTCGTCGAATGGCGTGACCGTGACTTCCTCGAGCTCCACGTCGTGAATCCAGAGCCGGGTGCCGTCCGCCACGACGACGAGCTTCGTCGGGTCGCCGGGCTCGTCGGGATTGCGGTACGTCCAACGAAAACGGTTCGGTCGTTGCAGCGACAAGGAGCCCGTGTCGGTCTGGAGCAGCTCCTGGTCCGCGCTCCAGAGCTCCTGCTTGAAGTCGGCGGTCAGCGAGCGAATGTCGTCGAGGAACGCCTCGAGCCGCGCGACACCTTCGGGGGCTTCCTGCGGCGCGCCGCCGCGGACATCCGCGGCCGAGCCGTTCGACTGCGCCCGAAGCGCGGGCGCCGCGACAACCGACAAAACGAGCGCGAGACTAGTCGGCAGCCGGAGGCGGCGGCGCCAAGACTTCCCTGAACCCATTCGTTTGCAGATTGCCAACGATGCCAGCCTCTTCCATGGTCTCGACCATCCGCGCCGCGCGGTTGTAGCCGATCTTGAGCCGGCGCTGGATGCCGGAGATCGACGCCTTGCGCGTTTCGGTCACGATCCGGACTGCCTGATCGTAGAGGGGATCTTGCTCGCCGTCCAACTCGGTGAGCGGCCCCGTGGGCTCGACGCCGGCCAGCTCGCCCGCGGGACCATCGAGGACGTTGTCGATGTAGCTCGGCTCGCCGCTCGCGCGCAGCGCCTTGACGACGGCGTGCACCTCGTTGTCGGAGACGAACGCGCCATGGACGCGGATTGGCATCGACGTACCCGACGGCAGGTACAGCATGTCGCCGTGACCGAGCAGGTGCTCGGCGCCGATCTGGTCAAGAATCGTGCGCGAGTCGACTTTCGCGGACACCTGGAACGCGATGCGGCACGGGATGTTGGCCTTGATGAGGCCCGTGATCACGTCGACGGACGGCCGCTGCGTCGCGACGATCATGTGAATGCCCGAGGCGCGCGCCTTCTGCGCGAGCCGCGCGATGAGCTCCTCGACCTTCTTGCCGACCATCATCATCATGTCGGCGAGCTCGTCGATGATGACGACGATGAACGGCAGGGGTGTAAGCTCGGGCGCCGTCTCGCCCTCTTGCTCGGGCACGAACGTCGGATCCGTGAGCGGCGTGCCGTTCGCGATCGCGTCGTTGACCTTGCGGTTGTAGCTCGACAGATGCCGCACGCCTAAGCCCGCCATCAGCGCGTAGCGGCGCTCCATCTCCGCGACGCACCAGCGCAGCGCGTTCGCGGCCTGCTTCATGTCCGTGACGACGGGCGCGAGCAAGTGCGGAATGCCTTCGTAGACCGACAGCTCGAGCATCTTCGGGTCGATCATGATCAGCCGCACGTGCTCGGGCGTGGACTTGTAGAGCAGGCTCAAGACCATCGCGTTCAGCGCGACGGACTTACCGGAGCCCGTGGTGCCCGCGATCAACAGGTGCGGCATGCGCGCGAGATCGGCGACGACGGGCTGCCCGCCGATGTCCTTGCCGAGCGCGAGCGTGAGCGGCGACTTGAGCTCGTCGTACGCGGCGGACTTCACGATCTCGCCGAGCGCGACGATCTCGCGCACTTCGTTCGGAATCTCGAGGCCCACGTACGGCTTGCCGGGAATGATC
>JBBIJV010000188.1:0-6910 GCA_037445815.1 Rhodospirillaceae bacterium
GCTTCGGCTGCGAGCGCGGCGAGCCGATCGTGCAGCTCGCCCGCGGTCTCGCGCGCGCCGATCGCCACGGCGCGCGTGAGATGCACGGGCCCCGTGTCGAGCCCTGAGTCCATCTGCATCACGCTGATGCCGGTCTGCGCGTCGCCGGCGAGCAGGGCGCGCTGGATCGGCGCCGCGCCGCGCCAGCGCGGTAGGAGCGACGCGTGCAGGTTGATGCAGCCGAGCCGCGGCCACTCGAGCACCTCGCGCGGCAGCAGGAGGCCGTAGGCGACGACGACGGCGACGTCGGGGCGCTCGCCAGGCAGCACGCTTTTCAGCTCGCGCGCCGTCGCGGGCTGCGCGATCGGCAAATCGTGCGCAAGCGCAAAGGCCTTGACCGCGGACGGGGTGAGCTTGAGCCCGCGCCCCGCGGGCCGGTCCGGCTGCGTCAGCACGAGCGGCACGCGCACACCGCTCCCGACGAGGGCGCGCAACGCCGGAACGGCGAAGTCGGGAGTTCCCGCGAACGCTATGTTGGCTTCGATGCGCAACGCCGCACCGGGCACGCCGCGGCGCGCGCGTTAGATCACTGGCACGGATTTGCGCGCGCGCGCGTCCGCCGTTTCGGTTGTTCCGCGTTTCGCCTTCTTGAGGGCCTTCTTCTTCAAGCGCTCGCGCTTGAGCTCGGACAGGTAGTCGACGAACAGCTTGCCCTCCAGGTGATCCATTTCGTGCTGGATGCAGACGGCGAGCATGCCCTCCGCCTCGAGCTCGAGCGGCTTGCCGTCCGGGTCGAACGCCCGCACCGTGATGGACGCGGCACGGTCGACGTAGTCGTAGAACTCGGGCACGGACAAGCACCCTTCCTCGGCGCTGGTCTTGCCCTCGGCGCGGATGATTTCGGGGTTGATCAGGCAGTATGGCTGCTTGTTTTCCACACCGACGTCGCAGACAAGAATCCGCTTGTGAACGTCCACCTGCGTGGCCGCCAGGCCGATGCCGGGGGCGGCATACATGGTCTCGAACATGTCCGCCACGAGCGCTTTGAGCTCGGTATCGAATTTTGTGACCGGCTCCGCGCGAATTCGGAGCCGAGGATCGGGATACTCCAGTATTGGAAGGCGTGCCATTGTGGTTCGGCCTTGGTTTCGTGTATAACGCGTTGCGAAGTTAGCTTAACCCACTGACTTTACAGGGATAGTAAGGTTCCGACCGGCGCCGGTCAGCGTTCCGCGTGCGCTGCCGCGCCTGCCGCGATTATAGCAGTCGGAGCCCGGCGGCCGGCCTCGCAACCAGGGTAATGAACGGGTTAAAGGGAGCTCATACGATGTTTCTCGCGCGCAAGCCGTTCGTTCGATCGACCCTGCTCGCCGCTTCTGCGGCCGCCACGTTTGTCTTGATGTCGAGCGGCGTGGCGCAGGAGCGCGGCGCACGCGTCGACGTCGCCGCCATCGGCCAACAGCCGCCGAGCCCCGTGTTGAACCCGCGCCATCCGGAGAGCTACGTCGTACAGCGTGGCGACACGCTGTGGGACATCGCATCGATGTTCCTGCGCGACCCGTGGTACTGGCCCGAGATCTGGCAGATCAACCCGCAGGTCGAGAACCCGCACCTCATTTACCCGGGCGACGTCTTGTCGCTCGTCTTCTTGGACGACGGCCGTCCCGCGATTCAGCTCGAGCGCGGCCCGCAGGTCGTCGAAGGCGGCGGCGGCATCGAGCGATTGTCGCCGCGCGTCCGCTCCGAACCGCTCGAGGAAGCGATCTTCACGATTCCGTACGAGACGGTCGCGTCGTTCCTGTCGCGGCCGCGAATCATCGACAGGGACGAAATCGACGATCTGCCGTACATCGTGGCGCATCGCGAGGGCTTGATCGGCAGCGCCGGCCGCGACGTGTACGTCCGCGGCGTCGACAGCGCGGCGCTCGGCACCGTCTTCAACGTCGTCGAGCGCGGCGAGGAGCTCGTCGACCCCGACACGAACGACGTGCTCGGCTACCAAGGCATCTACGTCGGCCAAGGGCGCCTCGACCGCAACGGCGACCCCGGCACGCTGCGCATGCTCGAGACGGAGCGTGAAGCTGTGGTCGGCAATTACTTGATGGACGAAGAGGACGTGATCCCGCTCAACTTCGTGCCGCGTGCGCCGGACTCGCAAATCGACGGCCGCATCATCTCGGTGCTGTCCGGCGTGTCGCTGATCGGTCAGTACGCCGTCGTCGTCATCAACCGCGGCTCCGACGACGGGCTCGAGCCCGGCCACGTGCTGCGCGCTTATCAAACCGGGCGCACGATTCGCGATACGCATCGTGGTGCGATTGGCCAGAAAGTACGATTGCCCGACGAGGCTGCGGGCACGATGATGGTGTTCCGCACGTCGGAACGCCTGAGCTATGCCCTCGTCATGGAAGCCACGTCGCCGCTGGCGGTGCTCGACGCCGTCCGCAACCCGTAAAGAACGTTCTCTTTCTCGTGCGCCGCGGCAGGCGCAGCCATGGCCTGCGACGCCTGGTTGACGCTGCTCCACGCGGCGCAGCAGCAGTCGACGCGCCCGTGGCTCGAGGCGCTGAAGACTTGCGGCTCCGCTGAAGCGCTCGTCGCCAAACGCCCGCGAGCTCTGGCGGACAGCGTCGCCCACGAAGCGCTCGCGAAGCTAGCGGCGCCCGACGTGCAAACGATCGAGCGATGGCGCAAATGGCTCGAGCGTCCGAACCGCGCTCTCGTCACATTCGGCAGCCGCCATTATCCGCCGCGGTTGGCCGAGCTCGCGGATGCGCCGCTCGCGCTCTGGGTGGAAGGGCGCGAGCTCGGCCTCCTCAAGGCGCCGCAGCTCGCGATCGTCGGCAGCCGCAGCCCCACGACGGACGGCCGCCGCACGGCGGAGCAATTCGCGCGCTATCTAGCGGCGCGCGGCTTGACGATCACGAGCGGGCTCGCCGCCGGCATCGACGGCGCGAGCCACCGCGGCGCCGTCGACGCGCTCGGCGGCACGATCGCCGTCTTGGGCAGCGGCGTCGACGTCGTCTTCCCACGCGCGCACGCGCAGCTTGCGGCCGAGATCGCGGCGCGCGGCCTGCTCGTGGCCGAGTACGCGCCGGGCGTCGAGCCGCAAAAGTACTTCTTCCCGCAGCGCAATCGGATCATCGCGGGCCTGTCGCTCGGCACGCTCGTCGTCGAGGCGACGCGGCGCAGCGGCTCCTTGATCACGGCGGGGTTCGCGCTCGACTATGGCCGCGAGGTGTTCGCGATTCCGGGCTCCATCCACAACCCGCTCGCGCGCGGCTGTCACAAGCTGATCCGCGAGGGCGCGAAGCTCGTCGAGGAAGCGGCCGACGTGCTCGTGGAGCTCGCGCCGCAACTGCGTGCTGCAGGCATCGAGCTCGCGCCCGAGGCGCCCGCCGAAAACGCCGAAATTTCGCCCCTTGCCAGCGATCCGAGCTACGCGAAGCTCTTGGATACGCTCGGATTTTCCCCGACGCCGATCGCCGAGCTCGGCGAGCGCACTCATTTGACGACCGCGGAGCTTTCCTCCATGCTGCTCTTGCTGGAGCTCGAAGGATTGGTCGAGGCGTTGCCCGGCGGTCGGTATTCGCGGCTGGGCAAGAGAACATGATGAAAGAAACCGTCCTCGACGTTCTGATGTATCTCTTCGAGTCCTATGTCGATTCCCCGGACGATCCGGAGCCCAACCGGCGCGAGCTCGAGCGCGCGCTCGGCCGCGCGGGCTTTCACGATCGTGAAATCGAGCGCGCGCTCGATTGGCTCGACGGCTTGAACGAGGCGCCCGGGAGCGACGCGCCGCAGGACGCCGCGTTTCGCGTTTTCGACGCGGTGGAGCAGGAGCGCCTCGACGCGAGCTCCCGCGGTTATCTGCTGCAGCTCGAGCAGATCGGCATTCTGAAGCCCGCGCAGCGAGAGATCGTCATCGACCGGCTGTTGGCGCTCGACACCGAGGAGATCGACGTCGAGGAGACGAAGTGGGTCGTGATGATGGTCCTGTTCAGTCAACCGGGCCAACAAGAGGCCTACGCGCGCATGGAGGATCTCGTCTACGCGGATGACGCGGGCTGGGTGCATTAGCGGGAGCACCCCGGCCCAACCACGACGCCGTCTTTAACGCGGCCGAGCTAATCGGCTATCCTGCCGGTCCGCAAAAAACCTGCCCTTTGGCTCGATTGAAGAGGCCCGCTCGAATTCCATGCGCCGGTACGTGAGAACACCGTAGGCCCTCGCCGCGCTCTCTATGGGCAAGAGTCTCGTCATCGTCGAATCGCCTGCCAAGGCGCGCACCATCGAGAAGTACCTCGGCAACGACTTCGAGGTGCTTGCCTCGTACGGTCACGTGCGCGACCTGGTGCCGAAGGAAGGCGCCGTCGATCCCGAGCGCGGCTTCGCGATGAAGTATCAGCTCATCGACAAGAACGAGAAGCACGTCGACAAGATCGTGAAGGCGGCGAAAAAAGCTTCGGCCGTTTATCTCGCGACGGACCCGGACCGCGAGGGCGAGGCCATCTCTTGGCACGTGTACGAGGTGCTCAAGGAACGCAAGGTCGTCGACTCGAAGCCCGTGCAGCGCGTCGTCTTTCACGAGGTCACGAAGCGCGCGATTCAAGACGCCATCGAGCAGCCGCGCGATCTTTCGGAGCAGCTCGTCAACGCGCAGCAGGCCCGCCGTGCGCTCGACTATCTCGTCGGTTTCAATTTGTCGCCGCTGCTCTGGAAGAAAGTGCGCCGCGGCTTGTCGGCGGGCCGCGTGCAGAGCCCCGCGCTGCGGCTCATCGTCGAGCGCGAGGACGAGATCAGCGCGTTCAAGGCCGAAGAGTACTGGACGATCGAGGCGCTCGCGGAGCAGGCGGGCCAAACGTTCCCCGCGCGCCTCGCCGTTTTCGGCGGCGAGAAGGTCGAGCAGTTCACGTTCACGAACGAAGCGGCCGCGCGTGCCGCCGAGAACCGCATCCGAGCCGCGGCGAACGGCATATTGACGGTCGTCAAGGTCGACAGGAAGCAGCGCCGCCGCAACCCGGCCGCGCCGTTCACGACCTCTACGCTGCAGCAGGAAGCCTCGCGCAAGCTCGGCTTCAGCGCGCAGCGCACGATGACGGTCGCGCAGCGCCTTTATGAAGGTATCGACATCGGCGAAGGCTCCGTCGGCTTGATCAGCTACATGCGCACGGACTCCGTGACGCTCGCCGACGAGGCGCTGCAGGAAATCCGCGCCGTCATCGCGGAGCGCTACGGCGCCGACAACTTGCCCGACGAGCCGCGCCGCTATACGACGAAGGCCAAGAACGCGCAGGAAGCGCACGAAGCGATTCGCCCGACGTCCGCCGCGCGGCACCCCGAGGAGCTGCGGCGCTTCCTCGACCCCAACCAGTACAGGCTCTACGAGCTCATCTGGAAGCGCACGGTTGCGTCGCAAATGAATCCGGCCGTCTACGACACGGTCGCGCTCGATCTCGCGGCCGGCGACTCGCCGTCCGCCGACATCTCGTTCCGCGCGACGGGCTCCGTGCTCGTGAGCCCCGGCTTCATCGCCGTTTACCAGGAAGGCCAGGACGACAACGCGGCCGACGAGCAGGACCGCATCCTGCCCGCTGTCGCTGAAGGCGACCGCGTGAGCCTGAAAGACGTGCAGAGCGCGCAGCACTTCACCGAACCGCCGCCGCGCTATTCGGAAGCGACGCTCGTCAAGGCGCTCGAGGAGTACGGCATCGGCCGGCCGTCCACGTACGCGTCGATCATCTCGACGCTGCGCAACCGCGAATACGTCGAGATGGAGAATCGGCGCTTCATTCCGACCGACGTCGGCCGCGTAGTGAACCGCTTCTTGACCGAGTACTTCTCGCAATACGTCGACTACGAGTTCACGGCGCGCATGGAGGACTCGCTCGACGCGGTGTCGCGCGGCGAGCGCGAGTGGGTGCCGCTGCTCGAGGAGTTTTGGCAGCCGTTCACGAAGCTCGTCGAGCACACGGACAGCTCCGTCACTCGCGAGCAAGCCTCGCAGGCGCGCGTGCTCGGCACGGACCCCGCGAGCGGCCGGCCCGTCAGCGTACGCATGGGGCGCTACGGCGCCTTCGTGCAAATCGGCACGAAAGACGACGTTGAGAAGCCGCGCTTCGCGGGCTTACGCCCCGGGCAGAAGATGGACACCATCACGCTCGAGGCCGCACTCGATCTCTTCAAGCTGCCGCGCGAGCTCGGGGTTACGCCCGAGGGCGAGCCCGTCTCGGCGAACATCGGCCGCTTCGGGCCGTACGTGCGCTACGGCAACAAGTTCGTCTCCATCAAGGGCGACGACCCTTACGCGATTACGCTCGAGCGCGCTCTGGAGCTGATCGCCGAGAAGAAGGTGGCCGACGCGAACCGCCTGATACTCGACTTTCCCGAAGCCGGCATCCAGGTGCTGAACGGCCGGTACGGCCCGTACATCACCAACAAGATCAAGAACGCCAAGATCCCGAAGGACAAGGTACCGAAGGAGCTGACCCTCGAGGAGTGCCAAGCGTTGCTCGCGGCGGCTCCCGAGCGGCGCGGCCGCGGCATGAAGCGCAAGGCGGCGTCGGCGTCGGCGCCTGCGAGCCAGTCGGGCGACGAAGTGAAGACCGCTGCCAAGAGCAAGAGCAAGAAAACGACGAAGAAAAAGAAGAAGGCCGCGGCGCGCAAAGCCCGCGGCACACGCGCAGCCCCGGCCGCCGGCGAAGCCGACGAGCCGCCCGCCGAGTGACCATGCGGCCGAGCGTGCTCCGCGCCGCGCGCGTCGTGCGCCGCGGCGGCGTCGTGGCGTACCCGACCGAGGCCGTGTACGGGTTGGGGTGCCTGCCGCGCGACGAGGCAGCCGTCCGCCGCGTGCTCGCGATCAAGCGCCGCTCGCCGCGCAAAGGGCTAATCCTGATCGGCGCCGACTTCGACCAACTCGCGCGCTACGTCG
>JBBIJV010000189.1:0-6890 GCA_037445815.1 Rhodospirillaceae bacterium
CGAGGATTTGGGTCTGATCACGAACGAAGTGCGTGCGCTGCGCGACCGGTTCGAGCTGCCCGGCATGGTCGTGCTGCAATTCGCGTTCGACGGCTCGCCCGACAATCCGCACTTGCCGCGCCATCACCGCCGGAACTCCGTGGTCTATACCGGCACGCACGACAACGACACGACCGTCGGCTGGTATGCGTCGCTCGACCCGCACGCGCGCGACGTCGTTCACGCGATGCTCGGCGTGGGCCCGGCGCCGCAAGTGCCGGAGTTCCTGATCGACGCGGCCTACGCCTCGAACGCCGCGCTGGCGGTCATCCCGATGCAGGATCTCCTCGCGCGCGACTCGGGCGCCCGCATGAACACGCCGGGCACGCTCGTCGGCAACTGGCGCTGGCGGTTCGACTGGTCCGAGGTGCCGGAGACGCTCGCGGCCACGTGCCGCGAGCGCGCGGCTCGCGCCGGCCGTGCGGGTTGAGGCCCTGAGGCCGCTCGCCGCTTGCTGCAACCCGCCGCGCACGGACGTGGTGCGGTCTGTGTTGAAGCCGAGCCAGTGCGCGCGCTTTGCGAGTACGCGGCCCTCGGCAGCTTCGAGTGCGCCGCTCAAAGCAGCGAGCGGTAGAGCTCCTCGTAGTGCGGCGCCTGGCGCGGCCAGGAGAAATCCGCTGCCATCGCGTTGCGAACGAGGCGGGACCAGACCGACGGATCGGCGAACCAGCCGAGCGCCGTGCGCACGCCCCAGGCGACGCCCTGCGGGTCGGCGTCGAGGAACACGCTGCCGTTGCCGGTGCCCGTGGCGGGGTCGAAGTGCTCGATCGTGTCGGCGAGGCCGCCCGTGGCGCGCACGACGGGAATCGTGCCGTAGCGCAGCGCATAGAGCTGCGTGAGGCCGCAAGGCTCGTAGCGCGACGGCACGACGGTAAGATCGGATCCGGCGAAGATCCAGTGCGAGAGCTCCTCGTCGTACGCCTCCATGAACTTGAGCCGCGCGGGGTGCAAGGCGGCCAACCGGCGGAGCTCCGCCGCGAGCGCTGCGTCGCCGTTGCCGAGCAAGACGAAGCCCGCCGTCGTGTCGGCGAGCAGCGCCGGCAGCGCGGCCGCGAGGAGATCGATGCCCTTCTGCGCGGCGAGGCGACTGACGACGCCGATCAAGGGCGCGTCGAGGCCGAGCGGCAGCGCGATGCGCTCGAGCAGCGCTTGCTTGATGCGGCGCTTCGACGTGAGATCCCGTGCGTCGTAGTGCTGCGGCAGGAACGGGTCGTGATCGGGCGACCAGACGCGGTAGTCGACGCCGTTCAGGATGCCGACCAAGTCGCTGCCGCGCGCGCGCAGCGCGTCGTCCAAGCCCATGCCGAGCTCGGGCCGCCTGATCTCCTCGGCATAGGTGGGGCTCACCGTGGTGATGCGATCGGCGGCACGCACGCCGGCACGTAGGAAGTTCGTGCTGCCGCCGACGCGGGCGTCGGCCGGCAGCACCGGCTCGAGCGCAGCGAACCCATGCTCACGGACCGTCGCATCGGCGAAAATCCCTTGATAGCCGGCGTTGTGCAGCGTCAGCACGGACGGCGCGCGGCTCGAAGGCATGAGCCGCTGCATCACGGGCGCGAGCGCCGTGTGCCAGTCGTGGCAGTGCAGCACGTCCGGGCGCCAGGCGCTGTCGGCGCTCAGCGCGACCGCGGCCGCCGTGAGGCGCAAGAACCGGCCCGCGTCGCGTGCGTCGTTCGTGTAGACCGCGTCGGCCGTCAGCTCATCGAGGTCGAGGAACAGGATGCGCGGGCGCCGGCCGCCCGAGTGCTCGGCCTTCTGTTCGGGCTCCAGCTCCGTGACGACGTACGCGCGGCCGAGCGCCTCGAGCCTGTGGCGGTTGCCGCGCGGCGCCTCGACGTGCCGGTAGCGAGGGAGCAGCACGCGCACGTCGTGACCCGCCGCGCAGAGAGCGTCGGCGAGTCCCGCCACGGCATCCGCGAGTCCGCCGGTCTTCGCCCACGGGGCGAGCTCCGAGCAGACCATCAGGATTTTCATTGCCCTATTTGCGCTGCTCCAAGGGCACGTAGGCTCGCTTGGGCGGGCCCATGTAGATCTGGCGCGGCCGGTCGATGCGCTGCGTCTCGCTGATGCGCACTTCGCGCCAGTGCGCGATCCAACCCGGCAGCCGGCCGATGGCGAACATCACCGTGAACATGTTCGTCGGGATGCCGAGCGCGCGCATGATGATGCCGCTGTAGTAGTCGACGTTCGGGTAGAGCTTGCGCTTGATGAAATACTCGTCCTTGAGCGCGACCTCTTCGAGCCGCATCGCGAGCTCGAGCAGCGGGTCGTTGACCTCGAGCTTCTTCAGAAGCGCGTGGCAGGCCTCTTTGATGATCTTCGCGCGCGGATCGAAGTTCTTGTAGACGCGGTGCCCGAAGCCCATGAGCCTTGCGTGGGCGTCCTTGTCCTTGACGCGCGCGATGAACGCTTCGAGCTTCTCCCCGCTCGCCTGGAGCTTCGACAGCATTTCGATGACAGCCACGTTCGCGCCGCCGTGCAGCGGCCCCCAGAGCGCGCAGACGCCGGCGGCCACGGAGGCGTACAGGCTCGCCTGCGACGAGCCGACCATGCGGACCGTGGACGTGGAGCAGTTCTGCTCGTGGTCGGCGTGCAGCAGCAGGAGCTGATCGAGCGCCCGGACGACGACCTCGTCGGGCTGATACAGCTTGTGAGGGAACGAGAACATCATGTGCAGGAAGTTGGCCGTGTAGCGCAGCTCCGTGCGCGGATAGTTCACGGGGCGGCCGATCGACTTGCGGTAGCTCGCCGCCGCGATCGTCCGCACCTTGCTCATGAGGCGCGCGGCCGGCTCCATGAAGTGCTCGTTGTCCTCGGGCTGCATGACCTCGGGCTGGAAGCAGCCGAGCGCGTTGATCATGGCCGAGAGAATCGCCATCGGCGGCGCGTTGTTCGGGAAGCCGTCGAAGGCATGCAGCATGTCCTCGTGGATATACTCGTGCCGGCCGAGCAGGCGCCGGAACTCCGCGAGCTGATTCGCCGTCGGCAGCTCGCCGAAGATGAGCAGATACGCCGTCTCGACGAACGTGGAGCGTTCCGCGAGCTCCTCGACAGGATAACCGCGGTAGCGGAGGATGCCCTTCTCGCCGTCGATGAACGTGATGTTGCTCGTGCAGGCGCCCGTGTTGGCATAGCCGCTGTCGAGCGTGATCAAGCCGGACTTGGCGCGCAGCTGCGAGATGTCGACGGCGACCTCGGCCTCCGTGCCGATGACGGTGGGCAGCTCGATGGTCTTGTCCTCGTAGATGAGAGTCGCGTTCTTCGTCATGGGGCCTCCGAATCGTGGGAGTATTCTACGCTCGGCTCCGCGTCGAAGTGTGAGCGCGGCGACTCGAAGCGGCCACTTTGCGAGACGTTCGTCACGACTCGAGGCGGCGAGCCAGAAAATGCTTGCAATCTGTCGTCCGCGTTTTATATTTACGCCCGTTTTCGTTCGAGGGTAGATGGTCTGCCCACCCAGGTAACGACGGAATGCCGGGTAACGAATCAGCAACGGGCCCCGTAGCCTTGGACGACCGGTGAGCAAGCTGCTGCCCCTGGAGGAAGAACCTCCAAGTTCGGCGAAAGCCGAACAGCCAGTCCGAAAGTCCTACTTCAACCTCCGCGATTTCAACCGCCACGGCGCACCGGTTCAGCTGGTGCGGGCCGCCGGCGCGCGTTTCGTCGTCAGCTTGGAAAGCAACGAGTTCCGCAAGCGTCACTTCCCCGGCGTGAAGACGGCCGAGTGGAACGACTGGCGCTGGCAAAACCGCAATCGCATCCGCAGCCTCGAGCAGCTCGAGCGATTGATCGCCGTCACGGACGAGGAGCGGGCGGCGATCCGCAAGCACGAGGGGCCGCTGCCGATCGGCGTGACGCCGTATTACATGAGCCTCATCGACCCGAACGATCCGTCGCAGCCGTTGCGTCGCACCACGATTCCGACGCTGTCGGAGTTCGATCGCACCCCGGGCGAGGAAGAGGATCCGCTCGGCGAGGACGGCACGAGCCCCGTGCCGGGCCTCGTGCACCGCTATCCGGATCGCGTGCTGCTGCTCGTCACGAATTTCTGCTCCGTGTACTGCCGCTACTGCACGCGCGCGCGGCTCGTCGGCGCCAGCGGCGAGCGGGCCCTGCGCAAGGCCGACATCGACCGCGCCATCGACTACATCGCCGCGACGCCGGCCGTCAGGGACTGCCTGATCTCGGGCGGCGACCCGCTGTCGCTCGACGAGGAGCGCCTCGAGTACGTGCTCGCGAAGCTGCGAGCGATCCCGCACCTCGAGTTCATCCGCATCGGCACCAAGCAGCCCATCGTTCAACCGATGCGCGTGACGCCGACGCTGACGAAGATGCTGCGCCGCTACCATCCGCTCTGGATGAGCCTGCACTTCACGCATCCCGACGAGGTGACGCCCGAGGTCGCCGAGGCCTGCGGCCGGCTCGCCGACGCCGGCATTCCGCTCGGCAGCCAGACGGTGCTCTTGAAAGGCGTCAACGACGATGCCGCGACGCTGAAGAAGCTGTTTCACGCGCTGCTCAAGGTCCGCGTGCGGCCGTATTACCTCTATCAATGCGACCCGATCAGCGGCTCGGCGCACTTCCGCACGAGCGTCGACAAAGGTCTCGAGCTGATCTCGCAGCTGCGCGGGTACACGACCGGCTACGCCGTCCCGAACTTCGTCGTCGACGCCCCGGGCGGCGGCGGCAAGATCGCGATGCTGCCCGACTCGGTCATCGGCCGCGATGGCGACGACCTGCTTCTGCGCAACTTCGCCGGCGAAGAGTGCCGCTACCCCGACCCCGACGGTACACTCGGCAAGCCGTAGACGCGGCACGCGCCGCCAGCTAAGGACCGTCGAGTGCGGATCGGGCTCACCTACGATCTGAAGAGCGACTATTTGGCGCTCGGGCTCCGCGAGCACGAGGTCGCGGAGTTCGACTCGCCCGAGACGATCGCCGGAATCGAGGACGCGCTGACGGCGCTCGGCCATCGCGTCGAGCGCGTGGGGCACGTGCGCGCGCTCGCTGCGCGGCTCGTCGCCGGTTGGCGCTGCGATCTCGTCTTCAACATCGCCGAAGGGGTTGCGGGCTTCGGGCGCGAGTCGCAGGTGCCGGCGCTGCTCGAGGCGTACGAGATCCCCTACACGTTCTCCGATCCGCTCACCTGCGCGCTGACGCTGCACAAGGGCATGGCGAAGCACGTCGCGCGCGGCCACGGCATCCCGACACCGAAGTTCGCGCTCGTCGGAACGGCCGAAGAGGCCTCCGGCGTCGCATTGCCGCTGCCGCTCTTCGCGAAGCCCGTGGCCGAAGGCAGCAGCAAAGGCGTCACGGCGAAATCGCTCGTCAGGACGCGCGCCGGGCTCGTCGAGGTCTGCACCGAGCTGCTCGAGCGCTATCGGCAGCCCGTGCTCGTCGAGGAGTTCCTGCCGGGCCGCGAGTTCACGGTCGGCGTGTTGGGCACGGGCGCTGCGGCGCGCGCGCTCGCGTCGCTCGAGGTTCTGCTGCTCGAGCGCGCGGACTTCGGCGTCTACTCGTATCGCAACAAGACCGAATGGCAGGGCCGAGTCGACTACCGGTTGCTCGAGGCCGGGCCGCTCAAGGACGAGGTGGAGGGCGTCGCGCTCGCGGCCTGGCGTTGTCTCGGCTGCCGCGACGCGGGCCGCGTCGACGTGCGGCTCGACGCGGAGGGCCGCGCGCAGATGCTCGAGGTCAATCCGCTCGCAGGGCTCACGCCGGGCTACTCGGACCTGCCGCTCATGGCCGAACGGACGGGTATGAGCTATCGAACCTTGATCGGCGAGATCGTCCGGTCGGCGCTCGAGCGGCTCGATGCGCGCTAGCGTCGCGGTCGCCTACGACGCCGCGGCCGCGTCGGGGCGCCCCGACGCAGCCGACACGCTCGTCGAGGCGGACGCGATCGCGGCGGCGCTCGGCTCGCTCGGCTACGAGACGTTCACGGTGCCCGTCGGCCTCGATCTCGGCGCGCTCGAGCGCGCCGTCGAGGAGCGCAAGCCGCACGCCGTGTTCAACCTCGTCGAATCGCTCGCGGGCCGCGGCGAGCTCGTCCACGTCGTGCCGGCGCTGCTCGAGTCGCTCGGCGTGCCGTTCACGGGGTGCAGGCCGCTCGCGCTCGCCGCGACGTCGCACAAGCTCGCGGCGAAGAAGATGCTGTCCGCCGCCGACATCGCGACGCCGGCCGCCTTCATGGGCGGCGCGGATTCGGGGCCGTGGATCGTCAAGGCCGTGGCCGAGCACTCGTCGCTCGGGCTCGACGATTCGTCCGTCGTCCACGGCGCCGATGCCGTCGCGGCCGTGCTCGCCGCGCGGCGCCGCGAGCTCGGCGGCGAGTGGTTCGCGGAGCGCTTCGTGCCGGGGCGCGAGCTCAACGTCGCCGTCATCGCGGCGCCGGACGGACCGAAAGTGCTGCCCGTCGCCGAGATTCGTTTCGACGGCTTTCCGCCCGACAAGCCGGCGATCGTCGGTTACGCGGCGAAATGGGACGAGGACAGCTTCGAGTACCGCAACACGGTGCGCTCGTTCGCCGTCGAGCCCGAGCTCGCGGCGCGCTTAGGAAGGCTCGCGCTCGCGTGCTGGGAGCTGTTCGGCCTCGACGGCTATGCGCGCGTCGACTTCCGCGTGGCCAGCTCGGGGCTTGCGTTCGTGCTCGAGGTGAATGCGAACCCGTGCCTCGCCCCCGGCGCCGGATTCGCGGCCGCGCTCACCGAGGCGGGCATCCCGTTCGCCGCTGCGGTCTCCTGGCTCGTCGACGACGCGCGCCGGCGCGCGCCGAGCGGCTCGAAATGAAGCCGCCGGCCGTCCGTTACCGAACCCGCGCGACGGCCGCCGACCTGCCCGCGCTCGCGCGG
>JBBIJV010000190.1:0-6863 GCA_037445815.1 Rhodospirillaceae bacterium
GCGGCGGGGGCGGCGGCGGGGGCGGGGGCGGAGGCGGTGGGGGTGGCGGCGTGTCGCTCGAGCCGCCGCAAGCGCCGGTCCCATTCGATCCGGACGGCCCGCCGATCGCGGCCTTCTTCGAAGCCGGCCAGAACATGGAGGGCGGTCTTCCCTATACGCCCTGGGCGAAGCAGCTCAGGGATCAACGCTTTGCGCTGCGCGCGCGCGACAACCCGGATGCCCGCTGCTTGCCGATGGGCTTTCTTCAGTTCCATCAGCAGCCGCAGCCGCGCATGATCATCCAGACGGAAAAGCTGATCCTGATCGAGTACGAAGCGAATTACGGCATTCGCCACATCTACTTGGACGGTCGCGAGCTGCCGCCGCAAGGCGAGCCGCAGCCGTGGTGGTACGGATACTCCGTCGGGCACTGGGAGGGCGACGATCTCGTCGTGGAGACGAACAACCTGCGCGGTGCCGACGAGGACAGCCCGTACGACGGGTGGCTCGACGTGAACGGCAGCCCTTACACGCGCCAGGCGAAGATCACCGAGCGCTTCCGCCGGCCGACGTTCGGCCATTTACAGATCGACTTTACGATCGACGATCCGAAGGCCTACACCAAACCGTGGACGGTGCGCGTCGATCAGCGGCTATTGCCGGATCAGGAATTGATCGAATTCGTCTGCAACGAGAATCAACAGTTCGGTAGCAGAATTCAGCTGGATGAGGAGCCCGCTAGTGAATCAGGCCAATAGCAGCCGCAGCCGCGGCGTCACCAAGAACGCAGTCGTCACGAGCATCGCGATTGCCGCGGCCGCGGCGTCGCTGCCGCTGTTCGCCCATCACTCGTTTTCCGCGGAGTTCGACGCGAGCAAGGAGATCAAAGCAACGGGCGCCGTCACGAAGCTCGATTGGCAAAATCCGCACGCGTGGATCCACATGACCGCGACGGAGATCTGCGAGCGCACCGCTGCTCGGGGCCCCGACGCCGTCGAGCAAGAGTGGCAATGCCGCTCGCCCGCCGGCGACGAGAAGGGGGCCGATTGGGCCTTCGAGCTCGGCAGCCCGAACGGATTGATGCGTCAAGGCTGGACGCGCAACGCGCTGAAGCAGGGCGACATCATCACGGTTCAGGGCTCGCGCGCGCGCGATGGAAGCACGAACTCGAACGCCCGCACGGTGACGACGGCCGACGGCAAGCGCATGTTCGCCGGGTCGAGCCAAGACGCGACCCCGTAATCGCGCCGAGCATCGGCGCAGGCAACCGCTTCAACAACGGGTTTCTGCGCTCGCGCCGCAAGTTGCGGCTCGGCGGCGAAAGGGCTCGGGCTACGGCCGCGAGCTCGGGCGGTTCGGCATCCGAGAATTCGTGAACGTGAAGACCGTTTGAGAGGCGAGCCGAGCGCGTGAGCGGGAGCCCGAACGCTGCCCGGCGCTTCGGTATGGAACTTGCGCGCCGCCCGTTCGAGGAGGCTCGCGATGGCGGCGCGCGCAATGTGGAAAGCCGATCTCGCGCTCGGCGAGATCAAGGTGCCGGTCAAGCTCTACGCGGCCGTGCGGGACGCGAAAGTTCACTTTCGGTTGCTGCATGCCGCAGACGGTGCGCCGGTCAAGCAGCACATTGTGCATCCCGAGACGGCGCGGCCCGTGCCGCCGGAAGCGATCAAGAAGGCCGTCGCCGTCGATCGCGGCGTCTACGTGGTGCTCACGGAAGAGGAGCAGGCCGCGCTCGCGCCGAAGCCGTCGCGGCTCATCAGCGTGGAGCAGGCGGTCGCGGCGAGCGCCATCGACGAGCGCTGGTTCGACCGCCCGTACTACTTGGGCCCCGACGGCGACGACGAGGGCTACTTCGCGCTCGCCGAGGCGCTCGCGGCGAGCGCCATCGACGAGCGCTGGTTCGACCGCCCGTACTACTTGGGCCCCGACGGCGACGACGAGGGCTACTTCGCGCTCGCCGAGGCGCTCGCGAAGCGCGAGGCCGTCGGCGTCGCGCACTGGGTGCTGCGCAACAAGCGCTACGTCGGCGCGCTGCACGCGAGCGGCGGCTACTTGCTGCTCGAGACACTGCGGTATGCGCAAGAGATCGTCGAGGTCGGCGCCTTGAGGCCGAGCGCGAACCGCGCCCCGCACAAGCGCGAGATCGCGCTCGCCGAGCAGCTGATCGGCGCGCTCGAGGATCGCTTCGACCCGAGCGCGTTCCGCGACGAGTATCAGGAGCAGCTGAAAGGCTTGCTCGCCGCGAAGGCGGCCGGCAAGGTCGTGCGCTTCCCGAAGGCGCCGGAGCGAAAACGCGAGGAATCGCTCGTCGCGAGCTTGCAGGCGAGCTTGAAGTCGTCGCGGCGCAAGGAGACGAGCCATGGCCGCCGAGCTTGAAGCCGTTGCGGGCCCGCGCGCGTTCTGGAGCGGCACGCTGACGTTCGGCCTGGTGAGCGTGCCCGTCGATCTCTTTCCCGCCGTGCGCTCGCGGCGCATCGCGATGCGCATGCTCGGCCCCGACGACCAGCCGCTCGTGCGGCGCTATTTCTGCTCGGCGGACGGCAACGCCCTGACGCGCGACGACATCGTGCGCGGCTACGAGAACGAAGACGGCAGCTTCACGATCGTCTCGGACGAGGAGCTCGACGCGCTCGCGCCGAAGAAGTCGCGCGACATCGACCTGCGTCTGTTCGTGAGGCGCGAAGAGATCCCGCGCCAGCTGCTCGAGCGGCCGTACGTGCTGGCGCCCGCCGGCGAGTCGACGAAGGCGTATCACCTGCTCGCCGAGACCATGGAGCGGGCCGGCAAGGCCGGCATTGCCACGTTCGTCATGCGCGGCAAGGAATATCTCGCGGCGATCTTTGCCGAGGGCGGCACGCTGCGCGCCGTCACCATGCGCTTCACGACCGAGCTCCGCACGCCCGACGACGTCGGGTTGCCGGCGGTGACGCGCGCGCCGGCCGAACACCGGCAGGAAATGGAGCGCGCGCTCGCCGAGCTTACGGCCAAGGAGCTCGATCGCAACCTGCTCGAGGACGAATACAGCCGCAGGCTGCTCGAGCTCGCCGAGGCGAAGCGCGACGCCGAGCGCGACGTGGTCGAGATCGAGGAGGCGCCGCCGGCCGACGACGAGGAGACGGCCGACATCATCGACATCATGGCCGCGCTCAAGGAACGCATCGGCGCTGCCGCGCGCAAGCCCGCGCGCGCGGAGCCCGCGGAACGCGGGCGCGCACGTGCGCCGCCGCGGCGCGTGGCGGGCGACGATGCGCTCGCGGACAAGAGCAAGCAAGAGCTCTACGAGCAGGCGAAGAAGCTCGGCGTGAAAGGGCGAAGCTCGATGTCGCGCGAAGAGCTGATCGCGGCGCTGCTCGAGGCCGGTTAGCGCCGCGTCAGTCGACGAGCGGACGGCGCGCGGCCTCGAACCCTTCCCACGGATCGCGCTTGCGCGCGCGGATCAGCTGCGGCACCTCACGCAGGCCGAAGCGCGGCGCGCTCGGCGCATGCGGCCGAAGGTCGTCCCATTCGATCGGCAGCGCGATCGGCGCGCCGGGGCGCGCGCGCGGGGAATACGGCCCGATTGCCGTGGCTTCTTTGTCGTTGCGCAAGTAGTCGACGAAGATCTTGCCGGCGCGCTTCTTCTTCGACATCGATGCCACGAAGCGCCGCGGCTCGGCGCGCACCATCTCGAGCACGAACGCGTGCGTGAACTTCTTGACGGCCGGCCAGGTGGGCCCCGGCTTCACGGGCACGACGACGTGCAGGCCCTTGCCGCCCGTCAGCTTCGCGAACGCGTTGAGGCCCAGCGCTTCGAGCCGCTCCTTTGCCGCGAGCCCGGCCGCGGCGACCTCGCTCCACGGCACGTCGGGCGCGGGGTCGAGGTCGAACACCAAGACGTCCGGCCGGTCGAGATGCTCGGCGCGCGCGCCCCACACGTGGATCTCGAGCACGCCGATCTGCGCGAGCGCGCGCAGCGACGCGACGTCGTCGATCATCGCGTACGGGGCCTCCCCCGGCGTCACCTCGACGCGCGGCACGACGGCCGGCACGCCGGCGCCGATGTGCTTCTGATAGAAGCAGTGCGCGCCGTAGCCGTCGGGGCAGCGAAACATCGTCAGCGGCCGCCCGCGCAGCAGCGGCAGCGCCGGCTCCGCGACGGCGCTCCAGTAGTCGGCGAGCTCGCGCTTCGTGACGCCGGGATCGGGGTAGAGCACCTTGTCGGGATGCGTGAGCTTCACCGTCCTCGCGCCGCGCGGCTTCTTCGCCGCGGCCGCCGCCGGCGCTTTCGGATCGGTATCCGCTTCAGCTTCCTCGTGCGCGGCTTCGGGCGGCGGCGTGGCGCTCTCGATGACGACTTCCTCCGCCGTCTTGTCCTCGCGCAGGCCCTGGTACACGGGGTGGCGGAGCCGGCCGTCGCTCGTTCGCTCCGTGTACGCGATCTCGGCGACGAGCTTCGGCTCCACCCAGTGCACGCCGCGCGCGACGCCGCGCGCGGAGTCCCTCTCGACGGGCATCGTGGGGGCCTCGAGCGGTTTCAAACGCGCGTGCAGCGACTTCAGCGTGCGTTCGTCGAAGCCCGTGCCGACCTTGCCCGCGTAACGGAGTGGCGCGCCCGGTTTCTCGCGAGTAGCGACGAGCAGCGCGCCGAACCCCGTGCGCGAGCCCGCGGGATCCGTGAAGCCGACGACGACGAGCTCTTCGCGCTTGTGGCACTTGATCTTGAGCCAGCTGCGCGTGCGAGTGGCAAGGTACGGATCCGCGGCGCGCTTCGCGACGACGCCTTCGAGGCCGAGCTTGCAGGCGGCGGTGAAGAACTTCGCGCCGCCCGCGTCGACGTGCTCGCTGTAGCGAATCGCCTGCGGCGCGCCGTCGAGTAATTGCTCGAGCAGGGCCTTGCGCTCGACGAGCGGCGCGTGCGTGAGATCCCAGCCGTCGAGGTGCAGCAGATCGAATGCGACGAGCACGATCGGCGCGTCGGCGCCGGCCGTGAGCGCGTTCTGCAAGCGCTGAAAGCTCGTGAGCCCGCGCGAGTCGAAGACGACGGCCTCGCCATCGATGAGCGCCGTGCGGCAGTCGAGCTTGCGCGCCGCTGCGGCGATGCCGCTGAAGCGGTTTGTCCAATCGTTGCCGCGGCGCGTGAGCAGCCGAGCGTCGCCGTCCTCGACGCGCAGCAGCACGCGATAGCCGTCGAGCTTCGGCTCGAACAGCCAGCCCGCGCCCTCGGGCACGCGCGTGACGGCCGTCGCGAGCTGCGGAGACGGTTTCTTGGGCAGCTCGCCGCGGTGCGCGTTCGTGACGCCGCTCGGCGCGAGCTTGGCGCGCGGCTTGCGCTTTTTCCTGGCGGGCGCGGCGGGCGCGTTCGCGGCACGGTCGGTGCGTTTGATGAGCAGCCAATGGTCCTTGCCGCCGCCCCTGCGCCCGCCGTGGCCGGCCATGCGCACCAGCGTGAACCGGCCTTTCAACTTGCGCCCGTCGAGCTCGAAGTCGAGCTTGCCCTCCTTCAAGCCCTCGTCGGCGTCGTTGAGCGGCCGCCAGTGCCCTTTGTCCCAGATCACGACGCTGCCGGCGCCGTATTGGCCCTCGGGAATCTCGCCCTCGAACGAGCCGTAGTCGAGCGGATGATCCTCGACGTGCACGGCGAGCCGGCGATCCTTCGGATTCGAGCTCGGCTCCTTCGGCACCGCCCAGCTCTTCAGCACGCCGTCGTGCTCGAGACGCAAGTCGTAATGGAGCCGCGTCGCGTCGTGCCGCTGCACGACGTACTGCAAGCCGCGGCTGTTGCTGCTGCGCGTGCCGCCGCGCGGCTCGGGCGTCTTCGCGAAGTTTCGCTTACCGTGATAGCGCTCGAGCTTGGCCGAAGCGTTGCCGCTCCGTGGTTTCATGGGGCCTTCGCCTCCCATGCCGTTTGCGCGCCGCGACGTTGGCGGCGAGGTTCATTGCATCGTACGACGGGCGCGCTTTGACGTCGTTCTCGAGATGTACGTACAGGTCGCGCAGCCGCCGCGCGGCGCCGCAAGCTTCGCGTCGGGCGGCGTGCCGCCGTCGAGCTACGTGCAAACGATATGCCAGCCGCGCAGCTTCTGGCATGCTCTTTGCTTCGTGGCTGCGATGGGCGAATGGCGTGGGCGTCCGTGAGCGAGCATGAGCTGCCGCGGCGCGTACTACTGGTGGGCGCGTCGGGGTTGATCGGCAGCGCCGCGATGGCTCGTTTCCGCACGGAAGGCGTCGCCGTGCGCGCCGTTGCGAGGCGGCCCGGGCAGGCGCAGGACGGCGTCGAGTGGCGGGCGCTCGATCTCGCCGATCTTCGCGACGCAACCGCCTGGTTGCCGCTGCTCGAGGGCGTCGACGCCGTCGTCAACTGCGCCGGCGTGCTGCAAGGCAGCCGCGAGCTCAACGCCGTGCACGTCGACAGCGCGCGCGCCTTGTATGCGGCCTGCGAGCGCACCGGAGTACGGCGGGTCGTGCACCTGTCGGCGATCGGCGTCGAGCGCAATGCGATCAGCGAGTATTCCGAGACGAAACGCGCGGGCGAGGAAGCGCTGATGGCGACGCCGCTCGACTGGGTCGTGTTGCGGCCGTCCGTCGTCGTGGGCCGGGCGGCGTACGGCGGCAGCGCGCTCTTCCGCGGTCTCGCGGCGCTGCCCGTCGTGCCCGAGTTTTCGAACGCGGGCGAGCTGCAAGTCGTCGCGCTCGACGAGGTCGCCGCGACGATCGTCGCGCTGTCGCGCGAGAATGCCCCGGCGCGCATCGCGCTCGACGTGGCCGGCCCGGAGCGGCTCACGCTGCCCGCGCTCGTCGACGTGTTTCGCGAGTGGCTGCGCTTCGGCAAAGCGCCGCGCTGGCGTATCCCGGCCTGGCTTGCCGCGTGCGGCCACGCGCTCGGCGACTTCGTGCGCGCGCTCGGC
>JBBIJV010000191.1:0-6850 GCA_037445815.1 Rhodospirillaceae bacterium
CGGGACCTCGGGCAGCCGTTCCGCGGAGACCCACACGGGCCCGGCTTGCGGCAGCTCGACGACTGTCGCGCGGCCGTCGGCGCGCAGGCGCTCGACGAGCGGCGCCCATGCGACGCCCTCCGCGGCCGTCACGAACCCGAGCAGCACGAGGGCGTCGTGCAGCTCGTCGGCGCTCATCACTTGCGGCCACGCTTCGGAGCGCACGCGCTCGATCGCCTCGGGGTCGAGCTTGCCGAGCTCGGCGGCCTGCTCCGGGGTCATGTAGCGGCGCGCCTGCACGGCCAGCGTGCGCCGCTCCTCGGCCGGCGCGTCGTCCAAGAACGCGTACGGCTTCGCGCCCAAGATCTCCTGCGCAAGCGGCGACGGGCTCGTGAGCTCGCGGCAGATGACTTCGATCTCGCCGCTCTCGATGCGCGCGAGCAATTGCTCGAGGCCGTCGATGTCCATTGCGCCCGTGAGGCAATCCTCGAGCGTTTGGTTCACGAGCGGATGATCGGGGATCTCGCGGTCGCCGCCGGGCAAATTCTCGGCGCACGCGAGCTGATCCGGGAACACCGTCGAAAGCAGGTCCTCGGCATCCATGCGCTGGAACTGCGCCGGCTGCTTCTTGCCGTTCCTGAAGCGGCGCACGGCGAGCGCCGTCGTCGCGTTCCAGCGCCAGTAGAGGCCGAACAGCGGCGCGTTGAGCACGGCCTGCGTCAGCACGCCCCGCACCGTCTTGCTCGAGAGGTACTTCGCCACGTCCTCGAGCGCGAAGCTGTGCACGGCGCCGAGCGACAGCACGATCGAGTCCTCGAGCGCGGCCGCTTGCAGCTCGAAGTTGAACTTGCGGCAGAAGCGCTTGCGCAAGCTCAAGCCCCACGCGCGATTGATGCGCGAGCCGAACGGCGAGTGCACGACGAGGTGCGTGTCGCCGGTCTCGTCGAAGAAGCGCTCGAACACAACGCGCTTCGGCGACGGCAGCACGCCGAGCGCGGCCTTCGCGGCGGCCAGGTACTCGACGAGCTGTCGGGCCGCGCTCTCGCCGAGGCCGAACTCCGTCATGAGCCACTTCAGCGCGCCGTCGGCGCCGTCGCGGTCGATGAGCTCGGCGAGTGTCTCGTTGAGCCGGCCCACCGACGTCGAGAGCTCGTCGCTCCTGCCCGGCGCCTCGCCGAGCCAGAACGGAATGTTCGGCGGCTGCCCGGCCGCGTCCGTGACGTAGACCCGGCCGCCCTCGACCTTCTGAATGCGATAGCTCGCGTTGCCGAGCTGGAAGATGTCGCCGGGCAAGCTCTCGAACGCGAAGTCCTCGTTCAGCGTACCGACGGGCAGCTCGCTCGGCAGCAGCACGACCTCGTAGTCGAACTGATCCGGGATCGCGCCGCCGTTCGTGACGGCCGTCAGCGTGGCGCCGCGCCGGCCGCGCAACACGCCGTTGACGCGGTCGAAGTGCAGATACGCGCTGCGCCGGCCGCGATGCGTCGTGAAGCCGTCGGCCAGCATGCGCGACACGCCGACGAACTCCTCGAGCGTGAGATCCGCGTAGCTCGCGGCGTGCGTGAAGCGCTTGTGCAAGTCCTCGACGCGCCACTCCTGCACGCCGACCTCGGCGACGATCTGCTGCGCGAGCACGTCGAGCGGCTTCGGCCGCGGCTTGATCGCGTCGAGCTCGCGCCGCTCGATGCTCGCGAGCAGCGCCGTGCACTCGACGAGGTCGTCGCGCGACAGCGGGAAGAGCCGCCCCTTCGGAATGCGGCCGAGCCCGTGGCCCGAGCGGCCGACGCGCTGCAAGAACGCCGAGATGCCGTGCGGCGAGCCGAGCTGGCAGACCAGATCCACGTCGCCGATGTCGATGCCGAGCTCGAGCGACGCCGTCGCGACGAGCGCTTTCAGTTGTCCCGCCTTCAGCCGCTCCTCGGCCTTGAGGCGATGCTCTTTCGCGAGGCTGCCGTGATGCGACGTGACGGCGTCGTCGCCGAGCCGCTCCGCGAGATGCCGCGCGGCGCGCTCCGCGAGCCTGCGCGTGTTCACGAACACGAGCGTCGTGCGGTGCGCGCGGATCAGCTCCGCGAGCCGATCGTAGAGCTCGATCCACACCTCGGCCGACATGATCGCCTCGAGCGGCGAGCCCGGCAGCTCGAGCATGAGATCGCGCTCGCGCGCGTGGCCTTCGTCGATGACCGTGCAGGGTGCGTCCGTGACGCCCGTGAGGAACCTCGTCAGCACCTCGATCGGCTTCGTCGTGGCCGAGATGCCGACGCGCGTGGGCGGCCGCTCGCAGAGCGCCTCGAGCCGCTCGAGCGAGAGCGCCAGATGCGCGCCGCGCTTGTTGCCGGCAACGGCATGAATCTCGTCGACGATGACCGTGCGCACGCCGCGCAGCATCTTCCGCCCGGAGTCGGTGCTGAGCAGGATGTACAGCGACTCCGGCGTCGTGACGAGGATGTGCGGCGGCTGGCGGCGCATGCGCGCGCGCTCGCTCTGCGGCGTATCGCCCGTGCGCACGGCCGCGCGGATCGGAGCCTCGCCGAGCATTTGCGCCGCGAACTCGCGGCCGATGCCTTCGAGCGGCGCGCGCAGGTTCTTCTCGATGTCGTTCGAGAGCGCCTTCAGCGGCGAGACGTAGAGAACCTGCGTCTCGTCCGTCAGCGTGCCGTCGGCCGCCTGCTTCGCGAGCAAATCGATGACGCGTAGGAACGCCGCGAGCGTCTTGCCCGAGCCGGTCGGTGCGCTGATCAGCGTGTGCTGCTCCGAACCGATCGCGTCCCACGCTTTGACCTGCACGCTCGTCGGCGCGGAGAAAGCGCTGCGGAACCAGCCGGCGACGGCGGGGTGGAAATTCTCGGGGAGCATGGGCGTAGTTAACCTAAGGGCTGTGTTTATGTCCAGTCTGGCTCAAGTTTCGGCGCGCCCGGCCGTCCCGTGCGGCGTGGACCCGGAGCGTTGACGCGGAGCAGGAGGCGGCCGTGGACAAGATTACCGGTATCAATATGACAGCCCTTGACGGGATTCAGACGAATCTCCGCAAGCTCCGCGAGGCCGCACACGAAATTGCGTCGGCACCGGCACGCGGGGCCGAACCCGCCGAGGTCGTGGAGCCGCTCGTCGAGATGATCGAGGCGCAGCGCGCGATCGAAGCTTCCGCCGCGGTACTGAAGCGCGCGAACGAGGCGTTCGTCGGCGTGCTCGACGCGCTGCGCTCGTAGCCGCCGACGCACGAAGAACCCCCGACGCAGCTATCCACCAACCCCGAGCTCCCCTGAAAGCCGGTATCTCTACGAAACGGATAGATATTGGTCTGCGTTCGAGCTCCCGAAACGACTAGCGTATCGACCATTCGCTAGCGGCCGGACACGTTGCGCTTGTCCCTTCCCGGCTAGGGGTGTATATCTAGGCGTATGCCACGAATGCAGGTCTATTTGCCCGACGATCTCTACGACTCGGTGAAGACCCGAGGGTTGCCCGCGTCCGAGCTCCTTCAGAAAGCCGTTCGGGCGGAAGTGCGCCGCCTCGACTTGCTCGCCGAGACCGACAAATACGTCGCAGCCCTGATCAAAGAAGTCGGTCCGCCTTCGGCGAAGGATCGCGAACGCGCCGCCGCCGTGGCGCGACGGCTCGAACGGCGGCCGGCGCGCAAAACCGGTTGAAGACGCGTGTTGCTTCTCGATTCGGGGAGCGTCACGCGACTCGCTGCCCGCACCCGACAAGCCGCAGCGCTGATTCTCGAGCTGCGTGAGCGCGACCTTTGGCCGCCCGTCGTTCCTTCCGTGGTCCTCGTTGAATGCCTCGAAGGCCACAGCGCCCGCGATGCACACGCCAACGCGTTGCTGAAGACATGCGATATCGTCGAGGAAGTCCCCGAGCACGTAGCTAGGCGAGCCGCACTCTTGCGGCGAAAGGCGCGCCGAGGTTCCACCGTCGATGCCTTGCTCGTAGCGTTTGCGGAACCCGATGGAATCGTGCTCACGGGAGATCCCGACGATCTCGCGGCACTGGCACAGTTCGCCGGAGGCGTGCGAGTGGAACGTATCTGAGGGCCGTACAAAGACGCACGATGCCATCCACTGGGGGTGATGTTCGGCGGTCAATGCCGGTTTCGATGCTCATGGGGCGATTTTCGTTCTTGCGTGTGTTCGATCTGAGTATTACCGCGGCCCAATCAAGTAATACCGCCGAGGCAAGCCATGGCGACCAGAATCACCGTCAAAGGCCAAGTGACGATTCCGAAGCGTATTCGCGACGCGTTGAAGCTGACGCCCGGCAGCCGCGTGGAGTTCGCCGTCGAGAACGAGAAGGTCGTGCTGTTCAAGGCCGGCACACGCCGCAACGGCGCGAAGAAGGACCGTTTCGATCGCGCGCTGGGTGCCGCGGAAGTGAAGTGGCGCACCGACGAGCTCATGGCGCTGCTGCGCGGCGACGAGTGAATGGTGCTCGTCGATACCAACGTCGTCGTCGACGTTTGGCAGCGTGACGCGGACTGGTCGGCGTGGTCCGTCGCGCAACTGCGAGCTCAGTCGCAAGTACACGAGCTCGCCATCAATCCGATCGTCTACGCCGAGCTCTCGCTGAACTTCAAGTCCATCGAAACGCTCGATGCGCGTGTAGCGGACCTCGAGCTCTTCTTGCTCGAGCTGCCACGCGCCGCGCTGTTCCTTGCCGGCCAAGCGTTTCGAAGACACCGGCGAGCGGGCGGTGGAAAGACCGGAGTCCTGCCGGACTTTTTCATCGGCGCCCACGCCGCCGTGCTCGGCTGCGCGATCCTGACGCGCGACACGGCACGCTATCGGAGCTACTTCCCCACCGTCGAGCTGTTGGCGCCGCCGGCCTCGCCGGGCGCCGTGAACGACGCCTTTAATGCAGCGCCGATTCGTCTTCGCCGCTCACGTCAGACGCAGCACGACGACGATCGAGCGCCGCGGCTCGCCGCGCGGGGAAGTAGCACGCTACGAGCGCAACGGTTGAGAGCAACAGCGCGACCGCCGCGAACGTCCATGGATCCCCGGCGTCGACGCCGAACAGCAGGCTCGAGGCCAAGCGCTTGAGCCACCACGCCGCGGCGAGACCGAGCGCGAGACCGGCCAGGCAGAGCCCGAGCCCCTCGCCGAGCACCAAGCGGAAGATATCGGCCGCGCGCGCGCCGACGGCCATGCGCAGGCCGAGCTCCTGCGTGCGCGTGGCGATGGAGTACTGAATGAGTCCGTAGATTCCGACGGCGGCGAGCAGCAGCGCCATGATCGAGAATCCGCTGATCAGCGACGTTTGAAGGCGGCGCTGCTCGAGGCACCGCTCGAGCTGCGTCTCGAGCGGCGCCACCGCGTAAATCGGGGCGTTGCGTTCCACGCCGCGCACGGCGGCGCGAAGCGCGCCGGCGAGATCGGCCGGATCGTCGGACGCGGTTCTTACGAGCGCTTCCACAGCGCGCGGAGGATTCTGGGCGAGCGCCTCGAACACCTGCGGAACCGCGTCGCGCTCCGGCCCTTGCCGCTGCATGTCGCCGACGACGCCCACGACGGTGTACCACGCGTTCGTCGACGCGGCCGGACCGAGCTTGAACCGTCGCCCGACGGGATCCTCGCCGGGCCACGCGCGCCGCGCCATCGCCTCGTTGACGATCGCGGCGAGCGGCGCGTCGGGCCGATCCGCGCTCGAGAAGAACCGGCCCTGCCGCAGCGATGCCCCGGCGGCCTCGAAGAAGCCCTCGCCGACCTCGTCTCTGCGGAAGCGCACGCGCTCGGAAATTGCGCCGTCGCCGCGCTCGACGGTGAGCATCCGCTCGCGGTCGTTGGCGATCCAAAGATCGCCGATCATGCCGGCCGCCTCCACGCCCGGAACCGCGCGAAGGGCACGCACTACGTGCCGGCGCGGCGCGCGTCGAGCGTCGCGCCGATGGAGGCGCTGCGCTAGGAATAGCAGCGCGCCCAAGTTAGCGGCTGAGCACGCCGATTCATTCGCGCCGTCGCGGAAGATGCTTCGCAGTTCGTGACTCTTACGCTCGTCCTCAATTAGTTCGAAGAGCTGCGCGAGCAGGTGCCGACCGCGGAATAGCCGTTGGCAGCGGCCGGTATCTCGTTATCGCTGCACGCTCAGCGTTCGTCCGGGTCGCCTGCGCGGCCGCATGATGCTGCGCATGCCGCGTGCGCCATGCTATTGCGCGAGAGATCCCTGCCAGTTGAGCACGACCGTCATCGGCGCCGGCGGATTCTCGTGCGGCTGTAGGAGCAAGAAGCGCTGACCGTCCGGGCTCACGTCGTAGTTCGTAGGCAGGCCGCCCGATTCGCTGCCCCAGACGATGAGCGGTGCCGAGACAGCGACACGTGCGGCCCGAGCTCGAGCGTGCTCGCATCGAGGATGGGCACCGCGGTAAGCGTCTGGTCCGCGGCGAGGTAGATGAGCTCCGTGGCGTCGCGCGTCCAACGCGGCATCGCGCCGCCTTCGGTGGAGATCTGCCGCTTGCGCCCCGGCGCCGGAAAGCTTTGCACGTAGAACCTCGTCGCGGCCGGTCTCGTTCGAGGTATAGGCAATCCAGTTGCCGTCCATCGACAGCTGTGCCTGCGCTTCGTTGATGGGCGTTGCGGCGTAACGCGCCGGCTGGCGATCGCCTTCCAGGTCCACCACCCACAGGTCGGACTCGCGCTCGAGCACGACGTAACGGCCGTCTCGCGACCGGTCGGCGCACGCGCTCGGCCTTCGGCACGTGCGAGTGCCCGGAGATCACGGCGGTGTAGCCGGCCGCGCGAGGATCGACGGCGAGCTCCTTGACGTTGTGGATGACGAAAAGCCGCACGTCGGCGATCGTGAGGAAGATTAGAACCCGCCGCCGGTCTTGAAGCCGCCGCCGCCGAACCCGCCGCCGCCGCGGAAGCCGCCC
>JBBIJV010000192.1:0-6802 GCA_037445815.1 Rhodospirillaceae bacterium
GACCGCAACCGCCGGCAAGGCGTGCCCGCGCTGCACGCGTCGCTGAAGCGGGTACAATCCCGGCCACCATGCGCCTCCCGGCCGAATCGCAAGACCAAGTCATCGTCGACCACCTGCGTCAGGCCGTCGAAGGCGTCATAGCGGTCTATCGATTCGGCTCTACCGCTCGAGGAACGGCGGCTGCGTCGAGCGATACGGACATCGCGGTCCTCGCGCGCTCGCGCCTCACGGCGGCGCAACGTTTCGAGGCACAGGAGGCGCTCGCGGCGAAGCTCGGGCGCGACGTGGACCTCGTCGACCTGGCAGCAGCGTCTACCGTGATGGCGATGCAGGTGGTCGCTACCGGCAAGCTCCTCTATGAGGCCGATGCGGCCGCGAGAGGCCGATTCGAAGACTACACTTTCAGTGCCTATGCGAGGCTCAACGAAGAGCGGCGCGGCATTTTGGATCGCGTAGCCGCCGAAAGCACGGTGTATGGCCGATGACGTGCTCATCAACAAGGCCGCCGCCATCGAGCGCGCGGTGCGGCGTGTGCGCGAAGAGTACGCGGGCGACGACGCCAACCTGGCGGCGAATCAGACCCGCCAGGATTCGATCATTCTGAATCTCCTAAAAAGCGTAGTTACAAAGCGCCGCCACGACAACGCAAACGTATTCGATCGCGGCCGAGCGTCCCGTTATTGAACGCTGTGTTCGATATCGGACGGCGGTGCGCGCATGCGTGCCGATGTAAAGTCGCGTCGACGCTGCGTCGCGCGAGCGCAAACCGTGCGACGGTGCATGGCACGCTACCTGCAAACGCCTGCGCAACATGGATCGAGATCTCACGCCATCGAATTCGAGGAGCCGCTGCCGTGGCGCGCTGTTCGAAAAAATCGCCCCTGGCACGAATCGGTCCTTCGAGGCGCAGATCGTCGCCACGGTCGAAGCCATCGCGCCGGCCTGGCGCGCCACCGTGACTCCGTGGGAGGAGATGCGCGCGACGGCGCATCGCCGCACCCTGCTGCCGCTCAAGATTGCGGCAAGGAAATCGCGGGCGCGGAGTCCCCCTCGCACTACGAGAGCGCGCTCGACGTCCTGATCGCGCGCAACCGCAATCTCAACGAGTTCACGAAGGGCTTCAGCGAGCTCGTGAAGCTGCCCGAGCCGCAGCGCGAGAACGTCGACGTGCGCGACATGCTGCGCGCCATGCAGACGGTGCTTGGCGCGGATCTCGAGCAACGCAACATCGCGCTCGATCTTTCCGCGGCCGGCGACGTGCCGGCCGTGTCGCTGGACCGAAACCAGATCGATCAGGTGCTCGTGAACGTGATCAAGAACGCGATCGAGACCATCGATCGAGACGGCCGCATCGAGATCGACGCGCGCTGCGACGGTGGCCTCGTCGTGTTGTCCGTGACGGATACGGGCGTCGGCCTCACCGACGAGGTCAAGGCGCGGCTGTTCACGCCGTTCTACACGAGCAAGAAGCAAGGGCAAGGGATCGGCCTCACGCTAGTGAAGGAGATCCTCACGCAGCACGGCTTCGGCTTCTCTTTGGAGACCGTGCGGGGGAAGACGCGCTTCCGTATCGAGATGCCCGCCGTCTAGCTCACCTCGCTCGTGAAGCTGGCAGTATTTTGCCGGCGGCGAGCTCGCTCAAGAACGCGCGCGCCGGCAGTACACGAACGATTCCGTCTCGCTGCTCGGTATCGCCGAGGTAGACGCCATAGCAAGCCGTCAGCGCTTTGGCTTCGTACAGATCGCGCAGAGCCCGGCTGTGCTCGGTACGCCAACGCGTGGCCGCCTTCACCTCGATGCCGACGCGGTGCCGGCCGCGCGACCAGACGAAGTCCACCTCGGTGCCGGACGGCGTGCGAAAGTACGAAAGCGTGCCGCCTCGATCGGCGTACGCGACGTGGGCTCGCAGCTCGTGGAAAACGAGCGTTTCGAGCAACGTGCCCCGCTCGACGCTATCGAGCGGCTCGCGAAGTCGCCCCGACAGGGCACGAACCACGCCGCAATCGAACAGATAGAACTTCGGATGCGCGGTTTCTTTGACCTTCGCCCGCGGCCGCCAAGCGGGCAGCCATGCGCCGACCAGCGTGTCGGCGAGCACCTCGAAGTAGCCTTGAACGGTCGGGCGTGCGACCCCCGAGTCGCGCGCCAAAGACGCGACGTTGGTCACCTGACCGTTGGCGAGCGCGGCAACCTCGAGAAACCGCGTAAACGACTCGAGGCTCCGGACCAACGCCTCGGCGCGGACTTCTTGGCCAAGATACGTGCTCACGTACGCCTCGAGCAGATCGATGCGGCCGCCCACCGTCCGTTCCGCGCGAACCAACGGCAACCCGCCGAAGCGCAGCAGATCGTCGACCGGAGGCGAGGACGGGAGCTCCGCCGCCGTGAGCGGATACATCGTGCGGCCGATCAAGCGGCCGGCAAGCAAATTCGCGTCGCCACGCCGCAAGCGCCGCGCCGACGAGCCCGTCAAGGCGAAGCGCCAGCGCCGGGGCGCGGAAGTCAGCGCGTCGTGAACGTCGTTGAGCAACGCCGGCAGCTTTTGCACCTCGTCGACGACCACCCACGATCCCGAGGGTAATGCTTCTATCTCGCGGCGGAAGACGCCCGGATCGCGCATCAGGCGCAGCAGCTCCCGATCGAGCAACAGGTTGTACCAAAGGGCCTGCGGCAATGCTTGCTTGAGCCACGTGGTCTTGCCGATGCCGCGCGGGCCGAGCAACAGGAACGACCGCTTCGGCAGAGTGAGGGCACGTTCAAACATCGCCAGCATTATGACGGCAAAATTGCTGGCGGCCTATACAAGCTGTCCGCACTGCGCGCGCCTCGAAGCGCTCGAAAAGGCGGCGGCCGATTGGCCGCGCCGAGAGCTTCGTCGCATACTCCGCGATTGATCGGCAGGAGAAGACCGTATGCACGGCCGAAGCCGCGTCGCCCTATTCGGTTCCGTTCTCTGTATCGGCCTGGCGCCGCTCGCCGCCGCCGAGCCTGCCATGATTCGCGCCGTCGACGCGCTCGACGAGCCGCGCGGCTACTGCATCGACATCTCTGGCGCCGGGCCCACTCTGAACCTCGACGCGCCGCTGCAAGCGCACACGTGCAAGGGCGAAGGCACGATCGACGACCAGCTCTTCGAGGCCGAGAGCCAAGCGATCCGCGCCAGCGAGCACGACCGCTGTCTCGCCGTGGAAGGGCTCGAGCCGGGCCGGCCCGTGCAGCTTCGCGCGTGCGACAACTCGCGGCTGCAGCGCTGGCGCTTCGAAGACGGGCGATTGAGTCCGGCGGCGCGCTCCGAGCTCTGCGTGGCGCTCGGCGGCGCACGCGGCGAGCCGTGGGGCACGCCGAGGCTCGTCTCGCCGGCGTATCGCCGGCAGACCCTCGCGCTCGCGCCGTGCGGGTCGACGGTCGCCGGGCTCACGCAATTTCGCTGGCTCGAGCCCGCCGAAGTTCCGCGCAGCCGCGCCGACACGGCACGCGCCGGCATGCCGCTCGACGTCGCCGTGTCGCTCGCCGCATTCGGCCACGAGTTCGACGGCGCCATCGCGCAGCAAACCGCCGCGCTGTATGCGCCGCAGCCGCGCGTCTACGAGCCCGAGGAGATCACGGTCACGAAGGACCTGGCTTACGGGCAGCACGAGCGCCAACGCGTCGACATCTACACGCGCGTGCGCCGGCCCGCCGAGCCCGTGCCGGCCGTCGTCGTGTTCCACGGCGGCGGGCTCATCGGCGGCAGCCGCGCCGCGACGGCGAACGTGGCCGAGTATTTCGCGAGCCTGGGCTACGTCGGCGTCAACGGCGGCTACCGTTTGGCGCCCGACGCGAAGTGGCCCGAGGGCGCGCGCGACGTCGCGACGGCCGTCACGTATCTCCGGGATCACGTCGCCGAGTACGGCGGCGACCCGCGCCGTATCTTCGTGGCCGGCATCTCGACGGGCGCCCTCCACGCGGCCACGTACGTGTTTCGCCCCGAGCTCGTGCCGGCCGACGCGGCGCGCGCAGCCGGCGCGATCTTGGTCTCGGGCCCCTACACGTTCGACTTCGACTCGGCCGGGCGCGGCGAGCTCGCCTACTTCGGCGAGGACCGCTCGCGCTGGCCGTCGATGGTCGTGAACGGCAACGTGAGTCGGACCGACGTTCCCGTGCTGATGACGACGGCCGAATGGGACAACGCGCGCTACACGAGGGCGTATGCCGGGCTTTTTTACGAGCTCGCCACGAAGCACGGCGTCACGCCGCGCTACTTCCAGAGCCTGGGGCACAACCACTCGTCGCAGCTCTTGTCCCTCGGCACGCGTGACCAGAGCGTCTCGGCCGTCATCGTCGACTTCATCGAGCGCACGGGCGCCCGCTGAAGCCGGCGTGTACCATACGCGCGTGGGCCCGTAGCTCAGTCGGTTAGAGCAGGGGACTCATCGAAAAAGGTGCCTGCGCGGCGACGAGCCGCGCAGTGGACGGGATGAATTCAGGGAAACCGCCCCGCGGCAACGCGCCGGCAACCCTGAGCCAAGCCGGCGGTACACCGCCGGACGGTGCAGAGACTACCTGAGAGCTCGAGTGCTCTTAATGACAGGCACGAGCGTCCCGCACCCCACCCGACGCACACGTTGGCGGGTGAAGAGATAGTCCACTGCCGCCGGAAACGGCGGGCGAAGTGAATCCCTTGGTCGTAGGTTCGAGTCCTACCGGGCCCACCATGCCCCTTCTGGCGCGCTCGCCGCTCCCACCGGCCTTCGGGCGGGCGCGCGAGCCGCTATCTGTCTGAACCGGCACGCTTTTTCTGCCGTCGATTCTGCGAGGAGCGTCACCGCGAACCGCCGCGAATCCACATAACCTGCCCTTCCTACTCGACTCACGCGAAGCGATGAGCGACGAAGGTCCACAAGCGACACGCGAACGCGTGCTCATCGTCGAAGACAACGAGCACGCCTCCTTTCTGTTGAAGAGGCTGCTCGAGCGGGCGGGTTTCGACGCGATCGTGAGCCCCGACGGCCGCGACGCGATCGCGAAGCTTTCGTCGCTCGAGCCCGTCGACGCCGTGCTGCTCGACCTCATGCTGCCGTACGTGTCGGGTTACCAAGTGCTGATCGAAGCCCGCAAGCATCCGGCCTGGCGCGCCGTGCCGATCGTGGTCGTAACGGCCAGGACGCTCGAGATGGATGCCGTGCGCGCGCTCGAGACCGGAGCCAACGACTTCGTCCGCAAACCGTTCCGCCCCGACGAGCTCGTCGCACGCGTCCGCCGCGCCATTGAGCTCTCGCGGCAGCGAGGCGCGGCATGACGCTCGCGTGCGTCTTTTCGCGGCGCGCATCGCGCCGGCCGCGGCTAGCCCGGCACGCGGCCGCCGCCGTGCTCGCCTCGAGCATCGTGCTCGGCTCGCAGGCGCAAGACTGGCAGGCCGCGATCCGCGCCGGAGACTACGACCGCGCGCGCACGGCGCTCGAGAGCGCGCTCTCCGCCTCGCCCGACGACGCGGAGCTTCGCTACGAGCTCGCGCGCGTCCTCGGATTCTTGGGCTCCGCCGATGACGCGCTCGCGCAGCTCGAAGCGCTGCTCGCTCGCCATCCCGACAACGCGGACTACTTGCTCGGGCGTGCGCAGATGCTCGCGCGCCTCGGGCGCCCCGAGGCCGCGCTCAATAGCACGGCGAAGGCGCTCGAGCTCGCTCCGGACTACGCAGACGTCTGGGAGCTGCACTTGAAGCTCATGGAGCGCACCGCGGACCGCGCAGAGACGGAGGCGCTGCGCCAAGAGGTTGCCAGGCGCTTTCCCGAATCGGACTGGTGGCGGCGCCCCCCGGCTCCGGCCGAGTACACGCGCTGGGCCTCCGTCGACTGGGGCACGGATCGCCTGTCGAACGGCGCGCCCGACTGGAGCCGAGAATCGCTGCGGCTCGACTGGCAGATGCCGGGCGGTGCTTCGTTCTACGGCGCGGTGGCCGACGGGCGGCGCTTCGAGCGCAGCGATTCCACGCTCGAGCTCGGCGGCTCGTGGCAAGCGCTCGCACGCTGGCGCATCGGCGGCGGCTTGGCCGCCACGGCCGACACGGACTTCGAGCCCAAGCGCGCGCTGTCGGCGGCGGCGCAGCGGCCGTGGGGCGACGGCTGGGGCACCGAGCTCGGCTTCCGGCGCCGCGAATATCCGGACGCCGACGTCACGACGTACTCGTTCACGGGCGACAAGTACGTCGCGGATTACCGCATCGCCTATCGACTCGAGTACTCGCGCTTGCTCGGCGCCGGCTCCTCGACGGGGCACGCGCTGATGCTCGGCTGGTATCCGAGCGACCGGCGCACGGTCGGCGTCACGCTCGGCGCCGGCGAGGAGATCGAAACGGTCGGCCTCGACCAATTGCTGCGGACGCGCGTCGCGAGCGTGACGCTGAGCGGACGCGAGACGCTCTCGCCGCGCGTCGCGCTCAGCTGGTGGCTAGGCACGCATCGCCAAGGCGACTTCTATCGCAGGCGCTCCGGTGGACTTGCCCTTCGCGTCGGGTTTTAGCCCGCCGGTCGCGGCGGCGCTCTGGGCGACGATCGCATCGATCGCGGTATCGCTCCTGCTGCTGCTCTATACGCTCGAGCTGCGCGTGCACCGCCGCTTCGACGAGCGGCGGCGAGCGCGCGTGACGGCGTATTGGCGCGCCGTCATCGCCGACGCAATGACGGGCGCGGAGCTCGGCGCCGCGCCGCCGCTGCCGCCGCGCCAGCGCGCCGAGGTGTTGCGGCTCTGGAACTACACGCGCACCATGATCGACGGTGCGGCCGCGGATCGGCTCGTCGCGCTCGGGGATCAGCTCGGCTTGCGG
>JBBIJV010000193.1:0-6781 GCA_037445815.1 Rhodospirillaceae bacterium
CGTGTGCTCTTCCGTCTTTCGGACGCGGCCGTCGGCCTCGCGCACAGTGCCGTTCAGGACGTAGGCCGGCGCGGCGAACCCGGTGGCGGCGCTCGCCTCCGTCGCCACGACGAGCGCGGCCGGCCGGTCGAGCAGCAGGAACATTTCTTCCGTCAGCGTCGCGGCGAGTTCGGCCATGCCGTCGGCGCCGCCGAGATTCTCGAACGGCATCACGACGAGCGGCGGCGCGCCGTTTTCGTCGAGCGCCGCGGCGGGCGCAGACCCGCCGACGGGGGCGAGCTCGAAGTGTTGCAGCACGAGGGCGGCGAACCCCGCAAAGATGACCATGACCATGAGCACGACACGAATGCGGCGCCAGCGCCGCCGATTGCGCACGGCGTCGGTCTCCTGCGGCCCGGGCATTGGGCCCAGCAGCACGGAGGCGGGCGGCGCCCCGGCCGTATGCGTGGCGTGATACGAGCTCAGGATCGAATAGCTGCCGCGCGGAAGCTCGATGCGCACCGGGTCGTCGCGCCCTTCGCCGGCGTAGTATTCGATGAGCCGCCGGCGCAGCCGCCCCGCCTCCACGCGCACGAGCGGGTCGGATTGGGCATCGAAATCGACGGGGCGCCCGAAGACCTCGACGGCGATCGTGTAGCCCTTGAGCCGGTCGCCTTGGCCGGCGAGCGTCTGCTCTACGACGAAGCGAAGAAAGCTCGACGAGCGCGCGGCCTGCTCGAAGCAACGGCTCGCGAGAATCCGCTCGAGGGCGGCGCGCACTTCCGCGGCGCCGGGCTCAAGGCGAGCCGGCTCCCGAGTTGCGCTGTTTTGGCTGTCGCGAATGGGCCACCGCCTACCGGGCCCGAGCGCCCCAACCGGCATCTTCTTTCCGCAGAGACAGTGTAGGCGCCGGGCTCGCCGTTGCGAAGCGGCGCGCGCCGGCACGGCCTGGGCCGGGCGCGGACCCTCAGGGGCGGCTGGCCGAGCCCTGGGCGGGTAGCGCCGCCTTCGTCGGCGTACTCGCGATTGTCCTCGCAGACGTACTCGAAGATCTCGTAGTCCGGCAAGCGTTGATAGGCGAACGTGACCGTCCATGGCTTTTCGAGCATCTGCGCCGGCGACTGCACGATTTCGAACGGCAACGGCCCGCTCATCATCGATGGGACGCCGTCGAGAATGCAGTGCGTGTAGCTCGCCGCGAGGCGCTCGCCGCGCGCATCGGCCTCGCGAGCCGCGTCTGGGCGCGCTCGCCACTCGGCGGGTCCGCAAGTGATCGAAGATCGCGAACGAACGATGCGCGGCCGCCGGCAACCCGGGCCGGCCGACCACCCGCGAGGAGGCGAACGCTGCGCCTCATGGTCGAGTGCTCGTCAGGACGACCCGGATAGCCCAGGCCCTCGCGCCTCGTAAACTATGCGCACCTCGCTATGAGTCCGATTCCCGGCGGGAATACCATGGAGGTCGATCTACGCCAACTGCGCGCGTTCGAGGTGCTGCTGCGCGAGCGCAATCTGACGCGCGCAGCCACGATTCTCGGCGTTGCACAACCCGCCCTCAGCAAGACGCTCGCGAAGCTGCGCCGCTACTTCGCCGGCCCGCTGTTCGTACGGGCGGGCCATCGCATGGAGCCCACGGCCAAGGCGCTGGAGCTCGCCGATGCCGTCCATGCGCTGCTCGACGATGTGACGATGCTGCGTGCACGGCACCGGCCGTTCGACCCGAAGACGTCGACGCGCACGTTCACGTTCAGCGTCGTCGACTCGGGGCTCGTGCGGCTACTCCCGCGCCTGTTGCAGTTTCTCGAAACGCACGCGCCCGGCATCAGGCTGCGCGTCACGCCGATCGAGCTCGACGAGCTCGAAGCGGCGCTCGAGACGGGACGCCTCGATTTCGCGATGGGCTCGTTCCGAAGCCGCTCGAAACGGATTCGCCGTCAGAAGTTGTGGTCGGTCGGGTACGTCAGCCTCGTGCGCCGCGACCATCCGCGCCTCGGAGCCAGACCCTCGCTCGCGGAGTTCGCGGCCGAGCGCCACATCCTCGTCTCGACGGCCGGCACGGCGCACGCGCACCGGCTCGTCGAGCGCGCGCTCGAGCGCGTGATCCCGCCGGAACGCATCGTCTGCCGCGTGCCGACGTTCATGGCAGCGGCATACGCCGCGAGCCGCACCGACGCCGTCGCGACCCTGCCGGCCGGCGCAGCCGACGAGCTCGGCGCCGCGCTCGGGTTGCGCGCGTTCGCAACGCCGACGCGGCTGCCGCGCATCGACGTCGCGCAGCACTGGCACGAGCGGTTTCACCGGGAGCCCGGCAATCAGTGGATTCGCGGCGTATTCGCCGAGCTATTCGCGAGCGCCGCCGAGCAGGGCGTGCAGGCGCGCCTGGCCTGATGGATACTGCCACGTACGTCAGGCCGCCAAGGCCGAATCGAGGAGAGCGTCTATGAAGATCCGGCTAGCCGCCTTCGCCTTCGTTCTCGTCGCCGCCGCGGCAGCTGCTCAGCCGCCGCCGCGCGTGCGCGGCATCATCTCGAGCGTCGAAGGCCAGACGCTCGTTTTGATCACGCGCAGCGACGGGGTGGTGCGACTCACGCTGACGGACATGACGGGCATCAACGGCCTCGAGCGGCGCAGGATGAGCGACATCAGGGAGAACACGTTCGTCGGCGCGACGGCCGTCAAGAACAGCGACGGCCGCTGGGAAGCCACCGAGGTGCACATCTTCCCGGAGTCGATGCGCGGCGCGGGCGAGGGCCACTACGCCTGGGATTTGCCCGAGAGCACGATGACGAACGGCGCCGCGACGGGCGTCGTCGGGAAAGGGCGCGGCGGCACGATGACCGTGCGGCACGGCAACGGCAGCGTCGAGATCGACCTCACGCGCCGCACCGAGATCGTCGCGCTGACGATGGGTAGCCGCGCGCTGCTCGTTCCGGGTGCCGAGGTGATGGCGCTCGCGGCGCCGGCGCAGGACGGCGGGCCCGCCACGGCCGTCGCGATCATCGTGGAGACGAATGGCGTCAAGCCGCCGATGTAGCGGCGACTCGCGTCAGGCCGCGACCTTGACGCTCGTCATCACGTCGCCCTGCCGGATTGCGTCGACGACGTCCTGGCCTTTCGTCACCTTGCCGAACACCGTGTGCTTGCCGTTCAAGTGCGGCGTCGCCACGTGCGTGATGAAGAACTGGCTGCCGTTCGTGTTCGGGCCGGCGTTCGCCATCGAGATCACGCCGCGCTCGTGCTTGAGCGGGTTGCCGTTGCACTCGTCGGCGAACTTGTAGCCGGGGCCGCCGCGGCCGGTGCCCGTGGGATCGCCCGTCTGAATCATGAAATCGGCGATGACGCGGTGGAACTTCACGCCGTCGTAATAGCCCTGCCCGGCCAGGAACACGAAATTGTTGACGGTCTGCGGCGCGTGTTGCGGATAGAGCTCGAGCTCGATCGTGCCGCGGTTCGTTTCGATCGACACCGGGTAGCTCTTCGCGACGTCGATCTGCATCGGCGGCGGTGCCGTCCATTGTTGCTGCGCCATGGCGATACTCCTTGCGATTCCTTTGGCCACGATACCGAACTCGGCCTTATCCGGCCAAGGTGGCGCCGTCAGTAGCGGCGGAGCGCCTCGCGAATCGCGGCCAAAGATTCCTCGTCGAGCTGGCGGATGCTTGCCGACGAACTGTATCTGGCGGCGGCGCGCACCGAAGCTCCTCAACCTGCGCGCCGGCGATCGCGTCTTGCAACGGCTCGGGCAGCGGCAATGCGACGAGGCGCTCCGGCTTGAGCGTCGCGAGCTCCTCTCCGAGCCGCCGCAGACCGTGGCTCACGCGCTTGCGCGCGCTGCGGCTCAGCGCGTCGTCGCCTTCGAGCTCGCACGAATCGTCGAAGCCTTCGTGGCCGCTGCCTTTCGTGTTGCGCGCCATACGGTGCCTCAGCGGCCTGCGCGGGCGCGCGACGAGCGGCGCCGCCGCGAGCGCCGGCGCCGGCCTAGACGTCCTCGACCCACGACAGCGCCGCGGCCACGCTCGGGAAGCCGATCGTGCTCGTCAGCAGCAAGATCGTGTGGTCGATTTCCTCGGGAGTCGCGCCGGCTTTCTTCGCGCGGCGCACGTGACTGTGCACGGCGCCTTCCGAGTGCACGGCCGCGGCTGCGGCGAGCTGGATCAGCTCGGCGACCTTAGGCTCGAGCGGCCCCGCCGTCTTGACGGCCTCGCCGAGCTTCTCCACGGCGGCCGCGTACTCGGGGTAGCGCTTCGCGAGCTTGTTGTAGTGTTTCGGTTTCGCCATCGTCGTTCGTCCTTCTCGCTTCAAGCGTAGAGGCCGCGCATCTCGGACGCTTCCACGACGCGGCGGATCGCGACCATGAATGCCGCAATGCGCATGCTCACGCGCCGCTTCTGCATCGTCGCGTACACCTCGTCGAAGGCCGCCTCCATGATGCGTTGCAAATCTTCGTTCACGCGCTGCTCCGTCCAATAGTAGCCGATGCGGTTCTGCACCCACTCGAGGTAGGAGACCGTGACACCGCCTGCGTTGCAGAGAATATCCGGGATCACGAACGTGCCTTGCCGCGCCAAAATCTCGTCAGCCCCCGGCGTCGTCGGACCGTTCGCGCCCTCGGCGATGATGCGCGCACGCACGCGCGGCGCGTTTTCCTTCGTGATCTGATTCTCGAGAGCGGCCGGCACGAGAATGTCGACCGGAAGCTCGAGCAGCCGCGCTGGGCGACGCATCGGTGCCGCCCCTCTGAATCCCGTCAGCGAGCCGCGCCGCGCAACGTGCGCGACGGCGGCGCCGACGTCGATGCCGCCGTCGTCACGGTAGGCGCCCTCGGCGTCGCTGATCGCGACGATCTTGGCTCCGGCCTGTGCCAAGAACTTCGCCGCGTTGCTCCCGACATTGCCGAAGCCTTGAATCGCCGCGGTCGCACCCTTCAAGTTCAGGCCGAGCCGCGCGGCCGCCTTGTGCACGCACACGGCGAGGCCGCGCGACGTCGCGTTGCCGCGGCCGGCCGAGCCGCCGAGCTCGAGCGGCTTGCCGGTGATCACGGCCGGGTAAAAGCCGCGCTTGTGCATGACGTACGTGTCGAGCATCCACCCCATGACTTGCGGCCCGGTGTTCACGTCGGGGCCCGGCACGTCGATGTCGGGGCCGAATTGATCGATCATCTCGGCCATGTAGCGGCGCGACAGGCGCTCGCGCTCCCCGGACGACAGCGTCCGCGGATCGACGACGACGCCGCCCTTCGCGCCTCCCATCGGAATGCCGACGACGGCGCACTTGTACGTCATCCAGAACGCGAGCGCCTTGATCTCGTCGACGGTGACGTCCTGGTGGAAGCGGATGCCGCCCTTGGCCGGACCGCGCACGGTGTTGTGCTGCACGCGAAACGCGCGGAAATTGCGGATCTCGCCGTTGTCCATGCGCACGGGCAGCAGCACCTCGGTGATGCGCCGCGGCAACTTGATCATCGCGATCTGATTGTCGGTGAGCTTCAGGCGGCGCGCGGCCGCATCGAACTGGTCGAGCGCGTGCTCGAAGGCCGAGGCGCGCCACTCCTCGAGCGAGCCTGCGATGAGCCGCCGCCGCGCGGCGGCCTTGCGATCCTGGAGCCTCCGCTGCGCGTCCCTGCCGTGCCGATCCGTTCTGCGCGCCATTTGGGTGTCGGTGCGGACGCGGACGCGCGTCGCGCGTCCGCTCGCCGCGTCGGCTCAGCGCGGCTGCGGCACGATGCGCAAGTACGGCTTCGGCGCCTTCCACCCCTGCGGGTAGATCTTCTTCGCCTCCTCGTCCGTGACGCTACCCGCGATGATGACGTCCTCGCCCTGCTTCCAGTTCGCCGGCGTCGCGACGCGGTGCTTCGCCGTCAATTGCAGAGAGTCGATCACGCGCAGCACCTCGTCGAAGTTGCGCCCCGTCGTCATCGGGTAGACGAGCACGAGCTTCACCTTCTTGTCCGGCCCGATGGCGATGACGTTGCGCACCGTCTGGTTGTCGGCGGCCGTGCGCCCTTGCGAGGTGGACCCCGCCTCGGCCGGCAGCATGCCGTAAAGCTTGGCCACCTTGAGATCCGGGTCGCCGATCAGCGGGTAGTTCGGCGCGTACCCTTGCGTCTCCTTGATGTCGTTCGCCCACTTAGCGTGGCTGTCGACGGGGTCGACGCTGAGCCCGATGATCTTGACGTTGCGCCGATCGAACTCGGGTTTGAGCTTCGCCATGGCGCCCAGCTCCGTCGTGCAGACGGGGGTGAAATCTTTCGGGTGCGAGAACAGCACCGCCCACGAGTCGCCGATCCATTCGTGGAAACGAATACGGCCTTCCGTGGTGTCCGCCTCGAAGTCCGGAGCCGCGTCCCCAATGCGCAGTGTCATGGTTCGTTCTCCTTCCTCACTGAACGTTCGAGCGACGATTCTAGCGTCTCGCACGGGTATAGTGAGCACCCCATGCCGATGCTGTACCGCCATCCCGACGCCCAGGCTTTCCTCGAGCGGGCCGAGGACTGGCTTCAGATCCGCGAGATCGAGCACGCCGTCGTGCTCCAGAGCGCGCGCCAGGCCAGAGCTTTCGCTGCGAGCTACGAGCGCCCGATCTACTGGGCGACGATCGAGGACGGCGGGCGGCTCGTCGGCTGCGCCTACCGCACGCCGCCGTACAAGGTCGGCGTCACGGCGCTGCCGCAAGCGGCGATCGCGCCGCTCGTCGCGGATCTCGCCGCCACCTACGCGGGACCGATCGGCGGATTCAGCGGGCCGGAGCCCACCGTGGCCGCGCTCGCGGATGCCTGGACGAAGGAGCGCGGCGGCTCCTGGTCC
>JBBIJV010000194.1:0-6777 GCA_037445815.1 Rhodospirillaceae bacterium
CGCGCAGTTGCGCGTCGAGCACGGCAAGCCGCTCGTGTTCGGCCGGGACGGCTCCAAGGGCCTCGGGTTCGACGCGAAAACGCTGGCGCTGAAAGTCGTCGACGCGAAAGCGAATCCCGCCGACGTGCTCGTGCACGACGAGACGAATCGCACGCTTGCGCAGCTCTTGCTCACGATGCCGCAGCCCGAGTTCCCCGTGGCGCTCGGCGTGATCCTGCGTGAGGTAGGCGTTGCGTTCGAGAAGGCGTTCTACGCGAACCAGCCGACGAAGCTGAAGCGCACGGGGAAGGTTGCCGACGTGCTGCGCCAGACGAGCGTCTGGCGCGTGCCGGCCGCGGGCGCGAAGTAGGCTCTGGAGTCGCCTCAGCGCGCCGCGGCCAGCTCTGCGGCCGTTCGCTCGACCTCGCGCCAGACGCGCAGCAGGTTGCCGCTCCAGATTTTCTCGATGTCTTCGGCGCTGTAGCCGCGCGCCGCAAGCTCGGCCGTGAGGTTTGCCGTCTCTGCCGCGTCGGCCCAGCCCGTCACGCCGCCGCCGCCGTCGAAGTCGGACGCGATGCCGACGTGATCGATGCCGATCAGCTTCACGGCGTAGTCGATGTGATCGACGAGGTCTGCCACCGTTGCGGCCGGCCAGCGCGCTTCGATCTCGCGCAAGCCTTCGTCGTACGCGGCGCGCTGCTCGGGGGGCAGCGAGCCCACGGCCGACGCGCCTGCAATGCCGAGCCTCGCCCGCAGCGCGCGCACGGCGGCACCCTTTTCCTCTGGCTGCTGCTTCAAGTACGAGTCGAATGCGACGACCTGCACGACGCCGCCGTCGGCCTCGAGCGCGAGCAGCGTTTCGTCGTCCATGTTGCGCGGATGCGGATTGACGGCCGCGATGCCCGAGTGCGACGCGATGACGGGCGCGGCCGACAGGCGCATCGCGTCGAGCGCCGTCCGCTTCGAGCCGTGCGACACGTCGACCATGAGCCCGAGCCGGTTCGCGCGTGCGATCACCTCGGCTCCGAGCGCGGTGACGCCGCGCGTGGGCTCCGCCGGATCGCCGAGCTCGGGACGCGGCCGCGCCGAGCCCGCGAGGTCGTTGTCGCCGTCGTGAACCAATCCCAAGTAGCGTGCGCCGAGCTCGTAGTAGCGGTCGAGCATCTCGAGATTTCGCCCGAGCGAGTAGCCGTTCTCGATGCCGATCGCCGCCGCGAGCTTGCCGCTCGCGACGATTCGCGGCACGTCGTCGGCCGCGTAGGCGAGCTCGATGCGGTCCGGATAGAGCTGTTCCGCCATACGATGGATCGCGGCGAATTTCGTCAGCGCGTCGGCTTGCGCGCGCGCGTATCCCTCGTCGGTCCGCGCCGTTTGTCCGACGAAGACGATGAAGAACCCGGCGTCGAGCCCGCCGCCCGCCATCTTCGCGAGGTTCACCTGGAGGTCCGCCGTCAGCGGGTCCGTGGCGGCGGTCGCGTAGTCGAGCGGGATGTCGATGTGCGTATCGAGCGTCAGCGGCCGGGCGGGCGCGGAGCGCTCGGGCGGCGCATCGCTCGAGCAGCCTCCCGCGAGAGCGGCGGCGCAGAGCCAGACGCCGGTGCGGAGCATGCTCACTGCGCCGGCGCCGCTTGCGCGTCTCTCATGTAATGCTTCTCGTCGACGGGCCTCATCAGCGCGTTCGCGACGAGCGCGATGGCGAGGAGCGCCGCCATGAGCACCATCGTGAGGTTGTAGAGGCTCGGCGTGGGGTCGACGGTGCCCGGCGGCGCGATCTCCATGAGCTTCGCGATCGTGACGGTCTGCTGCGAGATGAGCGCGTCGAGCTGATCGGTGCCGGCGCCGAACGCCTGCCGGAAGCGCTCCGGATCGATGCGCGGCACGAGGCCGCGGATGGCCGCGTCGATCGCGCGCTCGCGCAGCATGGTGATCGCAACGGGGCCGAGCACGCCGGCCGTGCTCCAGGCCGTCAGCAGCCGGCCGTGAATGCCGCCGACGTAGCGCGTGCCGAACATGTCGGCCAGATACGCCGGGATCGTCGCGAAGCCGCCGCCGTACATCGTGAAGATGATCATCGTCGCGGCGTAGAAATAGACGAGCCAGATGACAGCCGGCTCTACGCTGACGCGCTGCGCCACCAGCGGTATGGACAAGTAGAGGACGATGCCGAGCGCGAAGAAGATCCAATACGTGTTGCGGCGGCCGAGGTAGTCCGACGAGCTCGCCCAGAAGAACCGGCCGAGCATGTTGAACAGGCTGATCATCGCGACGTAGGTAGCGGCGAACGCGCCGTCGACGATCGAGGGCAGCGTCGTTCCGAAAATCTCCGTCATCATCGTCTGCGCAACGCTCAACACACCGATGCCGGCGGTCACGTTGAAGCAGAGTACGATCCAGAGCTGATAGAACTGCGGCGTCTTCAGCGCCTCGTCGATGTGCACGTCGCGCGCGGTGATCATGCGTTTCGTGCGATGCGCTTCGTCGGGCGGTGTCCAGCCCGCGGGCCTCCAGCCCGGCGGCGGCAGCCGATACGAGAACGCCGCCGCGATCATGACGACGAAATAGATGAGCCCGAGAGTCATGAACGTCTCGGCGACGCCGGCGTTGCCCGTGCCGACCGCGTAGACGCCTTCGGCGCCCCGCACGATCATGCCGCCGACGTCGTTGGCGCCGACGACCACGACTTCACGCAGCTGTCCCGCGACCTCGGCGAAGCGCCGGCCGCCTTCGGTCACGAGCGACACCTGATCCACGGTGCCCAGGTACTCCGGGGGCTCGTAGAACGCGCGGATGAAGAAGCGCTTCAGCGGCGCGCCGACGATGGCGCCGCCGCCGAAGCCCATGATCGCCATGCCCGTTGCCATGCCGCGGCGATCCGGAAACCAGCGGATCAACGTGCTCACCGGCGAAACGTATCCCAAGCCGAGGCCGCAGCCGCCGATGACGCCGTAGCCGAGATAGACGAGCCAGAGCTCATGCAAATAGATGCCGAGCCCGCCGATGAGGTACCCGCCGCCCCAGCAAGCGGCGGCCACGGTGCCGACCATGCGCGGACCGACGTCCTCGAGCCACTTGCCGGCGACGGCGGCCGAAAGGCCGAGGAACACGATCGCAACCGTGAAGATCCAGACGACGTCGGAGAGCAGCCAGTCGTCCGCGGCCGGGGTGACGACGCCGAAAACGCGCACGAGCGCCGGGTTATAGATGCTCCACGCGTAAACCGAGCCGATGCACAGATGAATCGCGACCGAAGCCGGCGGCACGAGCCACCGGTTGAACGTGGGCGGCGCGACGATGCGCTCCTTTGCCAACAAGCCGGGCATAGTCCCCCTTTGCGGCAAGGCAAGGTGGCGCCCCGGACAGGAATCGAACCTGTGACCTTCCGCTTAGGAGGCGAACGCTCTATCCCCTGAGCTACCGGGGCACGTGCATGCCGCGCGACCGGCGACAGGATAGCAGGTGCGCGGCGCGGCTCGCTGCCCTCGGGCGGCGCGCGGCCTCGCTCAGAGGAAATCGCCGAGGAAAGCGACGCTGGCGGTCGTGGCGTCGGGGCCGTTCACGGCGAGCACCTCGTAGAGGCCCTCCTCGGCGACCGTGATGCGCGTGGGCCCGTAGAGCAGCGTGGAGGTGCCGGTTTGCCGCAGGTAGAGATCGTAGTCGCCCGGCGCGAGCGCGCTGGCCTGCGCGATGCCGGGCGCGGCGAGCGTCCGGAGCGCGTCGACGCCGTCAGGCGAGGCGTCTGGAATCGTCAGGACGAAATCGACGCCGGTGAACTGAGTGGCGCCGTTCATGAAGCGCAGTCGCGCTTCCTTGTGAATGCGCCGTCCGTCGTCGGCCCCGAACCCAAACGCCAACGTGCCGGCCGGCCCCGCGAACAGCAGCGTCGTGCGCTGGTCCACGATGCCGTTGTAGGTTTGGTTGAGCTCGAGCACGCCCGGATTTCCGGCGGGAGTGACCGCGATCGGCTGCGAGCCGACCGGCGTCGGCGCATACTCGGACGGAGCGGCGAACGCGACGGCCGAGAACAACGGCGGCGCGAATTCGTTGTTGATCGCGACGTCGCGTGGCGCTCGATCCTCCGCGGCGTTGATGACGCGCAGCTCCGCGTTCGCATTCCGGTGGTAGAGCACGGACGTCGCCGCCGGCTGCGCCAGGAGCAGGCTCAACGGTTGGGGGCCTTGGCCGCCTTCCGGCACGACGACGAGCACCGACGTTGCCCCGGCCGGCAACGTGATCGTCGTCGTCGTGAGCAAGACGTTCGCGGGATCGCCCGCCGCCGTCAGCGTGACCTCGTACTCGCCGCTCGCCAACGTGAGCGGAGCGATCTGCGCTTGCGCGCCGAACGTGCCGCGCGGCGTCGCGCCGGCAATGCCCACGCCGGGCCGCTCGAGATAGAGGTCGAGCGCCGGCAGCCCAATGGCGGCGTGCAGCCCGACGATTTGCGCGTCGGCGGCCGGTGCCGCGGGATAGGAAAGCACGACCGGCACTACCTCGCCGGCGGCCTCCGTCAGCACGAACGTGTAGCCCAAGTCGGGCTCGAGCGTCGGTGCGAACGTCCAGCTCCGCACGGGTACGTTGAGATCGAGGCTCCGTGCGGTGACGAAGAAGTCGTACGTATCGGCGTCGTAAATGAAATCCGCCGTGTTCTTGAAGCCGAGGTTCGGCGATCTCTCCGGGTTGGAGTCTTGCTCGCGGCGGAAATTCAGGACCGCGAAGCCCGGCGCCGCGTTCGCGATGCGCACGTTGACTTTCGGCGGCGCTTCACGGCCGCCCGAGTCGCAGCCGGCAAGAGCGAGAACCGCGCAAGCGAGAGTGCAGAGTGCGGAGAGACGTCGATTCATAAGACAGTCGGCGAAAACGATACCGCGGTTCGAGTAGGCCGGTATGGTACAGGCTTGCCGACCTGGGCGCGAAACGCGCAGGTAGAGCCGTCACATTCGGCCGACTACAATGCGGGCCTTCTCGAACGCGTCGTCGCGTAGGTTCGGCCCGTTGCGGCTCTGACTGCGGCGGCGGCGGAAGATTCCTCGCGCTGGGATTCACGATGAAGATCACCGGGACGATACTGGCCGCCGCCTTCGGTTGCTCCGCGGGCGCGGCCGCGCAGCTCGCCGAGCCCGCGCACGTGCGCAACTTGAATCCGCTCGTCGCCGTATTCGGGCTGCCGGCATGGGACACCGTGCCGATCGGCACGCGCTTCGGCGTCACGGCCGAGGTCGCGAATCACTATCGCTTCTCGCTAAAAGACAACGAGCGCCTGATGCTCGACGGCGAGACGGTGCGCACGACTCTTTCCTTGACCCACGGGTTCGCCACGGGCTGGTCGCTCGGCGTCGAGGTACCGTACTACCGCGTCAGCGGCGGCATTCTCGACGACTTCATCGACGGCTGGCATTCCGCCTTCGGCCTGCCCGACGGCGGCCGTAACCTCCGTCCCGAGGGGCAGCTCTTGTTCGCGTTCGGCGATCCCGTGACGCCGTCGTTCGTGCTCACGGAGCCGCAAACGAGCATCGGCGACATGCAGCTGAAGCTCGCCCGGCTCATCGGCCGCGATCAAGGATTCGTCGTACAGGCCAGCTTCAAGCTGCCGAGCGGCGACGAGGACATGCTCGCCGGCAGCGGCTCCGGCGACTGGGCGCTGACCTTGCTTAGAGCTCGGCCGCTGCTCGCACGGCAGCGGGCGGCGGGGTATTTCTGGGGCGTCGGGATCGTGCGCGCCGGCGATCCTCACCGGATCGATTTCGACTCCGAGACCTGGGTACCCGCGGGAGTCGTCGGCGGCAGCTGGCAAGTGCTGCCGAAGTTCGGCTTGAAGGGCCAGCTCGACGTGCACGGCGCGTTCTACGACTCGCCGCTCGAGGAGCTCGGCGATGCCGGCGTCCAGGCGACGCTGTCGGCGTGGCGGCGGATGGGGCAGCGCGGACAGGTCGAGCTCGCGATCGTCGAGGACGTCAACGTCAGCACGGCGCCCGATGTCGTCGTGCAAGTGGCTGCGGCGTGGCAGTGGTAGGCCGCACGGCGCCCGCGGCCGCCGCGTTCGCCGCGCTCAGTCTCGTCCTCGCCGCCTGCGATTCCGGAGCGACCGGCGGGAGCGGAAGTCCGCCGCCCGGCGCCGCGGGCGCCGTGGCGGGAGCGGGCGCGCCGCGCGCGGCCGGCTTCGATCCCGGTCCCATCAAGACAGCAGCCGAGTATCTCGCCGACCCCGAATTCGCGGCGGCCGATCCCGCGCGCGGCGAGCTGCTCGCCCTCGCGTGTGCGGCCTGCCATCGGTTCCGTGCCGAGCAGGGCACGCTGATTGGGCCGCACCTGCAAGGGGTGTTCGGCCGGCCGGCCGCGAGCGTCGAGGCCTTCGATTACTCCCCCGCGTTGCGGGCATCGGGCCTGCTCTGGACGCCGCGCTCGCTCGAGGCGTGGCTCGCCGACCCCGCCGGGTTCGTGGAGGGCACCACGATGGCGTTCACGGGCTACCGCTCGGCCGAGGACCGGCGCGATCTCATCGCCTATTTATTGCGAGCCACGCAGTAGCGGTGTCGGAAGACTTTACAACGAGGGCGACCTTTCGCCCGTAACCCGTTGAAACGCGAGGCCAGCGTGTTGCGTGGCCGCAGCGGCTCGCTTCTTGCAGTGATACTTGCGGCACTCATTCGTTTCCTGGATAGCACCGCTTGACCAGCCCCATTGAGCGAGACGCCGCGACCGTTGGCCTCTATGCCGGCGCCACGCCGGATCGGCGCCAAGGCGTCGATCGGCGCCGGCTGACGCTGCGCAGCTTTCTCCGTGGAGGGGTCACGCCGCGGCGCC
>JBBIJV010000195.1:0-6698 GCA_037445815.1 Rhodospirillaceae bacterium
CGGCCGCGGCGCCACCATCACGTCCTCCACCGCGATGCCTCGCGCACGCGTGGTCTCGCGCACCTCGTTTCGCGCCGCGGCGCTCGCGGCGAGCAGCGCGACGGCGTACACCGTCGCGAGCGCGAGCCCGATTTGTGCGGCGCGTTCGAGAGCCGCGGGCGATGCGGCGCGGAGCCGCCACCGCGCGGCGACGAGCCCCGCGACGCCCACCATCCACACGACGGCCGCGGCCGCCGGCACGACTTCGGCAGCGCTCGAGAGCGTCGTTGCCGCGCTGGCCACGATCAACGCGGTTGCCAATGCGCAGAACACGCCCCAGCGAATCTTCGCGAGCCGGCTCTGCGAAAAGGTGAGGAACGCCGCGCCGCCCACCGAGAGCCAGAACCACGGATCGATGACGAACAACGCGTCGCCGTAGAACCACCTGGGGTCGAACGGCATGAGCCAGCGCAACCCGTAGTTGTTGAGCCAATCGAGCGTCGGATGCGTGAGCACGGCGAGCGCCGTGAGCATGAGCAGCGGCCCGGCGCGTGCCGGCGCGGCACCGGGCTTGCGCTTCAATCGCACGTAGCGGTCCCACGCAAGCAGCACGCCTGTGAGCACGAACGGCCACAGCGCGAGTGCGAGCACGCCGTGGGTCCAGCCGCGGCGCAACGCCAGCGCCTGGTATTCGGCGCCGAGGCCCGCGAGGACATCGACGTCGGGCGCATTGACGCCCATGAAGAGCGCCGTCGCGGCGAGCGGCGTCGCGCGCCGCAGGCCGGCGGCCGCGAGCGCCATCCCCGTGAACGTGTGCGCGATCGGGTCCAATCAGGCCCGCAAGCGCTACGGCCTGCGGGAGAACGCCGAGGAAACGCCGACGCAGGCTCGGCCGCCCGTGCTCGGAGCGCGGGAGCGCTCCTCGGAAACGGCGCGCTCCTGCGCCTCCCACTTGCGCTGCTCGCGCTCGCTCAGCTCGAATTCGCGGCTCATTCCTCGACTCCCATTCGCGCCTGCGGCCGGAAGCGCAAGCGTGCACGGCACCGAAACAGGTGGCTCTTGATTGTGCCCGCCGTGAGACCCGTGATTGTCGCGATCTCGGCGAGGGGCACCTCCCCGAAGTGATACAACGTCAGCACCGTCCGTTGCAAGGGAGGCAGTTCCTCGATCTCGGCGTGCAGCGCTGCGCCGCGCGGAGGGCGGCTAGCTCACGGCTGGATCTTCGAGAACGCCCAGGCGCCGAGCACGAGGAACAGCGCCGACAGCACGGCGAGCACCGACGCGTCGAACAGCGCGCCGATGTGGCTCACGCCGATGAACGCGCCGCGCAGCCCGTCGACGCCGTACGCAAGCGGGTCGAGCCGCGTCGCCACCATGAGCGGCGCCGGCAAGTTGTCGAGGGGGAACAGCGCGCCGGACAAGAAGAAGATCGGCATGATCAGGAAGTTCATGATCAGCTGAAAGCCCTGCATGTCCTTGAGCGTCGAGCCGATCGCGGTGCCGAGCGACGCGAACACGACCGCGATCAGCGCCATGAACATGAGCGCCACAGGCACGGCCGACCAGCTCTCGGGGCGAAATCCCACGAGCATGCAGACGACGAGCACGAGCGTGCCCTGGATGATCGCGATCGTCGCGCCGCCGAGCGTGCGGCCGGCCATGATCGTGAGGCGCGGCACGGGCGCGACGAGCGTCTCTTTCAAGAAGCCGAACTGCCGGTCCCACAAGAGACCGATGCCGGAGAAGATCGACGTGAACAAAATGCCCATCGCGATGACGCCGGGCGCCACGAACTGCAGGTAGCTGCCCTGCCCCGCCTGCCGAAAGACGGCGCCGAAGCCGAAGCCGAGCACGAGCAGGTAGAGCGCCGGCTGCGCGAGCGAGCCGATGATCTGCGGGCGCGAGCGGAGATAGCGCTTCACCTCGCGCAGCCACAACGCGTAGATCACGCTCATCGCCGGCCTCCCGTCCACATCTTCATCATCTGCCGCATTTCCATGCCGCCCTCGTTGCGCTCATCGCGGATAGTGGTGCCCGTGAGCTTCAGGAACGCGCCTTCGAGCGAGTCGGCGCCCGTCTGCTCGCGCAGCTCCTGCGCCGTGCCCTGCGCGACGATGCGGCCGTGATCGATGATCGCGACGCGCTGCGCCGTCTTCTCGGCCTCGTCCATGTAGTGCGTCGTCAGGAACACGGTGACGCCTTCGTCGGCGTTCAGCTGCTTCACGTGCGTCCAGAGCTGATTGCGGCTCTGCGGGTCGAGGCCGAGCGTCGGCTCGTCGAGGAACAGGATCTTCGGGGTGTGCAACAGGCCGCGCGCGATCTCGAGCCGGCGGCGCATGCCGCCCGAGAACGTCTTCACGAGCGAGTTGCGCCGGTCCCAGAGCTCGAACAGCTTCATCAGCGCCTCGATGCGCTCGGCGCGCAGCTTGCGCGGCACGTGATAGAGCACGCCGTGCACGTCCATGTTCTCGTAGGCCGTGAGCTCGCCGTCGACGCTCGGATCTTGGAACACGATGCCGAAGCGCTTGCGAACCTCGAGCGGCTTGGCCGCGGGATCGATGCCGTCGATGCGCACGGTGCCGCTCGTCGGCGTGAGCAGCGTCGTCAGCATCTGGATCGTCGTGGTCTTGCCCGCGCCGTTCGGCCCGAGAAACGCGAAGATCTCGCCGGCCTTCACGGAGAACGAGACGTCCTGCACGGCGCGCACCGCCTTGTCGGACTGAGGGTCGCCGAAGACTTTGCTGAGCGCATGGACTTCGATCACACGACCTCCCCTGTGAGTCGCTGCCGCGGAGCCGCGCATTATCCGCGTTTCAGGCGCTCGCGCCAGATCGCGGGACCCGCTTCGGCTGCGATACACTGATCCCTGAGCGGACGCGCAGCGAATATTGCGGGCGGAATCACGACAGCCTGCGTCGTATTTCGCCCGCTGCTCCTTTCAATCGAGAAAATCGGCCTTCAGCGCCGCCGAGTCGAGCAGCACGCGCGCCAGCGTGAGCGCCGCGTCGGCTTCCGCCGCCTTGCCGTCCTCGAAGCTCCAGATCGCCGACAGCACGGCTTGCGCAAAGGCCCAGCCGCGTGCGCGGCTCGTGTCGATGCCGAGCACGAGGCCGAAATGATCGAGCCGGCGTTCGACGACGTCGAGGCGCGCGAAGAGATCCGGCCGATCGATGGGATTGCGCAGGCTGGCGCCGAGCTCGAACTCGAGCTCGCCGACGACGCCTTTTGGGTCGATCGCGCACCAGCCGCGCGCGCGGTCGGACAGCACGTTCCCGTGGTGCAGATCGCCGTGCAGCAGCGCGGGCTCGCGCTGCGTTCTGCTCAAGTCGGTGTAGATGCGGCGCGCCGGCTCGAGCAGCGCGAGCGGGATTCGCGTATCGCCCGTCGCGGCGTAGCGGGCGAACGCTTGGCCCCATTGCTCGACGGTCGCGCAGCCGTCGGGCGGATCGCCTGGCGCCATGCGGCCGAGCAGCATCGCGAGAACGTCGGTTGCCTGGTCGTCGCGGCCGTCGAGCGTGAGCTTGGCGAGCGGCTCGCCGGGATCGAGCCGCTCGAAGAGCGCCGCGCCCGGCAAGTGCTCGTAGACCTGCACGACGCCGCGGCCGCCGAACTTCGCCGCGATCTCCCCGCAGCGCCATTCGTCGCCCGGCTCGTCGACGACCTTGAGCACGACGGGCGCACCGCCGCGCTTGCCGTACACGAGCAGCGACGTCTCCGTCGCGGCCGTGCGCTCGATCGCCACGCCCCACGCGCGGACGCAGTGAAGCACGCGCTCGTTCCGCTCCTTGCTCAAGCCGGCGCAGCTCGGCCCGCTCGCCGGGCGAGCTCGCGCACGAGCCCTTCGTGGCCGCGCTGCATCGCCCATTTGTGGTTCCAGGCGAACACGGGCTTCAGCAATGGCGCCAACACGATCATCCATTGCTTCGTCACGAGCACCGTCCAGTCGTACGTCACGACGACCCACTCCCCATCCTGGCGCAGCCGCCACTCGCCGTGGCCATCGAGGTCGCCGCGTGCGCGAACCGACATCCGGTGCGGTTTGTCGGCGTCCGTCATCTCGGCCTGCCAGTTGAGCTCGTACGGCAGCTTCCCTTTCGTGCGAAGGGCCACGAGGCGCCCAATGCCGTTCGAGTCGCCGGGTTTGATCTCCTCGACGTCGAGATAAACCTCCGGCCACCAGCGCGGAAATTCGCCGGGGCGCGAGAGCAGGTCGTAAACCTGCGCCGCCGTTCCCTTGACGCGCCAAGTGGTCGGAATGTGAAATTCGACGGCCCGCATCGCTTCTCGCCTATCGGGCGGAATGGACGATCACGCGCGCAGGAACGAGCGCAGCTCGGCGAGCACCTCGGCGGGCGCGCCCTCCTGCATGTTGTGTCCGCCCGGCATCCCCTTGCCCGTGACGTTCGCGGCGTACTCGCGCCAGATCGCGAGCACGTCGTAGAGCCGGTCCATCGCGCCGTTCTCGGCCCACAGCACGTGGAGCGGACAGGCGATGCGGCGCGCGCGGTCCGCTTCGTCGTGAACGAGGTCGATCGACGCGCCGGCGCGGTAGTCCTCGCACATCGCGTGCACGCCCTCGGGCGTGCCGTTCCTTCGCCGGTACTCGAGCTGCGCCGCCGAGAGCGGCCGGCCGCCGGGAGGCGGTTGCCGTTGCTGCTCGAGCAGCATGTTCTCCGGAATCGGCGAGCGCTGTAGGTAGCTGAACCAGTGGTAATACGCCTGAACGAAGTCGATCGTCACGTGCGTGTAGAGATAATGCGTCGGCACGATGTCGATGAAGACGGCCTTCGTCAGCGCATCCGGATGATCGAGCGCCATGCGATGCGCGACGCGGCCGCCGCGATCCTGGCCGACGACGGAGAAGCGCTCGAAGCCGAAGTGGCGCATCACCTCGATCTGATCGAGGGCCATCGCGCGCTTCGAGTAGTTCGAGTGGTCGGGCAAGCCCTGCGGCTGGCTGCTGTCGCCGTAGCCCCGCAAGTCCGCCGCGATCACCGTGAAGTCCTCGGCGAGCCCGGGCGCGACGTCGCGCCACGTGTAGTACGTGAGCGGCGCGCCGTGCAAGAGCAAGAGCGGGGGCCCGCTGCCGCCTTTGACGGCGTGGATCGAAACGCCGCCGCTCGTCGGCACGTCGTGCGGCGTGAAGCCCGGGAACGGCGGCAGCGGCGCGGGAGCAGGCGAAGCGTCTTGTGCGGCGACCGCTTTCGCGAGCACGGCCCCCGTCACGAGCAGCGAAGCGTTGCGGAGCACGGCGCGGCGGTCGAAGGAGTGGCTCATGGCGTCGATCCTCGTTGTCGTTCGATCAGGCGTTCGAGCAATGCGATCGTGTCGGGCTTGCGGACGGGCGGGTGCGTGGCGAGGAACACGCCCGCGGCCCAGTCGAGCGGCGTGCGGCCCTGCGCGTCCGGCACGTCGAGCCGCGCGCCGTTCGCCGCGAGATACTCGATGACGTCGTTCGCGCCGCGGTTCGCGGCGCCGTGAATCGCGGCGATGCCCATCGAGTTGCGCGCGTTCACGTCGTTGCCGAGCGAGTGCGCGAGCTTCACGGCTTCGAGCAGTGCCTCGTTGCCGAAGTCGAACGTCTCGGCCACGGCCCAGTTCACGCCGGCCGCCGCCATCAGCGGCGTCGTGCCCGCGTAGGTCGCGATGTTCGGATCCGCGCCGTATTTCAGCAGTAGGCGCATGACCGCGACGTCGCCGGCCGCGGCGGCGCGCAGGAACGGCGTCTGGCCCGTCATGTCCACCCACGACACGGAGCCGACGACGACGAGGATGAAGCGCCGCTCGTGCGGATACTCGCGCGTGCGCGCGTTCGGGTCCGCGCCGGCCTCAAGAAGCCGCTCGATCAGCGCGAACGCCTCGTCGTGGAGGTTGCGCTCGTTGCCGTCGCGGCCGAGCTCGAGGTTGCGCACGTCGACGGCGGCCCAGAGCGGCGTCTCGCCGTACCAGTCCACCGCGTTCACGTTCGCGCCGGCATCGAGCAGCAGGCTCGCGATCTTCAGATGATCGCTCGTGCCGGTGCGGTTCACGCGAATGATGCTGGCGTTGACGATCGCGCTCAAAAGCGGCGTCATTCCGTTGCCGTCGGCGAGCTCCAAGCCCGCGCCGCGTTCGACGAGGAGCCGAGCCATGTCGAGATGCCCTTCGCGCGCGGCGTAGAGCAACGGCGTCTTCGACCCGCCGGCCGGGAAGCGCTTGCCCCGGCCTTCGGGCCACCCTGCGCGGATGATGCCGGCGCCGCGCGACAAGCCTTCGGGCGACTCGCTCGGCGGAATGAAGCGCGGCGGATCTTCGTGCTTCGTTTGCGCGTCGACGGCCGCGCCGGCATCGAGCAGCACGCGCGCGGCTTCAAGGTGTCCTTCGCGCGCGGCGATCATCAGCGGCGTCTGGCCGAAGCGCTCGTCGCGTACGTCGACGGCCGCGCCGTGCTCGAGCAGCAAGCGGCAGAGCTCCGCGTCGCCGACGCGCGCGGCGAGCATCAGCGGAGTCTCGCCGGCCTGGTCCGGCGCAGAGGCGTCAGCGCCGGCGTCGAGCAACTTGCGCGTCAGCGCAACGTCGCCCGCGCCTAGCGCCACGTGCAGCGGCCGTACGCCGTAGCGGTTCGCGACGTTGACGCCCGCGCCGGCCGCGATCAACCGCTCGACGGTTTCGGCGTCGCCCAACCGCACGGCCCAGTGCAAGGCCGGCGTCCCGTCGCGGCTCGGGGCGTCGAGGTCGAG
>JBBIJV010000196.1:0-6685 GCA_037445815.1 Rhodospirillaceae bacterium
CCGCGCCCGCGGCCCCGACCGCAGCAGCCGCGCCGGCTGCGCGCGAGCCCGGGCGCGACCAGGGCGAGGACATCATTCCGATCGTGATCGTCGGCACGCGCGCGTTGCCGGGCCGCGAAACGACGTTCACGGCCGAGGACGGCACGACGTGGGTGCAAACGGACAGCCAACGCATCTTCGGCTTGCCGGATCCGCCGTTCGACGCCGAGCTGAAGCGCGGCGTGATGGGCAGCTACTTCCTCGTGCCGTCGGATCGCTCGCGCGCGATCCGCGTTCGGCCCGTCAGTCGTTAGGAGGCGGCTCCCCGTTCAAGTGCTCGTCGAGCCGGCCGAGCTCGAGCAAGTCGCGGTAGTAGCTGTCGGGATCGCAGCTTGCCTGCTCGGCAATGTCGACGTTGTCGTCGCGCGCCGAGCCGCGCCGCCGCACCAGCGGCTCCGTGTAGTAGGGATCGTAGATAGTCATGGTGCGATCCATCGCGAGCCGATCCTCCGTGAATTCGTAACGCTCGACGATGCGCGTGCCTTCGCCTTTCATCGGCAAACCGGAGCCGTCGAGCCACCCCGGTAGCAGGTGCGTCGTCTCGATGACGAGCACGTCGTCTTCCCAACGGCCGACGGAAAAGCCGAGCGACGACGGCTGCGTGTCGGGCGGCGGCCGGCGGCCGTCCATCCAGACGCGCCGCGGCGTGTTGTGCTCGACGTAGACGATGACGTAATGCGTGCCGGCGTCGACGATCTCCATGTTGTACGGGGCGCCGAAGAGCCGCGGCAACCCGAGCGCGAGGCAGCGCAGCGCCGGATCCTGATAATGATCCGTCGCCGCGAATAGCGCGCGGCTCTCCTCGGTGAACGGCGTCGGCTTCGGCTCGAGATCGTCGACGGTGACGCGCCACTTGTAACGATTGCGCCACGGCCCCGTGATGTCGATCGGATAATCGTTGCGCACGCTGCCGTAGCCGTAGCTCCTGCCGGGCGTTGCGTGCACCTGGTTCGGATCGGGCCCCGAATTGTCGCCGCGGCCCGTGACGAGCCGCGAGCCGTCGGAGCGCACGATCGTGCGCACGTAGAGTTTCTTCGCGCCGTTGCGGCCGACCTGCCCCGACACCCTGAGCTCGTCGCCGACTTCGATCGTCGATCGATTCCAGCCGAGCTGCTGCATCGCGGTGATGCTAGATGCCTGAAGCTCCCAGCTCTCGGTCGAACCGCCCTCGCCCGCCACGGCCAGGCGGTAACGAATGTGCGGATTGTTCCACCACACCTGGACGATCGTGCCGGCGAGCTCAGCCGTCTTGTCGGCTTCGAACTCGGCCGCGAACGAGTGATGAGCGAGCGCCGGCTGCGCGAAGCCGCACGCCAAAACGAGCCCACCGAGCACGCGCCATGCCATAAGGCATACCCCCGCCAACCGACTGCCTCCAAGCATACGCCGGCCTTGAGAATTCGTGTTATGGCCGCTCTTGCATAACTTCCGGCGGCATGGATAGTGGAGGAACAAGACTGCCGCGCGCTGCGGGTCCAAAACAGCTACCCGGGGGAATCGACATGCGGGCCTTCCGACGACCGTTCACCGCTTCGTGTCTTGCCACTCTAGCCGCGGCCGCCGCCGGCGTCGCGGGGGCGCAAGTCGCCATCGACAACGACGACATCGGCGGCGTCGTCATGGGGCCCGGCGGCCCCGAGGCCGGCGTGTGGGTCATCGCCGAAACCGATGCCTTCCAGACGCGCTACGCGAAGATCGTCGTCACGGACGATCAAGGCCGTTACGTGGTTCCGGACCTGCCCGCCGCGACTTATCGAGTTTGGGTGCGCGGCTACGGCCTCGTCGACTCGCGCAAGTTCGAGGGGCGCCCGGGGCAACAACTCGACCTCGTCGCGAACGCCGCGCCGACGCCGGGCGGGGCGGCTGCCGTTTATCCGGCCGCATATTGGTACGCCATGATGAAGATTCCGGAGCCGTCGGAAGTGAGCTTGCCGGGCGGTCTCGATCAGTACCTCGCATCGATCAAGAACTTGTCGTGTATCGGCTGTCATCAGATCGGCCAGCTCGCGACGCGCACGCTGCCGCCCGAGTTCGCGAGCATGCCCCACCACGAAGCGTGGGTAAGGCGCATTCAATCCGGGCAGGCCGGCTCGCAGATGCTCGGCTCCGCGATGAACCAGTTGGGGGGCGTGCCGATCAAGTATCTCGCCGACTGGACCGAGCGCGTCGCGAAAGGCGAGCTGCCGCACGCGACGCCGCAGCGGCCGCGGGGTCTCGAGCGCAACGTCGTCGCGACGGTGCGCGACTGGTCGAACGAGAAAGCGTACATGCACGACCTGAGCGGCACGGATCGCCGCAATCCGACGGTCAACGGCTACGGTAAGCTGTACGGCGCGCCGGAGCTCTCGACCGACGAGTTTCCGATCCTGGACCCGAAGACGAACACGGCGACGGTGTTACACGCGCCGGTGCGTGACGCCGACGTGCCGTCGACGAAGAGCACGCCGCCGACGCAGCCGTCGGCGTATTGGGGCAACGAGGCGATCTGGGACAGCAAGGCGAACGCGCACAACCCGATGCTCGACGAGAACGGTCTCGTCTGGTACACGGCCGTCGTGCGCGCACCCGGAAACGCGCCCGCCTACTGCAAAGCGGATTCGGGTCATCCGTCGGCGAAGCTGTTCCCGCTCGAGCGCTCGGGCCGCCAGCTCGCCGTCTACGATCCGAAGAGCGAGAAGTACACGTTCATCGACACGTGCTACTCGACGCACCACTTGCAGTTCGGCTACGACGCGAACGACACGCTCTGGACGAGCGGCGGCGGTCCCGTCGTCGGCTGGCTGAACTCGAAGATGTTCCTCGAGACCGGCGATGCCGGCCGCTCGCAGGGCTGGACGGCGCTCGTGCTCGACACGAACGGCAACGGCAAGCGCGACGACTACGTCGAGCCCGACCAACCCGTCGATCCCGCGAAGGACAAGCGCGTCAACAGCGGGTTTTACGCCGTGATGCCGAGCCCGGTCGACGGCTCGATCTGGGGCACGACGATCGGCTACCCCGGCGCCGTCGTGCGTTTGGACCCGGGCGCGAACCCGCCGGCGACGGCGCTCGCCGAGGTGTACACGCCGCCGCTGCCGGGTTACGGCATTCGCGGCGGCGACATCGACGGCAACGGCGTCGTCTGGGTATCGATGGGCAGCGGTCACTTGGGGTCGTTCGACCGGCGCAAGTGCAGAGGCCCGCTCAACGGTCCGACGGCCACGGGCGATCACTGCCCCGAGGGCTGGAGCTTCTATCGCTATCCGGGTCCCGGCTTCGTGAATCGCCCCCAAGAAAGCGTGGAGTCGAGCTATTACAGCTGGGTCGACCAGCACAACACGGCGGGCCTGGGCGAGAACGTGCCGATGTCGACGGCGAACCTGTTCGACGGCGTGCACGCGCTCGTGAACGGCGAAATGATGACGCTGCGGATTCCGTATCCGCTCGGCTTCTACTCGAAGGGCTTCGAAGGCCGCATCGACGATCCGAATGCCGGCTGGAAAGGCCGCGGGCTCTGGGTGCCGAGCGGCGATCGCACGCCGTGGCTCAAGGAAGGCGGCAAGGGCACGAAGCCGCTCGTCGTCCACTTCCAGGTTCGCCCGAATCCACTCGCGAAGTAGCGGCCGCGCCGAGCGAAGCTGAACGAAGTTGAAGCGAAGTCTCGAATTTCTTGCTAGGCAGTGTTCGCTCGCCCCTCGACCGCGTCGGCGGGCGTATACTCGCCGGGCGTCTCAACGCATTTCTCCGGGGAGCAAGAAGACATGAGAACGAAAATCCTTGGATGCCTGCTCGTCGCCGCGGCCGGCGCGGCGGTGGCACAACCGCCGGGCGGCGGTTTCACTCCGCCGACGTTCGACGGCCTCGACACCGACAAGAACGGCTCGCTGTCGCAAGCCGAGGTCGCTGTTTGGGTGAAGACGATTCCGGCGGGACCGCAGGGCGCGCCGAGCGCCGCGGACGTCTTCGGGCGTTGGGACGCGAACAAAGACGGCTCCGTCTCGCGGCAGGAGTTCGACAGCCGGCCGCGGCCGCAGGGGCCCGGGGGCGGGGCTCCGGGCGGCGCACCGACGCCGCGCTGATCGACGCGCGCCTCACGCGGCGCCGGAGAGCTCAATGGCGGGCGAAAGCCCAGTGCTTGCTCGCCAAGAGCTTTAGAGCGCCCAGCGTGAGAATCACGAGGAACAGCGACAGCCGATAGTCGACGAGCGTCCACTCGAGCGCTCCGGCGTAAGCCGCCTCCGTGAACGCGAAGCCGAGCAGCGACACGACGGCAAAACGCTGCAGCGCAACGCCGACGTTGCGCCCTTCGGCCGGAAACGTCCAGCGCGCGTGCGCGACGAAGCTGCCCGCGAACGCCACCAGAAAGCCGATGACGTTCGCGACGAGCGGCGGCACGCCGAGCGGCACGAGCGCCGCCACCGTGCTCAAGTTCACGGCCGTTGCAGACGTGCCAACGGCCGTGAAGGCGCCGACCTCACGAAAACGAATCATGTCGAAAATATTACAGGCCCGCCGGACCGCGAATGTGCTCGACGTCTTGGTTGTTCTCGTTGCAGATGTATTCCATCAGCTCCCAGCCCGGCCTGAGCGTATGCGTGAACTTCACGGTGAACGGCTTCGCGTACGCGCCGGGATCCTCGACCGTCGTGACGACCTCCATCTCGCCGAACTTCGTGCGCGTGTAGCGCTCGATCGTCTTGAGCTGCGTCGTGTGCGGGTGACCCTCGAAGTCGAACCAGAAGAGATCGTTGAACCCGACGGTCTCGATGACGAGCGTGTCGCCCTCCCAATGGCCGACGGAATGCCCGTACCACGTGGGCTCGAGATCGTCCGGGTGCTCGCGGCCGTCCATGAAGATCTGCCGGAAACTGTGGATGTTGCCTTCGAACAAGAAAAACAGATGAGTGGCCTTGCCGTAGGCCGGAGTCTGCACGATGCGCCAGGGATACGGTGCGATGCGAGGCACGCCGGTCGGCAGGCAGCGCGCCTCGGGGTCGTCGGCCGCCATGCGCGAGTCCATGAGCGCTTTCGCCGCGGGCAACAGCACGAGCTCCTCGCCGGGCATGAGCCCTGAGCTGATGTCGCCGATCGGTCCGTTGCCTACCCACACGCCCGAGAGATCCGGCGTGCCGTCGGGCAGCCTCGGCGGCGGTCCGTCAGGCACATCGCCGACGAGCGCGGGATTGCTCGAGCCGCCGCTGCCGGCCGGCGCGGTGCTGTCGCGCGGCGTTTGCTGACCGAGCGCGAACGGCACGAAGCAGCCTGCGGCCAGTGCCGCGACGAAAGACTGCGCACGCATGGGTTAGCCGCCGTCCTGCGCGGAGCGCGCGAAGACGCGCGTCCCGTCGGCAAACGTGACGGTGCGCGCGTTCGCCATGTTGGCGCCGCTGCGCGCCAGCGAGCCTTCGACCGTGACCTCGTCTCCTTCCTTCAGCGACGAGCTCGACCAGCCGGCGCGCTTCAAGTAATTCGGGCTCGCGAGCTCGAGGTTCCAGTTGACGACCTTGCCGTCGGCCTGTTTGACGTCGATGTAGAACCGCGCATGCGGATTCGTCCATTCGACCTTCGTGACGGTGCCCTTCAGGGTGACCGGCTTGTCCGCGTCGTACTGCGCGGCGAACGAGTGATGCGCCGGGGCCGGGACGGCCGCAGCCATCGCGATGGACCCCACGAAAACCTTCCAGGCACCTTTCATCGGACACACTCCCCCGAGAGCTTTCGAAAGACTGTAGCCCCGAGCCTGTCGGAGTGTCGAGAGCGCCGCTCCCCCTGCCCGTGCACTCTGGCGTGAGCCGCTCAGCGCAACGCCCAGAACTGAACGCCCTGCGCGGCGAGAAACGTCTCGGCTTCGCCCCCTTGGAGCAGCGCGAGCGTCGCGAGCATGCCTGCCTCCGTGCAGGTGGGCGCGGCGACCGTCACGGAGCGCGGCGCTTCGGGCACGGGCCAGCCCGTCGTCGGGTCGAGCACATGCCCGTAGCGGCGGCCGTCTTTCGAGACATACCGGCGCGCATCGCCGCTCGTGGCCAGCGCGCCGACGGTAAGGTCGATGTGCCGCGCCGCCGTACCGGCTTCGTCGACGGACTCGATGCCGACGCGCCACGGCGCGCCGCCCGCCTGCGGACCGAGCGCGAGCAAGTCGCCGCCGAAGTTCAGCAGACAACTCGTCGAGAGCGCCTGCACGAGTCCCGCGGCGCGATCGACGGCGTACTCTTTGCCGACGCCCCCCAAATCGATCTCCATGCCGCGCGGCAGCGTCAGCTCGGGCGCCCGCCAGCGCACCTTGTCCCAGCCGACGAGCGGCAGCAACGCCGCGACGGCTTCCTCGCTCGGCACGCGATCGCTGCCGTCGAAGCGCCACGCGCGCCGCAGCACGCCGGACGTCACGTCGAAGAGGCCGTCGGAGAGCTCGTAGAGGCGCGCCGCGTAGTCGAGCAGCCCGCCCGTCTCCGCGTCGACGACGACGGTGCGCCCTTCCGCAGTATTGATCGCGTCGATGACGTTGCCGCGCCGATAACGGCTGAACTTGCCCTCGATGCGCGCGGCCTCGCCGGCCGCGAGCGCGAGGATGCGCTCCGCCGTCGCGCGGTCGGCTTCCGCGACGTGCACCTCGCACGGGCTCGCCATGGCCCGAAAAGTGCCGAGCCAGTTCGGGCCGCGGGGGGGGGGG
>JBBIJV010000197.1:0-6592 GCA_037445815.1 Rhodospirillaceae bacterium
TTGCGCGCATGTTCGGTGCCGCGGCCGCCGCAGCCGTCGCGGGCTATGCGGCGAGCCGCGGTCTGACGGCGCCCAATGCGCTGCTCGAGGCGGTACTCGTCTCGGCCGCATTCGGTATCGCGTATCTCGCGGCGGCGGCCGCGCTCGGGCTCGAGCAAGCGAAGGCGTTGGTGCGCGCCGCGCGGCGCCGGCTGCGCTTGCCTTAACTCGCGCCGTTCGACGCGCGGCGTCGCCCGGTTCTCGGGCTTGCGCGCCGGTCCCGACGCGACTCGTCGATGACTGCGGTGAAATGTTTCGCAGCCCCAATCGTTGAGCACTCTGACGGCGGCGTCGGGCCTGTCGCCGCCCGCTCCCGGGAAAACGAAGGGGGTGTGCCATGAGAGAGCTTACGCGGCTGCGAGTCGACCTGGCGGAGCGCAGCAAATGGAACATTGGCTATTTCGCCGCCGGTTCTCTCTACTGGACGTTTGCCGCCATCGTCGGCGCATCGCTGCCACTACAGGCTGCGAAGCTCTATTGGGCGATGGGGGCGGGTGCCATCTTCCCGGTGGCGCTCGTGTTCTCGCGACTTTTGAGGTCAGATCCCTTTACGCGCGGCAATACGCTCGCCGACCTCGTCGGACTGACGCACGTGAGCTTGCTCGCTCTGACGATGCCCGTGCTCGCGATGTGCTTCGTCGAGTTTCCGATGAGTTTGCCGCTCGCCGCCGCCATCTTCTTCGGCGCTTCTTTTCCGCGCTGGCGCTCGGCGCAATCCCGTTTCGGCGCCGCGCTTGGTTGCGCGCCCACGCTGCGGCCGCGCCGTGACGGGTCAGCCGCGCAGGTGCAAATCGTCGGCGGAGTACGCGATCTTCAGCGGCTCGATGACGAGGCTCTTTGCGCCGGCTTCGACGTCGCCGGCGTGCCACGCGGCTACGCCGGCGCGCTCGGCGACGCCAATCGTCGTCGCCACGTCGCCGCGATCGACGAACAGCGCGAAGCCCGCGCCCATGTTGAACGTGCCGTACGCCTCGCGCGCGCTCATTTCGGCTCGAGATCGGAGGAACGAGAGCACGGGCGGCACGGGCGGCACCTGCCGGACCACGTACCTGAGCTCGGCGGGATGGCGCATCAGCTTGCGCCAGCCGTGCCCCGTGACGTTGACGGCATAGTGCGGCCGGACGCCGGCCGCGAACAGCGCCTCCGTCACGGGCGCGTAGAGCACCGTCGGGTCGAGCAGTGCCTCGCCGAACGTTCGGCCATCCTTGAGGCGCGTGCGGTAGCCTTCGGGCAAGCTCTCCGCGAGCTTGCGCGCGAGGCTCACGCCGTTCGCGTGAATGCCGCTCGACGCGAGCAGCACGATCGCGTCGCCGGGCGCGAGCCGCTCGCCGAGCATCAGCCGATCGCGGCCCTTCACGACGCCGACGCACGAGGCCGCGAGGTCGATGCGCTCGGCCTCGACGACGCCGCCGAGCGCCGGCGTCTCGCCGCCGCCCCACGACATGCCGCACGCGTCGCACGCGGCCCGCCAGCCGCGCACGAGATCCTGCATGCGCTCGCGGTCCGCGAACCACGCGCTGCTGCCGGCCGACCAGTACGCGTGCGTCGACAGCGGCGTGGCGCCGACCGTGACGAGATCGTTGACGGCCATGGCGATCGTGTCCTGCGCGAGCGTGTCGTAGTGGCTGCGGCCCGAGAACGCGCGCACTGCGTCGGCGACGAGCACCTTCGTTCCGAGGCATTCCGTGATCGACGCGATCGTGAGGCCGCCGATCTCGACGAGATACGCCGACTCGCCGCGTGACGCCTCTATTTCGGCGGCGTCGTGGCGCGCGAGGTTCGCGGCCGTGGCGCGTGCGGCCTTTTGCGCCAGAATCTTCGAGGCGTCGAGCGTGCCGTAATCGACGCCGGCGGCGGCGTAGTCGAGTCCGGGCTTTTTCATCGAGGGCTCCGCGAGTTTCGCCCGCCCATCATACCGGGCCGCGCTCGCTCGCCGCGCTCAGCGGCCGAATTGCGTGAGGAGCGGCTTCGTATCGGGCCGCACCCCGCGCCAGATCGCGAACGATTCGGCCGCTTGCTCGACGAGCATGCCCCAGCCTTGCACGGCGCGGCGCGCGCCGTGGGCTTTCGCCCAAACGACGAACGGCGTGTCCCCCGACGCGTAAACCAAGTCGTAGCAGAAGCTCTGCGGGCCGACGAGCGACGCCGGAAACGGCGGCGGCTCGCCCTTCAAGCCGGCCGACGTCGCGTTGATCACGACGTCGAACGGCGGCTGCTCCGCGAGCGCGGCGAACGTGTACGCGTCGAGCGCGGCGGCTCCGAACTTCGCGACGAGCGCTTCCGCGCGATCCGCAGTGCGATTCGCGATCGCGATTGTCGCCGGGCCTTCGGCGAGCAGTGGCCCCAAGATGCCGCGCGCCGCGCCTCCGGCGCCGAGCACGGCGATTCTCTTGCCTGCGAGGGATTGACGTTGGTTGACCGTGACGTCGCGAATGAACCCTATGCCGTCGGTGTTGTCGCCGCGCAGCCTGCCGCCCGCGATCGTGATCGTATTGACGGCTCCGGCAACCGTGGCGGCTTCGCTGCGCTCGTCGCAGAGCGCGAACGCCGCCTCCTTGTGCGGCACCGTCACGTTCAGCCCTTTGCCGCCCGCGGCCCCGAAGCCGCGCACGGCCGTCTCGAACGCCTCGGGCGTGGCGTCGATGAGCTCGTACGTGAGGTGCTGGCGCGTTTGACGCGCGAAAACGGTGTGGATCAGCGGCGAGCGGCTGTGCTCGACGGGATGACCGACGACGCCGTATCGGTCGGGAGCCGGCGTTTTGTTATTGGCCATTTACGCGGGTTTCTCTGGTTTCGGATTCTGCGCGGTTTCCGGTACCGTTGCCAACCGTCAATGGAGGCTTTCCGATGGCGGCAAGACAAAGCATCGTCCGGTGTCCCTGGAGCGAAGGCATCGACCCGGCCTACCAGCGCTATCACGACGAGGAGTGGGGCGTTCCGGTGCGCGACGACGCCGTGCACTTCGAGTTTCTCGTGCTCGAGGCGGCGCAGGCGGGCCTCAGCTGGTGGACGATCCTGCGGAAGCGCGAGGGATACAAGCGTGCGTTCGCGGGCTTCGACGCCGCGAAGGTGGCGCGGTTCACGCCGCGCACCGTCGAGAAGCTGATGCAGGATCCGGGCATCGTCCGCAACCGGCAGAAGATCGAAGCGGCCATAGCGAACGCGCGCGGTTTCCTGAAGATTCAGCAGGAGCTCGGCAGCTTCGATCGCTACGTCTGGGAGTTCGTCGGCGGCAAGCCGATCGTGAACAAGTGGCGCAAGCAAACCGACGTGCCGCCGACGAGCAAGGAGTCCGACGCCCTCAGCAAAGACTTGAAGAGCCGCGGCTTCAAGTTCGTCGGCTCCACGATCGTCTACGCCCACATGCAGGCCACGGGCCTCGTCAACGATCACCTCGTCAGCTGCTTCCGCTACCGCGACTGCTCCACCAAAACCCGCTGACCGCGAGCGCCGCCCGTGCCCGACGTTGACCGAGCGAGGCCGGCCGAACGCGCAGGCGGAGGCGCGACGTGGCCGTGCGCAAGGAGCGAGCGCGATCCTCCCGGAGAGCAGCGATCAGGGCGTCTCGACGTTGACGATCGTGATGTCGTAGAGCCCGTCGGGCGTCGTGTGCGAGATCGCGCCGAGATAGCGCGAGCCCGGCGCGAGGTCCGACCACTGGAGGCTCAAGTCGAGCCGATCCCCGTTCGCGACCGTCGTCGGCGCCGACACCGTCAGATTCCCGACGGCGTCGTTCGCTCCGAGCGACCACGTGAACAGCGAATAGTTGGCGCCGGGGCCGCCCGCGACCTGATCCGTCTCGAACCCGTGTACGAGCAGCACGTACGAGCCTTCTTGCGGCTGCGCGACGTTGATCTCCTCGTCGGAGGTCACGCCGTCGCTCTTCGCGATCTGCGCGCACCGATTGTTCGGGCAATAGAAAAGGAATAGGTCGAGGTCGTCCTCGCCGTCCGTGAGCTCGTCGAACAGCGCAACGCGCAGCAAGAGCTGATTCGCGGGCACCGCGAACGCATGCTGCGTCACTCCGTTGCCGTTGCGGAACGTGAACGTATTCGTCGCGTCGTCGTCCACGAACCCGCGCGGCACCTGGCCGTTCGCGTCGAGCGTCGGCAGCCGCAGCCCGTGCACCGTGGCGCCGTAGGCGCCCGAGTAGCCGAATGCGACGCGCGCGGACGCCGTGCCCCGGAGTCCCGTCAGGAACAGCTCGCGCGGGGAGCGAACGGTCACGGGCTTCACGGCGATCGGGCTCTCGACGCGGTGCGTCGCGTTGACCCACGCGAGCTCTCCGAAGCTCCAGAAGTCGCGCGCCGCGCCGCCGTCGACGAAGCGCAGCGTGAACTCGCCCGTCTCGTCGGTGCCGAGCACGAGCGTCGGCGGCTCCACGACGACGCCCACGCCGGGCGGCTCGATGACCTCGGCCGTGAACGTCGCCGGAGGCCCCACGTTCGTGACGCGGCGGCGCACGGCGTCGCCGCCGATCAGCTCGGCGACTCCGATCGACGGCAAATTCAAATCCACGGCCGAGCTCGAGCGCCCGGCCGCGGCATGTGCCGCGCATTCGCTCGCCGAGAACGGCGGCTCGTGCAAGCCGCAAAGGTACGCGGCATGGTCCGCGAACGAGTTGTCGTAGACGAGCCCGGGATCGATGGCACGGTTCGGGTCGACGTGGCCCGCGCCCATGTCGAACGCGTCGGCGGGCTCGCCGTCCGCGCGCTCCACCTCCACGTACGTCGTCGTCATCAGCGCGGACTTGAGCGCCGCCGGCGACCAGCTCGGATGCGCTTCTTTGAGCAGCGCCGCGACGCCGGTGACCTCGGGCGCTGCTTGCGAGGTGCCCGACATGTATTGATAGAGCTCGCCGCGCAGGCCGTGGGCGACGTCCGGCGTTTGCCCGCCCAAAATGTCGACACCGGGCGCCGTGACGTCGGGCTTCACGAAGTTGGCGTCCGAGAGCGATGGGCCGCGCGAGGAGAAGTCGGCGACGATGTTCGGGCTGCCGGGCACGGACGCGAAAATGCCGCGCGCGAGCCGCACGGTGACGGCCTGATCCGCCGACTCGAAGCCATCGTCGTCGAAACCGTCACCGTCCGCGTCGTCGAGGATCCGATCGACGAGCACCTGTCCGTCGTCGACGCCGATCATGACGGCCGGGATCCCGACGCTGCCCTCGTCGCCGTTCATGACGATCGGCGGCCCGGAGTTGTCATAGACGACGACGGCGACGGCGCCCGCGTTCTCGGCGTTCGCGATCTTGACTTGGAACTCGCAGTTGCCCCGTTCGATCAGCGCGACGCGGCCCTGCATCGCGGCGGCGTTGACGAGCGGCTGGCAAGCATCGCGCGTGCTGCCGGCCGCCATGCCGGTGCGCGCGCCGACGCCGTCGTTGGCGACGATGAGCCGCTCCTCGATCTCGTCCTCGGTCGAGAGCGGCGGCGTGAACGACGCCTCGCGCATCACGATCGCCGCGGCCAGGTCGGCCGGCGCCGTAATCTCGATCGCGTCGTCGAAGAACTCGCCGTCCTGCGTCGACGCGGCGGTCGTGAGCACCCACGGCGCGCTGCTCGGCGAGCCGATCGTGTCCAAGTCCGGGCCGTCGTTGCCGGCCGCAACAACGGTCAGCACGCCGGCATCGAGCGCGTCGAGCAGCGCCAAGTCGTCCGGCGCGTCGAGGTCCGTCTCGAGGCTGCCGACGGAATAGTTGATGAGATCGACGCCGTCGGCCACGGCGTCGTCGATCGCGCGCACGAGGTCCGACGTCGCACACGTTCCGCGCGACTCGCCGGGCTTCAGCCAGCAAGCCTTGTAGACGGCGATGCGCGCCCGCGGCGCAATGCCGCTGACGCGCGCGACCCGGGTGCCGAGCAGCGATGCGTCGACCGAGTTGCCGGCGATGATCGTGGCGATGTGCGTGCCGTGCCCGTCGACGTCGCGCGGCGAGCGGAAGTCGCCGGGATCGAGCTCGTAGCGCGACAGGAATCCGTCGATGTAGTAGCGCGCGCCGACGACTTTGTTGTTGCAGAAGCTCGGCTCGAAGCCCTCGCCGGCCTGGCAGACGCCCGTGAAACCCACGGGCGGATCGTAGACGCGCTCGAGCGGCGGATTGCGGCGGTACGGCGCGCAAAGCCAGAGGCCCAAGATCGACGCCCGCGACCACCGGCTGCGGCACGCGCGCGGCGAGCGGTCTTCCGTATCGAGCAGCGACGGGTGATTCGGCGCGATGCCGCTGTCGATGACGGCGACGACGACGTCCTCGCCGCGGAGCCCCAAGTCGGCGCGCAAGCCGCCTTCGGGGTTCTGCAGCCCCAAGAACGCCGCGCTGTTGTTCGTTTGCAGGTATTGATCCGTGTCGAGCCAGATGCGCTCGACCTCGGCGCTGCGCGCGAGGCGCGAGACTTGCGCGGCCGTCAGCCGCGCGGCGAAGCCGTTGACCGAATAGCGATAGCTGTAGATTTTCGAGCTGCCGGCGCCGATGGCGCCGAGCAGACGGTCGTGCGTGCGCTCGAGCTGCCCGGCGTAGGCTTCGGCCTCGGCGGCGCGCGCAGCCCGCGTCTGC
>JBBIJV010000198.1:0-6530 GCA_037445815.1 Rhodospirillaceae bacterium
CCGCGCGCGCAGGGCTCGTGAAGCGCATCCATGCCGAGCGCCGCGAGCTCGCGGAGCTGCCTCCGGCGCCCGCGCAGCGTGGCCTCGTTGCGGTCAATCCGCCCTACGGCGAGCGGCTCGGCGACCTGAAAGAGCTCGAGCAGACGTACGCGCTCCTCGGCGAGAAGCTCAAGAGCGGCTACGCGGGCTGGCAGGCCGCCGTGCTCACGGGCAATCCGCCCCTCGGGCTCGAGCTCGGCCTCAAAGCAAAGCGCGCGCACACCCTGTTCAACGGGCCGCTCGAGTGCCGGTTGCTGCGCTTCGACGTGGAGCCCAAGTACTTCCAGCGCAAGCGCGAGCGCGGCGCGCTGCCCGAGCCCGACGGTGCGGCGCGGGCGCGGCCCGGCGCCGAGATGTTCGCGAATCGCCTGCGCAAGAACAGTGCCGCGCTCGGCGAGTGGGCGCGCGCCGAAAGCATCGCGTGCTATCGCGTCTACGACGCGGACATGCCCGAGTACGCGTTCTCGATCGACTTGTATGCGGCGTCCACGGCGCCGGACGCGGCGCGCTTCGCGTACGTGCAGGAGTATGCGCCGCCGGCCACGATCGATCCGGCCAAGGCGCGCGCGCGGCGCGAGGAAGCGTTCAGCGTGATCCCTGAGGTGCTCGACGTGCCGCGCGAGCGCGTGCACGTGCGGGTCCGCCGCAAGCAGAAGCGCGGCGCTCAGTACGAGAAGCTCGCCGAGCGCGGCGAGCTGGTGATCGCCGGCGAAGGCGGTCTCGAGCTCTACGTGAATTTCACCGACTATCTCGATACGGGGCTGTTTCTCGATCATCGGCCGACGCGGGCGCGGATTCGCGAGCTCGCGGCGGGCAAGAGCTTCTTGAACCTCTTCGCGTATACGGCCACGGCCTCCGTGTTCGCCGCGGCCGGCGGGGCCCGCGCGACGACGAGCGTGGATCTCTCCACCCAATATCTCGACTGGGCACGGCGCAATCTCGAGCACAACGGCTTCGGCGATTCGGCGCGCCACCGGCTCGTGCAGGCCGACGTCCTCGCCTGGCTCGAGGAGCCGCCGCGCGAGCGGTACGACTTGATCTTCCTGGATCCGCCGACGCTGTCGCGCTCGAAGCGTATGGCGAGAGAGCTCGACGTGCAGCGCGATCACGTCGAGCTCATCCGCAGCGCGTTGCTCAGGCTCGCGCCGGACGGGCTGCTGATCTTTTCGACGAACTTCCGCAAGTTCAAGCTGGACGCGGCCGGCCTCGCCGGGCTCGACGTGGCCGACGTGACGGCCGCGACGATTCCGAAGGACTTCGCGCGCAGCCCGCGTATCCACCGCTGCTTCGAGATCCGCGTGCCGCGCGGCGCGCCGAAAGCGCCGCGGCCCGTGCTCTCGGTGAAGCGAAAGGGTTAGCGGTCCGGCAGCAAGCGCCCGCAGACCAAGATGGCGATCTCGTACAGCACGTACATCGGCACGGCCAGCAGCGTTTGCGAGAACACGTCGGGCGGGGACAGGAGCATGCCGACGACGAACGCGCCTAGAAGCACGTAGGGGCGGCCGGTTTTCAGCGCCTTGCGCGAGACGAGCCCCGTCCACACGATGATGATGATGGCGATCGGCACCTGAAACGCGAGCCCGAACGCGAACACCATTCCGAGCGTGAAGCTCAAGAAAGAGTTGATGTCGGTCATCACCTTCACGCCGGCGGGCGCCGTGTTCGCGAAGAAGTCGAACACCAGCGGCAGGACGATGAAGAACGCGAACGCCACGCCGATGTAAAAGAGGCAGGCGCTCGCGACGATGAACGGCAGCGCCACGCGCCGCTTCGACGCGGGCAGCCATGCGTTGACGATTTTCCACACGTGATATAGCAAGATCGGCATCGACAGGAACAGCGACACCCAGAGCGTCGCCTTCAGCGGCGTCATGAACGGCGACGCCACCTGCTTGCTGATCATGCTCGAGCCTTCGGGCAGCGCGGCCATCAGCGGCTGCGCGATCGTTTGGAAGATCTGGTCCGCGAAGGGGAATAGGCCAAGAAACAGAACGAGCAGCGTCAGCAGCGCCTTGAAGGCGCGCGAGCGGAGCTCGAGCGCGCCGGCGAGCAGCGTCTTGCCGACGCGTGCGGTATCGGGTTCTAGGGACAGGCTCGACACCCCGTCATTGTAGGGCGAATCTCAAGAAATCTCCCCCGACGGGGGCGGCTTCTGAGCGGGCGCGGTTTCGCGGTATCTTGCTTCGAATCGGAAACGCCGGCCGTCTCGGGGCCGCTGAGGGTCGCACTCGGTGAAGCGTACGTCGTTGCTCGTGGCTACTGTGCTGGCACTCGTCGTCGCGGGGCTCGCGTCCGCGCAGTTTGGCGGCCGGCGCGTCAGGACGATCGCCGACAACGTGCCTCCGCCGACCGAGTTCGTCGTGGCCCGCTGGAAGTTCGGCACGAACGGCGCCATCGGCCACATGGGCTGGTCGCACAACTACCCGGAGGCCGAGATGAACTTGAACGAGTTCATCGGCCGCACGACGAAGGTCGACGTGGAGGACGCGTCGTTTCGCCTGCTCGAGCTGTCGAGCCCCGAGATCTTCGAGTACCCGTTCGCCTATGTCTCGGAGCCCGGCGAGATGGAGCTCACGGAAGCCGAGGTCGCGAACCTTCGCGAGTACATCGACCGCGGCGGCTTCATCCTCATCGACGATTTCGATACCTGGCACATGGACAATTTGCGCGAAGAAATGCGCCGCGTGTTCCCCGATCGAGCGTTCGAGCGTCTCACGGTCGACAATCCGATCTTCGATCTCGTGCATCTCGTCGAAGACCTCGAGAGCATGGCGCCGTATACGGCCGGCGGCACTCCAACGTACTACGGCCTCGTGAACGCGGCTGGCGACGTCGCGATCGTGGCCTGCCACAACAACGACCTCGCGAATTTCTGGGAGTGGTACGGCAGCCCGCAGTACCCGCTGCGGCCCGCGACGGACGCGTTCCGCATCGGCACGAACTTGCTCGTCCATTCGATGACTCACTAGCCATCCGGAGACTGTCATGAGACGACCCTTCACGACGACGCGGCGCGACTTCGTGGCGAGCGCGGGCGCGGCGGCCGCAGCCGCCGGTCTGGTCGGCCACCCGGCCCTCGAAGCGCTCGCGCAGCGCGGCATTCCCGCGCGGCCGATCCCGAGCACGGGCGAAATGCTGCCTGTCATCGGGCTGGGATCGAGCAAGGTCGTGGCGCAAATCGCCGATAGGGGCACGGCGCCCGTCGCGAGCGTTCTGCGCGCGCTCGTCGCGCACGGCGGCAAGCTCGTCGACACGTGGCCGCGCGATCCCGCGAACGACGCGGCGTTCGGCAGCGTCATTTCCGAGCCGGATCTCGAGGACAAGCTGTTCATCACGACGAAAGTCGACCAGGTCGGCAAGGAAGCCGGCATCCGGCAGTTCCGCGACGCCCAGCGAAACTATCGGCGCAACGTGCTCGACCTCGTGCAGATCTTCAGCCTGACGGATCTCGACACGCACTGGCCGAGCTTGAAGGAGTGGAAAGCCGAGGGTGCCGCGCGCTACATCGGCGTCACGGTCGCGCAGGATTCGCTGCACGCAGAGCTCGAAGCGTTCCTGCGCCGCGAAAGGCCCGATTTCGTGCAGATGAACTACTCGATCACGGAGCGCGCCGTCGAGGAGCGCCTGCTGCCGTTCGCCGCGGACCGCGGCGTCGCCGTCCTCGTCAACCGGCCGTTCATGAACGGCGCCTACTTCGACCGGCTCGAGGGCAAGGCGCCGCCCGAATGGGCGCGCGAGTTCGGCTGCGAGACGTGGGCGCAGTTCTCGCTGAAGTACATCCTCGCGAACCCGCACTTTACCTGCGTGCTCACCGAGACGTCGAATCCGAAGCACATGGAGGAAAACGTACTGACGGCCGCGGGTCCGCTGCCGAGCGAGGCGCAGCGGCGACGCATGCGCGAGCTCATCGCGACGGTTTGATCACGAGCGCTCTTCGAGCGAGGGGGACGTATGCGAACGATCGTAGCAGGTGTGGGAATCGCGTTCTTCGTCGTCATGGCGTTCGCGATCGGCCGGCTCTCGGCGCAGGAGGGGGCCGTCGCGTCGTGCCGGATGTGTCCGTCGACGTTCATCCCGCGCAGCGAGATCGAGCAGTACGAAGCGATCGGCCGCGCGACGAACGTGATCGATCAGCAGATGCGCGCGCTCGATATCGGCAAAGCGCAGGTGGAGATCGCGCTCGTGCACCGCGGCAAGCTCGACGCACCCGCGCCGCGCTCGGTCGCGACGCACGATCTCGTCAGCGAGGTGTACTACGTCATCAGCGGCTCCGGCACGAACCGCACGGGGCCCGACGTCGTCGATCCCGAGCGTCGCCCGCCCGACGATCGCGCCGTGCGGCTCTTGAACGGGCCCGGCGCGAACGGGACGGACATCCGCAACGCGTCCGAGCACGAGCTTACGGCCGGCGACGTGCTCGTGATTCCGGCCGGCACCGGGCACCAGTTCACGAAGATCGACGACCACATCACGTATCTGATGATCCGCGTGGACCCCGACAAAGTCGTCCCGCTCATGAGCGAAGCCGACTCGCGCGCCTACCTCGACGCCAATCGTCGCTGACGGGAACCGTGGCGTCGCTCGACGAGCCGCCGTCAGATGTCGGTGCGGGTGCGGTCTTCCGGGCGCAAGTAGCGCTTGTAGTAGCCGGCGGAGTCCTCGAAGCCGAGCTCTTCGTAGAACGACGCCGCGGCGCGTGTCGCGAGGCCGATCATGCGGCAGCGCCCGTTCTCGGCCCACGTTTCGAATTCGGCCATCAGCGCTCGGCCCACGCCGCGGCGCCGCGCATGCTCGGCGACGAGGATCTCGTCGACCCACGCGACCTTGCCGCCCGCGTAGAACGTCTCGTGACAGTCGCCGGCGACGTAGCCGACGAGCTCGCCGCCGAGCTCCGCAACGGCCACGAATGCGTCCGCGTCCCTGAGCTTGACGCGCAAGGAATTGGCGAACGTCTCACGCGACGGCGGCGTAGACGTGGGGAACAGGCTCACGAGAGCGAACAAGCGAAACTCGTCCGCAAACGTCGCGCGCCGGACTCGCAGGAGCGCAGCCATGTGGCTCATGATAGGCGGGCTCCCGGCGCGGTTCCAACGCGCCGACATTGTATGGCGCGGCGGCTCGCGGAGGATTGGGCGATGTGGCGAGAGTGGGCGATTTTCGCGGCGCTGCCGATCGGTCTCGGGTTGACCGTTATCGCGACGCCGCTGCTCAAGCAAGGGCTGGGCGCTCTGGCCGGGGCAGGGGTCGTCGGTGTCGGGGCCGGTGCGCTGGTCGCCATCGCGACGGGCGTGCCGTTCGCTGCGCTCGTCGTGGGCGCGATGGGGTTCGCGTTCGGGCTGCTCAGCAGCGGGAGCGCCGGTCGCTGGGTGTCGCGCGATCGTAGGTTGCCGCCCGACGAAGCCGGCCGCGGGCGCGGACGCGTCCGCGGCGGGGCATCGGGCAGTTGGTAGCGTGCGTATCCTGTCCCACCTCCTCATGCCGCGGTCGGCGTTGCACCGCCGTTTCCCGTCGCACGCCTTGACGGCGATCGAAGAGGCCATCGAGGCCTCCGAAAGCAAGCACCGCGCGCAGATTCGCGTCGCGATCGAGGTTGCGCTCGAGCTCAAGGACTTCTGGCGGGTCGGCACTGCGCGCGACCGCGCGCTCGAGGTTTTCGCGGAGCTAGGAGTCTGGAACACGCGCGAGCGCAACGGCGTGCTGATCTACGTGCTGCTCGCGGAGCGCGATGTCGAGATCGTCGCCGACGACGGCCTCGATGGCCGCGTCGAGCCCAACGAATGGCAACGCGTCTGCACGCTGATCGAGCGCGAGTTTGCGGCGGGGCGCTGGCGCGACGGGGTGCTCGTCGGCATCGAGGCCGCTACGGAGCTGCTCGTGCGGGAGTTTCCCGCGACGGGCCCGCGCGTCAACGAGCAGCCGGATCGGCCGGCCGTTCTCTGACCGCGAGCTTCGATTGCGCTCCGTGGCTCGGGCGCGGCAAGCTAAGTCGGTCGCGACCATGTCGCCATAGGGGGTGCCTCATGTTGAGACTGAAGCTTGCTTCCGCCGTGCTCGGTGCGCTGCTCGTCGCGGCGCCCGGGTTCGCAGTTCATGCCGAGACGGCCACGCCGCAGAGCGTGGGGCTTTCGAGCGAGCGGCTCGAGCGTGTCCACGCGCTAGTCGAGCGCACGATCGCTGCCGGTGAGATCGCCGGAGCCGTCACGCTCGTCGCGCGCAACGGCCGAGTCGCCTACCTGGAGGCGCAGGGTGTCATGGATCTCAATACGAGAAAGCCGATGCAGCCCGATTCGATGTTCCGCATCGCATCGATGACGAAGCCCGTCGTGGCCGTCGCGATTCTGATGCTGGCCGAGGAGGGCAAGGTGCGGCTCGACGATCCCGTGTCGCGTTTCATTCCGTCGTACGCCAATCTCGAGGTCGCCGTCGCGAAGCCGGCTCGGCCGGGCCCCGGCGGTCCGCCCGCCGCCGGTCCGGGCAGGCCGCCGCCCGAG
>JBBIJV010000199.1:0-6516 GCA_037445815.1 Rhodospirillaceae bacterium
GCTCCTCGCGCGCCGAGCGCTCCAGGGCATTGCGCGCCTCTTCCTCGGCGCGGCGCTGGGCGTCGAGCTCCTCTTGCTGCTTGCGCGCCTGCTCCTCGAGCACGTCGCGCTTGATGTACGTGCGCTTCTGCCGAACCTCGACGTTGATCGTGCGCGCGCGGCCCTGGCCGCTCGCGAGCTTGAGCTCGCTCTGCGACTTGCGCGACAGCGTGATACGGCGCGGAGACGGATCCGCGGCGTCCCTGCGCCCGTGATTTCTCTTCAAGTGCGTCAGCAGCTCGAGCTTGGCGTCCTCGCTGATGATGTCGTTCGGGCCGCCCACCTTGATGCCGGCCTCGTCGAGCTGCTCCATGAGCCGGTCGACAGGGACCTTCAAAACTTTCGCGAAATCCGCGACCGTGACTTCCGCCATGCGTGCTTCCTCAGCCGTTCTTGGCCTGCTGCTCTTGCTCGAACCAATGCGCCCGTGCAGCCATGATGAGCTTCGCCGCGCGCTCGGCGTCTAGGCCCGCGATCTCGGAGAGATCGTCGACGGCCTGCTCGGCCAGATCTTCGCGCGTCACGACGCCTCGGCTCGCGAGCTCGAGCGCGAGCGCCTTGTCCATACCCTCGAGCGCCAGGAGGTCCTCGGCTGGCTCCGCCTGATCGATGACCTCCTCGCTGACGAGCGCCTGCGTGATCAACACGTCGCGCGCTCGCGAGCGCAGCTCGTTAACGATCTCGGGCGTGAACTCTTCGATGTCGTTGAGCTCGCTCGCCGGTACGTACGCGATTTCCTCGAGCGACGAGAAACCCTCCTGCACGAGAATGTTCGCGACATCCTCGTCGACGTCGAGCTCTTTCATGAAGTTTTCGACGAGCGAGCGCGCCTCTTTGTCGCTCTTCTCCTCGGCGGCAGCCTCCGTCATCACGTTCAGCTGCCAGCCCGTGAGCTCGCTCGCGAGGCGGATGTTCTGCCCGCCGCGGCCGATCGCCTGCGACAGCTTGTCCTCCTCGACGGCGAGATCCATCGTGTGTGTGTCCTCGTCGACGACGATCGACAGCACTTCGGCCGGCGACATCGCGTTGATCACGAATTGTGCAGGATTCTCGTCCCACAAAATGATGTCAACGCGCTCGCCGGCCAGCTCGTTCGAGACGGCCTGCACGCGCGAGCCGCGCATTCCGACGCAAGCGCCGACAGGATCGATCCGGGGGTCGTGGCTGCGCACCGCGATCTTCGCGCGCAAGCCGGGGTCGCGCGCCGCGCCCAAGATCTCGATCAAGCCCTGGCCCACCTCGGGCACCTCGATTTTGAAGAGCTCGATCAAGAACTTCGGCGACGTCCGCGTCAGGAACAGCTGCGGGCCGCGCGGCTCCGCACGCACCTCGCGGAGCAGGCTCTTGATGCGGTCCTGCGGCTTGATCGGCTCGCGCGGGATCAAGTCCTCGCGCGGGATGAAGCCTTCCGCGTTGCCGCCCAAGTCGATGTACGCGCCGTTGCGGTCGACGCGCTTGACGATGCCACTCACGAGCTCGCCGGCGCGGTTCTTGTACGCCTCGACGACTTGCTCGCGCTCGGCTTCGCGCACCTTCTGAACGATGACTTGTTTCGCGGTCTGCGCGGCGATGCGGCCGAACTCCACCGACTCCATCGGCTGCTCGACGTAGCCGCCCACCTCGGCATTCGGGTCGATGTCCCGCGCGTCCTCGAGCCTGAGCTCGCGCGCCGGAACCTCGAGCTCCTTAGAGTCGTCCGCGAACACCCTCCAGCGGCGAAACGTCTCGTAACTGCCATTCGAGCGGTTGATCGAAACACGCACGTCGATGTCTTCGCCGTAACGTTTCCTGGTGGCCGACGCGAGGGCCGCCTCGATGGCTTCGAAAATCACCGACTTTTCGACGCCCTTCTCGTTCGAGACGGCGTCCACGACCATCAAAATTTCTTTACTCATCTCGTCACCGACCTTGCGTCACGAGGGCGCCAACCGCGCCGTTGCAATACCGTCGAAAGGCAGACGCGTAATCGTGCCTTCCACCTCGAGCAGCACGTCGCCGCCCTCCACGCCTTTGAGCAGGCCGGTGAAGCGGCGCCGCCCGTCGCGTGCATCCTTCAATTCCACCTTCGCTTGCTCGCCGACGAAACGCTCGAAGTGCTCGAGCTTACGCAGCCGTCGGTCGAACCCCGGCGACGACACTTCCAGAACGTAGCTGCCCGGCAGCGGGTCCTCGACATCGAGCAGCGCGCCGATCTGCTCGCTGACGCGTTGACAGTCGTCGAGCGTCACACCGCCCGCCCGGTCGATATAGAGCCGCAAGAGGCCTCGCCTTCCCAGATGCGCATCGAGGTCGGCGAGCTCGAAGCCTAGGGCTCCGACGGCCGGCTCGAGCAGCTCGAACAAACGCTCTTTGTCGACCGCTTGAGCCATCGATTCGCCACTACTAACAAAAATGGGCCGTTACGGCCCATTACGCTTTTAGTCCCACCTCCACGCGCGCCGGGACGCCCAGTGCGTGCCCCAGCCGGACCAAACAAAAAGCCCCATACGGGGCCTCTTGCCTTCAGAGCCGTCGCTCCTGAAAACGCGTGCATCCTAGCAGAAAAGCCCTGCTGGGCGGTAGGCGGGCGTCAGCGGAGCTTGATTTGGGTCAGGGCGAGCCAGAACCCGATCAGCAGCATCACGGCGATTAGGGCGAACCAGAGGCGGGCCCCGAGCGAGAGCCGGTCCGGCTTCAGGGCGCAGCAGTGCTTGTATTTCTTGCCGCTGCCGCAGGGGCACGGGTCGTTGCGCCCTGGCCGGTTGCTCACGCCCCTACAATGCCCCCACGCGGATCAGCGAAAAGGGGTCCACGCGCGCGTCGAGCAGCCGCACGCCCCAATGCAGATGCGGGCCCGTTACGCGGCCTGTTGCGCCGGCCAGGCCGATTTGCTGCCCTTGCTCGACCATGTCGCCCACGGCGACGTCGATCCGGGATAGGTGCAGGTACGTCGTGTAGAGGCCGTAGCCATGGTCGATGTAGACGGCGTTGCCGCTGAAGAAGAGCTCCTTCGCAAGCACGACGCGGCCGCGGTTCGCGGCCAGGATCGGCGTGCCCGTCGTCGCGCGCAGATCCGCGCCTGAGTGCGGAGCGCGCGGCTGCCCGTTGAACACGCGGCGGTGGCCGAAGTTCCGGCCGTCCTTCGCGCCGCGAACCGGCACCTGGAACGCCTCGGTCCAATAGCGTTCCGGCGTGAACGTATCGTAGATGGCGCTCGTCTCGGCCGCTTCGCGCTCGGCGCGCGCCTGATCCTCGGGCGAAAGCTCGACGTAGCGCTCCTCGACTTCGAGCTCCGTCGTCGGGTACTGCTCGGCGCGGACGACGACGGGCTCGCGGATCTTGCGCGTGCGGCCGCCTTCGTACGTGAACGTGACGTCGACGGCGTGCTCGCCTGGCTTCGAGTCCAAGTCCACGCCAACCACTGTGACGAACCGGCCGCCGCGCCGCACGAACGGCACCTCGTGCCCGCTCCAGCGAACCGTGACGCCCGTGAGATCGGGCTCGGCCGCATAGCTCATTTCGAGGGCCTGGCCCTGCCCGGCCACCCACGCGGACAAGAGCAGCGACAGCACCGCGCTCTACTCCGTCCGCACGTGCGAAGCGCGGTAGTGCTCGCCGAGCAGGCGCATGCCGAAGTCGCTCGACTTGTCGCGCCACACGGAGTGCACGTGATTGCCGTTGTCTTGCGCGTTGTCGAACTCGAACACGAAATCGGCACCCTGCAGCCTGAAATAGTGCGGCGCGCCGCGCTCCGACGCGCCCATCCAAGCGAAGCTCAGAGTCTTCGGATCGATGGCGCGCAAGAGCTCCGCCGAGAGCTCCGGCCGATAAACGCCGACGACCTCGTCGAGGATGCGGCGCACCCAGTGCTGTTGAACCTCGTTGAGCTCGGCCACGGCGATGCCGGCCGGCTCGAGCGTCTCTCGCCAGGCGTCCCACTGCTCGGCGGGCTTGCCGATGTTGCCCGTGAAGATGTCGCGCGGCGCCTCGTCCGACACGACGGCCTTCGCCTTTTGCGCCGCCGTCAGCGACGTGACGAGCTCGCGCCCGAGATCCTCCTCGGCGCCGAGCACGCGAAAGCCCGTCAAGGGGCCGCTGCGCACCTCGGCCGGATTCGAGCCGAAGAACGACGGCGTCACGCTGACGCCGGCCGGCGCGACGGCGACGTTCAACGACACGTGGTGCCCCTCGAAACGCCACGCCCACGGCTCCGTGGTTGACGGCCTGCCGAACAGCACGACCTCGTAGTGGCCGACGCCGCGCGGCAGGCCGGCCGTATCGAGCATCCCGAGGATCTGCTCGAGCTGCATGATCTGCACGACCTTGAGATAGCCGCGCGCGGACAGGAGCGATGTGAGCAGCGCGTGCGTGAGGCGCCGTTGCTCGCCCGTCATGAGGTCGAGCGGCACGCCAACGCGCTCCGTCGGCCAGTACGCCCAGTCGCGCCGCGCCTCGTCGTCGAGCGCGAGCGCGAGGTTCTTGCCCTTGTCGAACCCGAGGATCGCTTCCGTGGCGCCGGGTCCGCCTGCGACCGTGGCGAGCAGCGCGCTCGCCGCCTCGACCATCTCGGCCGTGGCCGTTACACGGCTCGGCTCCTGCGCCAAGGCCGGCACGACGAGTAGCGCCGCGAGACCGGACGTGAGGTTACACAAACGCATGTCGGCCACCTCTTCGTGCCCCGTTCCGCCGGATCATCGGGCGCCGGCTCGAGAGGGTCAAGCCGGCCGTAGGGAGAGCGCTATTTCTTGGCCGTGACCACGATGAGGCCGCGATCGAGCTCGGTATCGACGTCCGCGAAACCCGCCGCGCGCAGCGTCGTGACGACCCAATCCGTCGGCAGCCGCAACTTGCGATAGAAGCTCTTCGCGAATGTCCAGCGGCCGTCGATGCGGCGATAGACGAGGTCGTGCACCTTCACGGTCTCAGGCTCGAACTCGAGAAAACACGTGAAGATGGTGTTGTCGTCGCTGCGCACGGGGATGAATCGGTCGAGCTCGTTCATCTCGACCGAGAAATCGCGGAACGTGGCGATGAACGTGCCGCCCGGCTCGAGCGCGGCGTAGACGTCCGCGACGAGTCGCTTCGCGTCGTCCCGCGAGGGCAGGTGCAGCAGCGTGTCCCACCATGCAGACGACGAGCTCTGCGCTGCGCGGCACCGTCTTGCGAAAGTCCATGAGGTCGCCGCAGACGATCTCGATGTCCTCGTCCTTGCGGTGCGACGCGAGCTCGGAGAGCAGCTTGGGGTCCAGGTCGATGGCCGTCACCGCGAAACCGAGCCGCGCGAGCGGAATCGCCTGGAAGCCGCAACCGGCCCCCAAATCGACCGCGCGGCGCGAGCCGTGCGGCGCCACGCTGCGAGCGGAGAAGAACTCCGTGTAGTGCGCGAGCGCGGCGTCCCAGCCGCCGTACATCCACGAGTAGACGTCGGCGAGCAGACCGTTGTAATGCTCTGCGACGCTCGGCATGGCGATTCAGTCCACGTACTGCGGCGGCCGCGGCAGCACCGCGTGCGTCGCCGCGTCGTGCTCGATCCAGAGCGTCGCGTCGCGGTCTTCGAGGTATTGCTCGATACGCGCGCGCGACGCTTTCGACTGCTCGGCGTCGAACTCGAACGTCGGGAGGCGGCCCGTCGTGCGCTCTTCCGGGTAGTGATAGAGATCGCCGGCGAGCACCACCGTGCCGCGATTCGCCAGCTTCACGGCGACGACCTGATGACCCGGCGTATGGCCCGGCGCCGATAACACCACGACGCTGCCGTCGCCGAACACGTCGAAGTCCTCGTTGTTCAAGAGCTTCGTCTGCGCGTTGCGCAACGCCGAGTACGTGGCCGGCTCGATGATGCCCTGCGGATCGTCGGAGAACATGTAGTCGCGCTCGGCCTTCTGCACGATCCAGGTGGCATCGGCGAACGCGTTGGCGTTGCCCGTGTGGTCGGAGTGGTAGTGCGACAGCGCGAAATAGTCGACGTCGCCGGGCTCGTAGCCTAGGGCCGCGAGCTGCGGCAGGATCGGGTTCGTCGCCGTCACGACGCCTTCCACGACGGGCGCGCCGTCGGCACCGAAGTGGCTGTCGGGCACGGCGCCGGCATCGAACATCAACGTGCCGCGCGGGTGCACGATCAGATACGCGATGTTCACGAAGTCGGCGGCCGCGAGCTCCTCGCGGCGGAAGTTGAAAAGCGCGGGATCGAGACCGTTGATCGAGCCGTTCTCGAAGACGTAGATGCGCGGCGACGTCGCACGCTCGCGCGAGCCTGCGCGCTGGGCGTCCGCGGTTGCCGCGAGCAGCGCCGTACCGGCCGCTAGACCGAAGAACCAGTGGTTCAATGCCATCGTCTTACCCTCCGCCGCTCGAGCGAGTCTAGCAACTGCGCAACCGACGGGCTCCTCAGGCGAAGAGCTCGAGCAGCCGATTCAGCTTGTCGCGCCCGGCATTCGTCGCGCGCAAGACGGCCGGGTTCGCGTCGAGCCAGCCGCGCGCCACGGCCGCGGCGCGCGC
>JBBIJV010000200.1:0-6499 GCA_037445815.1 Rhodospirillaceae bacterium
GTCGAAGCCGTTGCCGATCTCGTCGACGAGCTCGCGCGGCCGTGGCCGTGAGGGGCGAGCCGGGCTCCGTCGTCGGACTCGTGCTCGCGGGCGGGCGCTCGGTGCGGTTCGGCGGCGAAAAGGCCGTGGCGCTCCTCGACGGCCGGCCGCTGCTCGAGTGGGCCGCGCTACGGCTACGCTCGGTTTGCACGACCGTGGCCGCGAACGTGCGCCCGGGCACCGAAGCGGAAACGGCAGCGAGGCGCCTCGGCTTACCCGTGCTCCACGACGAAGCCGGCGACGCGCTCGGCCCGCTGGCCGGCGTGAAGGCGGGGCTCGTGTGGGCCGAACGTCAGGGCGCTCGCGCGCTCGCCGTAAGCCCGTGTGATGCGCCGCGCTTGCCGGACGATTTGTACGTGCGCTTGATCCAGCGCGCCGAAGGCGGCGCGGCGATGGCCGAGACGAGCGACGGCCTCGAGCCGCTCTGTGCGCTTTGGCCGGTGTCTGCTCTGCCGACGGTGCGCGAAGCGCTGGCCGGCGGAGCCCATCCGCCGACGTGGCAAGTGCTCGAGCGGCTCGGTGCGCGCAAGGTGTGGTTCGAATCCCGCCAGGCGTTTGCCAATGTCAACACTCGGGAGGACCTCGCTGCGCTCGAGGCTATGCGCTCTCGAGCGCGCTGACGGCTCGCGCAGCGCGGCGCTTTCCAGCCTTTGCGATGCCTTCGAGGATCGTGGGAGGCGCGCCGGCAAAACAGCCTCACGCCCGCGGCGCGGGCGCCCGCCGGATCCCCGGCCACGCAATGCCTTTCCTCCGGGCACGAGGTTTGCAAGCCGACGCGGCAATGGCGCTTGCAAACGGGCTCGCCAATTGCTGCAACCGGCCGAGGAGGGCAGATGATCGGATCCATACCCACGGCGACGCTAGTCAAGAAAGCCGGCCGACACCCGTTGCGCGCGATCCGCAGGCTCGTGGACACGGCGCGGCTGTCGGGGCGGAGCACCCCCAAAGAACGCGAAGCGGCCGAACGGTTCATGGCCGATGTCTTCGACGTCGATGCGCGCGCGATCGTCGAACGCTGCCGGCGCCTCGAATCCCGTGCGTGGATCGAGCGCCGGCGTGGGCAGCTGAACGAGTTCACCCGCTACCGCTTGGGCTCCACGCCGACGTTCGATTGCGAAACCCTCTATTTGCTGGTTCGCGCGATGCGCCCCGGTGTCGTCGTCGAGACCGGCGTTTGTTACGGCGCCTCGAGCGCGTACATTCTCGAGGCGCTGAAGCACAACGAGCGCGGCGTGCTCTACAGCATCGACCTCGGGAACGCCGCGGACGAGCCGCCGAACGACTTTTTCGTGCCGCCGGCACTGCAAAGTGCTTGGCGCCTGATCATCGGCGACAGTAGGCAAGAGCTGCCGCGGCTGCTCGCGCAGCTCGGCCGGGTCGATCTCTTCCATCACGACAGCCTGCACACCTACGAGCATATGATGTGGGAATACGAGACCGCGTTTCCGTATCTGGCTCCGAACGGCGTGCTGTCGTCGCACGACGTACGGACGCTCACGAGCCTGACCGACCTGTTCAAGCGCAACCCGTTCTCGGTGTTCTGCGAGCGGCACAATCTTCGCTCGGTCGAAGTGCGCAACGTGGGGATCGCGACGCGGTCGCTCCGCGCCCGCGAGACGACGCCGGTCGATTTGCAGCGGCGCGCTGGCTCGACGGGGGAGCTCGAGTCGCAACCGACGATGGGGAGCCGTCGCCGTGCCGTTCGGCTCTCCCGCAGCGCGGCCGAAAGATCGATACGAGACGCTCATCGCGCGGGCAAGTAGGAAGCGAGCATCGTCACGCCGAGCACCGGCCAATTCGGCAAGTCGATCGTCAACGTACCGGGGAAGCGCTGAGCCGCTTGCTACAGCGGACGGGCGCCCGGCCGATCGCGCACGAGGCCCGGCCTCCTACTTCGTCCGCCATGGCGCATCCGCGACGGCGACCGCGCCAAAGAGGGTCAGCGCAGCTAAGCACCGGAGTCGCCGGCATTCGGAAAGAACAGTTGCTCGCCGTCGATCTTGAAATCGGCAATGGCGGCTTGGCCCTCCGCGGAAACGAGCCAATCGATGAACGCCTGACCGTCGGCGCGCTTCACGTGCGGGTGCCGCTCCGGATTGACGAGCATGACGCCGTACTGATTCGCGAGCCGCCGGTCGCCTTCGACGAGAATCGCGAGCTGGCCGCGGTTCGAGAACGCGAGCCACGTGCCGCGATCGGCCAAAATGTAGGCGTCCAATGCCGAGGCGGTGTTCAGCGCCGGCCCCATGCCTTGCCCAGTCGCGCGATACCACGGCCCCTTCTCACGCTCGATGTCGACGCCCGCCGCCGCCCACAGCGCGAGCTCCGCGGTATGCGTGCCGCTGCGGTCGCCGCGCGAGACGAACGCCGCGCCGGCGTTCTTGATCTTGCGGAAGGCTTCGAGCGGGTCCGACGTACCTTTGATGCCGGCGGGATCCGAGGCTGGGCCGATCACGACGAAGTCGTTGTACATGACGGGGTAGCGCCGCACGCCGTGGCCCTCGCGCAAAAACTCCTCTTCTGCGGTTTTCGCGTGCACGAACACGACGTCGGCGTCGCCGCGCCGACCGAGGTCTAGCGCTTGGCCCGTGCCGACGGCGACTACGCGCACGTCGATTCCGCTCTTCCGCTCGAAGATCGGCAGCAGGTGACCGAAGAGGCCTGACTGCTCCGTCGACGTCGTCGAGGCAACCGTGATGAAGCGCTGCGCCCACGCGGTCGGGGCGCAGCCGACCGCCACCAGCGCCAAGGCGATTTGCAAGAAGCGCGCCCTCAACTCCATGGCAGCTCCCCTTTGATGAAGGCGGCGGCCTCGGCCGTCGACGGCTGCGCGAAAAAGCGTTCGACCGGCGCGTGCTCCGCCAATCGGCCCGCGCTCAAGAAAAGGATCTCGTCGGCGAGGCGGCGTGCCTGGCCGAGATTATGCGTGGTCATCACGATCTTCGTGCCGCTCGCGTGGATGTCGCCGACGATGCGCTCGACCTCGCGCGTGGCGCTCGGGTCGAGGTTCGCCGTGGGCTCGTCGAGGAACAACACTTCGGGCTCGAGCGCCCAAGCGCGCGCGAGGGCAAGCTTCTGCTGCTCGCCTCCCGACAAGACGCGGGCGGGTCGATCGGCGACGGCACTCAAGCCCACGGCGTCGAGCACGGCGCGCGCGCGCCGCTCGCGTTCCGGCTTCGGAACATCGGCGAGCTTGAGGCCGTACGTCACGTTCCCGAGCGCGGAGCGCCGCAGCATGACCGGCCGCTGGAACACCATCGCCTGCGCCCGCGGCCGGCGCTCGTCGCGGCTGCCGCGCCACTCGATGCGCCCGGCCGTCGGCTTCAGGAGCCCGTGGCAGAGACGCATGAGCACGCTCTTGCCGGCGCCGTTCGAGCCCAATATCACCGTGCGAGGCCCCGCAGCGAGCTCGAACGACACGCGATCGATGATCGCGCGCCCGCCCGCGGAGAAACACACGTCCTCCAGTATCAACGGCAGCATGAATCAACCGTAGCGGCGCAACGCCGCCGTGTTGATGATCTGGGCCGCCGCGTTGATGACGAACACGACGGCGATGAGGATCATCCCGAGGCCGAGCGCCAACGGCAGATCTCCTTTGCTCGTCTCGAGCGAAATCGCCGTCGTCATCACGCGCGTGACGCCGTCGATGTTGCCGCCGACGATCATGACGGCGCCGACTTCGGCGGCAGCGCGGCCGAATCCCGCCAGGACCACCGTGACGAGCGAATAGCGCGTGTCCCAAAGCAAAGTCGCCGCGGCCGTGGAAGGCGTGGCACCCAACGAGCGGAGCTGCTCTTCGTACTCGTGCCAGGCGTCCTCGAGCACCTGGCGCGACAGCCCAGCGACGATCGGCACCACCAGTAACGTCTGCGCCACGATCATGGCTTGCGGCGTGAATAGCAGGCCGAGCGCGCCGAGCGGGCCCGCTCGCGATAGCAAGAGATAAACGAGGAGACCGACCACCACGGGGGGCAGCCCCATCAAGGCGTTCAACGTCACGAGCAGTGCCTGGCGGCCCGGAAAACGGCGAATCGCCAGCATGGCGCCGAGCGGCAGGCCGATCGCCGTGGCGGCGGCAACGGCCGTCATGCTCACCGCAAGGCTCAATTGCACGATGCCGTACAAGGTGCTGTCCGCCGCCAAGATGAGACCGGCGGCCGCGGCGAACGCCGAACCTATGTCGCCCATTCGAGCCCTGGGGAAACCCTACGTCGTTTCGACGAAGACGAGACTCTAGCCCGCCGCGCGCCCGTCCGGCGAGCCTCGCCTAGGCGGATCACGGGGGCGTCGCCGAGACTCCGAGGTAGACGGCGAAGAGCAACAGGGCGATTCCGCTGATCCGAGCCACGGTCTCGCCGCGCGGCACCAGCTTCTCGAGGAGAACCAACCCCGCCAGCGCGGCGACCCAGACGAGGTTCATCACGCCGACGACGAACAACAAGCCCATGAGCACCCAACAGCAGCCGACGCAATAGAGGCCGTGCTCGACGCCCATGCGCAAGGCGCCGGCCGAACCCTTCCGCCAGTGCCTCGAGAGAAACTCGGCCGGCGAGCGGCAGTGCCGGAGGCACACGTTCTTGAGCGGCGTGAGCTGATACAGGCCCGCGAGCGCGACGAGCAGAGCGCCGAGCCCATTCGCCACCGTGAGCTCCATCGACGCGAGCATCGAGCGTTTCGCAAGGGCGACTTGCGTGATCGCCGCGACGGCGCTGAAGGCGCCCCAGACCGCGAGATAGCCGGCCGTGAACAGCGCGACGCGCAGGGCCGGGCTCTCGTTCGCGAGCTGCCGCCGCTGCACGTTGCCGAACAGCAGGACCATCGGCGCCGCGCTCGGAACCATCATGCCGATCATCATCACGAGCCACATGAGCGCCGTGGGCAAGAACTTGGGCGCGCCCGCGCCCGGCGCGGTTTGCATGCCCGGCATTCCCGGCATCTCCGGCATGCCGGGCATCGGGCTCGTGGCGGCAGTACCCATGTCGCCCATCTGTCGAGCGACCAGGACGAGGTACAGCCACGCGAGCACGGCGAGCGCCGCGAGCGATGCGGCAATGACGAGCCGGTCGCGCGCGAGAACGCGCTCGAGGGAGCTCGGCGGCGCGACGTTGGCGTTGGCCGTCATGGCCGACGGGCGGCGCGGTACGCGGTTAGCGAACGACGCCGTCGCGAGTGTAGTGCAGCGACGTGAAGTGCGCGTGGGCGCCGCGCCAATCGAGCGCTATCGCCGCCTGCTTGTCCGTGCGTGCGGTTCCGAGCGCCACTTCCGCCTGCGTGTACTCGAAGCCGTCCGGCATGTCGATGCGCACGCGGTGCGCGGCGCCCGTCACGGGATTGCGGATCGGCTCGCTCGTCACGTCGAGCACGCCGGGGACTCGCACGCGGCCCGTGCGACCCGCGATGTCGGCCGAGAACTCGATCGGCAGGAACAGAGGGTCGTGCACCTTCGCGAACGTGCCGGCGAACACGTTGAAGATCGTGGCGCCGGGCTCGGTCTCCTCGCCCTTCATGATCGTGAGGATCGCCTCGCGCTGCTCGGGCGTGGCCGTTACGTCGACGATCGGCTGCGCTTCGCCGCCGCCGAAATGAATCGCGCGGGGCCATGCGAACAGGCCGGCGAAGCGCACGCCGTCGAGCCGCACTTTGCCGAAATGGCCCTCCTCGATCTCGCAGCCGACGGCGGCCCTACAGTGGCCGTGCGACGGCAAGGCGTTGAACTGGCACGGGCAGCCGACGACGCAGTTGCAGGTCGTCAGCCATGGGCCCTTGATCATCCAATCGATCTTCGCCATGGTGGATTCTCCTGATCGCGCGCCCCCGGAAGCCTAACAAACGCCGCCATGCATGAAAACGCCGTTGAGCCGCGCGCCGCGCGCAGTGCGTGGCTTTCTCTGTTGATCGCCGTCTCGGCCGCGGCGCTGCAAGCCCAACCCGGCTCACAGGCGGCCGGCGAAGCCGCGTGGACGACGGCTGACGATCACCGCAACATGATGGAGCAGCTCGGCATTCGCGTGCTGCGCCCGGGCAGAAACGCCGACGCCTCGGCCCCGAACGCCGCGAACTACGAGGAGGCGCTCGCGAATCCGTATCGCGTCTTGCCGGATCCGCTGACGCTGAAAAGCGGCGCGAAGGTAACGACGGCCGAGCAATGGTGGAACGCGCGCCGTGCCGAGATCGTCGAGGATTTCGAGCGCGAGGTCGTGGGCCGCGTGCCGGCGGACGTGCCGGGCGTGAAGTGGACGGCCGCCGCGACGCGCGAGTGGGAGATCGGCGGGCGCCGCGTCGTCGGCAGGCAGCTCGTCGGCACCGTCGACAACTCGGCGTATCCCGCGATCGACGTCGAGATCTGCATGACGCTCGTCACGCCTGCCGGAGCCGAGCGCGCGCCCGTCATGATCATGTTCGGCGGCGGCGCGCTGCCCGCCGAAGCGATCGCCCCCGACGAGCTGCCGTCGGCGTG
>JBBIJV010000201.1:0-6467 GCA_037445815.1 Rhodospirillaceae bacterium
ATGCCGAATTGGCCCGCCTTCGAGCCGAACAACTATCCGACGATGGTGTTCGGCTCGACGGTGCGCGTGGCGAACGACCCGAACAAGGAGGAGCGTTTGGCGCTAGCCGAGCTGCGCGCCAAGCGGCCGTCGTAGCCATGCGCCGCGCGCACGCGTTCGCGGCACTCACAATCGCGGCCGCCGTCGCGGCCGCGACCGTCGCTCACGCGCAGGATCGCCGCACGGGCAGCACCGTCGAGGATCAATTCGTGTTGCCGGTGCCCGAGGTCGAGAAGCCGCCGCGCGATTTCAAGACCGCGGAGGAGCACTACAGATTCCTGCTCGAGCGCGCGAACGGCGGAACGAAGCACACCATGCAGACGATCCCGGTCTGGGACGGGCTCTGGGCCAGCGGCAACAACACCATGCCGTCGATCTTTCTCGAAGGCGGTACGCTCGCAAATGCGTGGCGGCCCGGCGCCACGAAAGTGAAGGAGGGCGTGCTGACGCCGCCGTACGAGCAGCACTTCCGCGAGCGGCGCGCCGAGATCGACAAGTACGGCGAGCAGCGCTACGACCGACTCACGAACTGCGAGTATCCCGGCGTGCCGCGCTGGCTCTGGGAGCCGTACGTCAAAGAGTTCGTCAACCTGCCGCATCAGTCGTGGATGATGAACGACATGATGAACGAGACGCGGCGCATCTACATCGGCAAGGAGCACGTCAACATCGAGCAGAAGCACTCGGCGCTCGGCGACAGCATCGGCTTCTGGGACGGCGACAAGCTCGTGATCTGGACGAAGTGGGTGAATCCGGCCGACTACGTGCGCGGCATGCCGCTCACGAGCAATCAGTTCGAGATGGTCGAGACGTGGCAGGAGCGCAGGAACGGCGACAAGCGCGAGCTCGTCACGCAGGTCACGTTCTACGATCCGCTCGCCCTCGTGAAGCCGCAATCCGCCGTCTACGTGCACGAGTCGCGGCCCGATCTCGAGGAGGCCGGCGTGCGTATTCGCATGTGGGAGTGCACGACGAGCAGCAATTCTTACAAGGACGCCGAGGGCAACACGCAGTTCTATTTGCCCGGCGATCCGCAGTACAAGGACCCGCGCGGCTTCACGGACTTTCCGGAGCTGCCGGGCCAGTCGTTGAACCCGATCTTCGACGCCGAGGCGCAGTAGATGAAAACCAACGTCCTTGCCGCGGGTGCGGCAGTCGCGATGACTTTGGGCGTGCTCGCGAACGCCGCGAGCGCGCATCACTCGTTCGCGATGTTCGATTCCAAGAGTCACCGGCTCATAGAAGGCACGGTGGCCGAATGGAACTACAACAACCCGCATAGCTGGCTCATCGTCGAGGCGCCGGGACCCGACGGGAAGCCTGCCACGTGGAGCTTCGAGGGCGCCGCGATCGTGCACGCTGCGCGCCAAGGCGTGAACGGCAAGACCTATGCGAAGGGCGAGAAGGTGCGCATCGTCATGCATCCTTTGAGCGACGGCCGCAACGCCGGCGCGCTCTGCTTCGTCATCAAGGAAGACGGCACGTTCACGCGTCCGAACGATGGCATCTGCAACTCGGACGCGATGTACGCGCGCTGGCAGGAAAAGGGCTGGCTCGCTTCGGGTAAACACCTCGACACGCACCCCACCGCGGACTGAGGCAATTCTCCGCGCTTTTGCGAGAAACCGGTGTCGCCGCCGGTGCTCTCGCGTGCTTTGATCGCTTGCATCGGGCCTTTGGGCCGGCTCTATACTCGGGGCGCCTCGTGGTCGCGGCGGCGGAGGACAGTGACGTGGAAGCGCGCATCGCTCGGCTCGAGTCGGACGTCGGCCACGTTCGCTCGAGCCTCTCCGAGCTCAACGTGAAGGTCGACAACGTCAGAGAAGAGCTCGACGCGAAGATCGATCGCGTCAACCTGCAGCTCACCGAGAAGATCGAGAGCGTCAGAAAGGAGCTCAACGCGCGGATCGAACAGGTGAGGGACGAGCTCAACGCGAAGATAGATCAGGTGCGCGACGAGCTCAACGCGAAAATAGATCAGGTGCGGGGCGAGCTCAACGCGAAGATCGACCGCGTCAACGCGGAGCTCAGCGCCAAGATCGACGACGTGTGGAAGGAGCTCGAGGCGAGAATCGAGAGCGTCGCCGCGAGGCTCGACGCGAGAATCGGGCGCCTGCAGGAAGCCTTCAACTCCGCCATGATGTGTCCAAATTAGCCTGAATCGAGCATAGCGAATGGCGTTTTTCCGCGTGTTTAGACGGGGGTTGCAGGTAGAACGAGGTTGATACCCCCTGTTTGCTGTCCGAATTACAGAGGCAGCGGCGCTTGCTGAGGCCCGGGATCAGGCGGGGTGCCAAAAGGCTCGCCGTCCTGCTGTACGTCGCGCTCGCGGCCGGCATGTATGCGACGATGGCGCGCGGCTTCGGCTGGTTGTAAAGAGGCCGAGTTGTCGAGCTCGAGAGGCCGTGCAGCGCGTGTTTTCGGTGTCACACTAGCGGCCGTCACCGGCTTATGCCCTTCGACGGGGCAGCGGTTGCCCCGCTGAGGAGGAGCTCGTGGGCATCGTCGCGATCATTCAGGAAGCGCTGCGCATCGGCCGCACGCACAAGTCCCTCTGGCTGTTCGGCTTTCTGGTCGGCCTAGGTGTAGGGGGCGGCGGTGGCGGCGGCGGTCAAGCGCCGGTGCCGCCCGTGGCTCCGCCCGACCCGGGCCTCCTGCTTCCGCTCGTGCTCGTCGGCTTCGCGGTCGTCGTGGGATTCTTCCTTCTGAAGCTCGTGGGCACGGGCGCGCTGATCGAGGGCGTGAAGCGGGCTCGCCATAACGCTTCGCTGACGGTGCGCGAAGGCTTCCGCGAGGGTTGGGCGCACTGGGGCGTGCTGTTTCGGCTCGCCTTGCTCTTCTTCGTCGCCAACCTCGCCGGCGTGGCGTTGCTCGCGGCGCCCGTGGCTCTCGTCGGTCGGCTCTCCGGCGGGGGGCCCGCGCTTTTCGCGGCCGCCGCGCTCGCCATCATCGTCGGAGTGCCCTGGCTCGTCACGTTGTACATGTGGCAGGCGTTCGCCGAGCGCATCGCCGTGCTCGAAAACCGCCATGCGATGGACGCGATACGCAAGGCGCGGCTGTTCTTGCACGGGCGTGTGCGGCTCGGGCTCAAGCTGCTCGTTGCGTCGTTTCTCGGCGTGCTGTTCGTTGGCCTGCTCGGTCTCGCCCTCGGCGCTCCCGTCGTCGCGGCTCTCGTCTCTTTGGGTGGGCTCGGCGCCGTCGCCCTGGGCGTGCTGACACTCTTGCCGCTGTTCTTCGTCGTCATCTCGATGATCGGGATCGTGACGTCGTCGGCCTGGACGATCGGCTATCTCACCGAGGTAGAGTCATGATCACGCGCGGAGTGGCGGCCATGCCGTTCCCTGCGTCATGGCTGTCGTCGCTGCTCAAGGCGCTATCGACGCTGTTCGGCGCCGACTTGGAGCCGCTCGAGGAGCCCGCCGTGCTCGCGCTCGTCGAGCAGGCACGCGGCGGCGATCGTGCGGCGCGCCAGCGGCTCTATCGGCAGCACGTCAACCGCGTGTTCCGCACCGTGCGCGGCTTGCTGCGCACGGACGCCGAGGCCGAGGACGTCACGCAGGACGCGATGTTGACCGCGTTGACCTCGCTCGGGCGCTACTCGCCGCGCTCCGGCACGCCGTTCGCCGCCTGGCTGACGGCGATCGCCGTGAATACGGCGCGCCGCCGCTTCCGCCGGCGGCGCCCCGAGCTCACGGCAAGTGGCGATTTGCCCGACGTGCCGGCGGCCGACGCCGACCCGGGCGACGACGTCGACAGCGCGCGGCAACGCGCCGCGCTGCTGCGCGCCGTCGCGGAGCTCGAGCCGCGCGAGCGCGAGATCGTGAGCTTGCGCTACGGCGCGGAGCTGAACGCCGCCGAGATCGCGGCGCAGCTCCGCCTGGAGCCCGGGAACGTGCGCAAGATCCTCGAGCGCGTGCGCGCTCGGCTCGGCGAGCGCATCGAGGCGCTGATGAAATCGACGGGAGTATCCGCATGAACGAAACAGATCTCGCCGCGCTGTGGGCGCAGCTTGGGCCGGATGCCCGCCGGCGTGCGCGAATCGAGACGCGCGTGTTCGGGTGGCTCGAGGCGAGCGAAACGCCGCTGGCCGGCGAGTGGCTCGAGCTGCTCAAGGTGGACCCCGTCAGCGGGTTCGCGTTCGCCGCCGTCGGAGCCGTGTCGCTCGGCCTCATGTCGCCGGTCGGTTGGATCATCGCTTTGGTGCTCGGCTAAAGCGGCGGCCAAGGCGACGGCCGTCACGTTTTCCAGCGAAGGTTCGCCGACACATTAAATACGTGTAGCCTCCTGCCGACAAAAGGGTAGGCCCGTCGTGGGGGATGCATGCACGCTTTCTTGGCCAGGATCGACCGGTTCGTCCCGGTGCGATACCTCGCGTGGTCGGCCGCGGTCGTGCTCGCCGCCTGGCTCGGGCTTCGCTCGGCGCTGACCGGTTCGAGCCCGGTTCCGGCGCTCGTCGCGCTCGTGCTCGCGCTGATCGGCTTGCGCGATTCGCTGCAGCGCCAGCACTCGGTACTGCGCAACTATCCGCTGATCGGCCACCTGCGGTTCCTGTTCGAGTTCATCCGGCCTGAGATCCGCCAGTACTTCATCGAGAGCGACAACGAGGAAACGCCGTTCTCGCGCCAGCAGCGCTCGCTCGTATATCAACGCGCCAAGGGCGATCCCGACAAGCGGCCGTTCGGCACGCAGCTCGACCAGCGTGCGGGCGGATACGAATGGATCAACCACTCGCTGATGCCGACGGACATTCCCACGCTCGACTTCCGCGTGACGGTCGGCTCGGCGCCGAGCTGCACGCAGCCCTACAGCGCGAGCGTGTTCAACATCTCGGCGATGAGCTTCGGCGCGCTGTCGGCCAATGCGATCAGGGCGCTGAACGGCGGCGCCAAGAAGGGCGGATTCGCGCACGACACGGGGGAGGGCGCGATCAGCCCGCACCATCGCGTGTACGGCGGCGATTTGATCTGGGAGATCGGCTCCGCCTACTTCGGTTGCCGCGACGAGCGCGGCCGCTTCAGCGAGGAGCGCTTCGTGGCGAACGCGACGGACCCGCAGGTCAAGATGATCGAGATCAAGCTGAGCCAGGGCGCGAAGCCGGGGCACGGCGGCGTGTTGCCCGGCTCGAAGGTGACGGCCGAGATCGCGGCGACGCGCGGCGTGCGGCAGGGCGAGGACTGCGTGAGCCCGGCGCGCCACGCCGAGTTCGGCACGCCCGTGGAGCTGCTCGAATTCGTCGAGCGGCTGCGCAAGCTTTCGGGCGGCAAGCCGGCGGGCTTCAAGCTCTGCATTGGGCACCCATGGGAATGGTTCGCGATCTGCAAGGCGATGCTCGAAACGAATCTACTGCCCGACTTCATCGTCGTCGACGGGGCCGAGGGCGGCACGGGCGCCGCACCGCTCGAGTTCGTCGATCACGTCGGCACGCCGCTGCAAGAAGGATTGCAGCTCGTCCACAACACGCTCGTCGGCCTCAACTTGCGCGATCGAGTGAAGATCGGCTGCAGCGGCAAGATCGTGAGCGCGTTCGACATCGCGCGTGCGATGGCGCTCGGCGCCGATTGGTGCAATTCCGCGCGCGGCTTCATGTTTGCGCTCGGTTGCCTTCAGGCGCAGACGTGCCACACGGGCCGGTGCCCGACGGGCGTCGCCACACAGAGCCCGCTGCGCCAGCGCGCGCTCGTCGTGCGCGACAAGCTCGAGCGCGTGTACCGCTTCCACCACCACACGCTCGGCGCGCTGCGCGAGCTGACGCAGGCCGCCGGCCTCATGCATCCGAACGAGTTTCGCGCGACGCATTTCGTGCGCCGCGTGTCGGAGAACGAGGTGCGTTTGCTCGCGACGCTGCTGCCGCAGCCGCGCGCCGGCGAGCTGCTCGAAGCGAGCGCCGGCCGTGCCGCGTGGCCGCACAAGGTGTTCGAGCTCTACTGGCCGCGCGCGAACGCGCGCAGCTTCGCTCCGAATCGCGCCGTCGACGCGGTCGTCCGCGAATCCGCCGCCTAGGTCGGGCGCCGGCTCACGCGCAATCGACGTCGAGCGAGTCGTAGACGAATTCGCAGCCCATCTTCGCGGCGAGCGCCTGCCCGCCGTCGCTCTTCGGATCGATCCACAGAAACCGGTTGGCGACGCCGCGCTCGTCGAGCAGCCGGCCGAGTGCTTCGAGCGCCGCCGTGCCGTAGCCTTGGCCGCGGAAAGCGGCCGGCGTATAGACGATGCCGACGGCTACGGAGTTGCGCGTCTCGCGCAACAGGCCGACCATGCAGCGCGGCTGATCGTCGGCCCAGAAGTACAGCATCTTCGCGCGCAGCAAGTGCATGCAGAGATTCCCGTCGAGCGCCGCGATGCCGCTGTCGATCGACGCCGCCGCGCCCCAGCCTTGCGCGAGCGCGGCGTCGGCGGGCCCGGCTAGGCGCAGCACGCCGGGCTTGCGC
>JBBIJV010000202.1:0-6464 GCA_037445815.1 Rhodospirillaceae bacterium
CGGTCGCGCTCGTCGGCGCGCCCAATGCCCGCGGCCTCGTCAACGCCGTGCTGCGCCGCTTTCTGCGCGAGCGAGCCGCGCTCCGGCCCGACGCCGCCGGCGACCCCGAAGCGGCGTTCGACCATCCGCGCTGGCTCATCGACGCCGTGCGCGCCGACTATCCGAACGACTGGGCGCGAATCCTCCGCGCCAACAACGCCGCGCCGCCGATGTGGCTGCGCGTGAACCTCGCGCGGACGACGCGGCCGGCGTACCTCGATGTGCTCGCGGCGGCAGGGCTTGCAGGCACGCCGGCGGCCGACGTCGAGTCGGCCGTGCGGCTCGCGGCGCCGGTCGCCGTCGAAGCGTTGCCGAACTTCGCGGCCGGCGAGGTCTCGGTGCAGGACCTCTCGGCGCAGCGCGCGGCCGGGTTTCTCGAGCTCGAACCGGGGCTGCGCGTACTGGACGCCTGCGCCGCGCCGGGCGGGAAGACCGGGCACATCCTCGAGGCGACGGGCGGGCAGAGCGACGTCTGGGCCGTCGACCGCGACGGCGCGCGCCTTGCGCTCGTCGGCGACAACCTCGCGCGCCTCGGGCTGTCCGCGAGGCTCGTCGAGGGCGACGCGACGGCGCCGGAGAAGTGGTGGGACGGCAGGCCGTTCGACCGAGTGCTCGTCGATGCGCCATGCAGCGCGACGGGCGTGATCCGCCGCCATCCCGACATCAAGGTGCTACGCCGCGCGGGCGACGTCGCCGCCGCCGTGCCTCTACAGGCCCGGCTGCTCCGCGCGCTGTGGCCCCTCGTTGCGCCGGGTGGGCTCCTCGTCTATGCGACGTGCTCGATACTGAAGCACGAGAATGAGGCGCAGATCGCCGCTTTTCGCGCCTCGGAGCCGGAGCCCGCGCGCCCAGGCGTTGTCGCTTCCGTGCAACTCGTACCGGAAGAGGCGGGCGGAGATGGCTTCTATTATGCTGTGTTGCGGAAGCCGCATCTGTTGCGTACGCCCAGTGGACTCGCGCTGCAACAATAGCCTCTTGAAGACGGCTCTGGCGCCGGGACGCGCATGGGCAGTACTGCTTTTTGCCGTCTCGATCTCTCCCATTGCCCCTTCGAGCGCCCAGACACTCGTGGCGCCGGCTCCGCCGATCGCCGTCGAAGAAGACGATGATCCGGGGTTCTTCGAAGTGCGCTCCGCGGTAGCCGAGCTGCGCGACGGCGTTTACCACTTGAACGCGCGAATCGCGTATCGCTTGTCGTCGGAAGCCATGGACGCGTTGCAAGCCGGCGTGCCGCTCGGCATCCGCCTCGACATCGAGATCATCCATCCGCGGCGCTGGTGGTTCGACAACGAGGACGCCGCGTTGCGGCAGTCGTACCGGCTCGAATATCACGCGCTCAGCGAGCGCTACATCGTGCGCAACGTCAACAGCGGCGACCAGGCGTCCTTCGGGTCGCTATTCGCGGCCCTAGAGTATCTGGGCCGCGTGGAGCGGTTGCCGCTCATCGATGCCGCGGTGCTCGACGACGAGGGAGCCTACGACGTCCGCGTGCGCGCGGTGCTCGATCAAGAAGAGTTCCCCGGCCCGTTGCGCCTACTCGCCTTCTGGCGGCGCGACTGGTCGATTGCGAGCGAGTGGTATCGATGGCCGTTGCGAAGCGAATAAGACGCGCCTTCCTGACGCTGCTCGCCGTTCTCGGAATTCTTTTGTGGCTCCTTGCGCTCCTGTCGTTCACGCGCGTCACGGAGAACACCGACGCGTTCGCGGAGCGGCAGACGTGGATCCTGATCATCAACTCCGTCGGCATCACGGTGCTGCTCACGCTCATCGTGAGCAACCTGTGGCACCTCGTGCGCGACTATCGCCGGCACGTGCCGGGCTCGCGCTTGCGCGCGCGCATGGTGTCCGTCCTCGTCATGGTCGCCGTGACGCCGCTCGTAGGTCTCTACATTTTCTCCGTCGAGTTCATCAATCGCGGCATCGACAGCTGGCTCAACATCGACGTCGAGCGAGGCATGGCCGACGCCCTCGAGCTCGGACAAACGGCGCTCGCGATCCAAACCCGCAGCCGGCTCGAGCAGGTCCAAGCATTCGCTCGCGAGCTGCGTGACCTGAACGGAGTCGAGCTCGCGCGCGAGATCGACGCACTGCGCGCGCGCAGCGACGCGCTCGAAGTCTTGGTCTACGGCCAAAATCGCGTCCTCGGAATCGCGTCGGCCGATTTCGATCCTGGAGCGCCGCGCTATCCGTCGGACGAGGTGCTGCTGCAACTGCGCCAGCAGGGTCAATACATTACCGTCGAGCCGCAGCCGGGCGGCCGCTACGAGATCGTAGCGGCGGCGGCGATCAAATCGGCTACGAACGAGGATCGCGGGTTCGTGCAGGCGAAGTTTCCCGTCGACCAGCGTTTGAGTGCGCTTGCGAATGCCGTAGAGGCGAGCTCGAAGCAGGTCAACGAGCTCATGTACCTGCGCACCGGGCTAAAGGCCGGGTTCACGTTGACGTTGAGCCTAGTGCTCCTGATCTCCTTGCTGGCGTGCGTCTACGGAGCGCTGTTCTTCTCGCGGCGGCTCGTCACGCCGATTCAGCTCTTGATGCAGGGCACGCGCGCCGTCGCGCGCGGCGACTTCGCGACGCGCGTGCCGACGCCGGGAAAAGACGAGATCGGGTTCCTCGTTCACTCGTTCAACGACATGACGCAGCGGCTCGCGCAGGCCAGCGAGGACGCCCGGCAGAGCCAGCAACAGGTCGAGCGCGAGCGGCGCAAGCTCGAGGTGATTCTCGCGCGGCTGTCGACGGGCGTCGTCTCGCTCGAGCCGGATCTGCGCATCCGGACGGCGAACCACGCCGCGAGCGCGATTCTCGGCGTGAATCTCGAGACGCACGTGGGCGAATCCATCGTCGCGCTGTCGGAGACCGAGCCGCTGCTCGGCCAGTTCGTAGGGGTCGCGCAGGCACATTTGCAGCGCGGCGACCGCGAGTGGCGCGAGCAGATCATGCTGCGCGCCGATGGCGGCCGGCGCGTGCTGATGTGCGCCTGCACGGAGCTGCCCGGCGACACGGACAGCCCGAACGGCTACGCGATCGTGTTCGACGACATCACGGCGCTCTTACAGGCACAGCGCGATGCGGCCTGGGGCGAGGTCGCGCGCCGGCTCGCCCACGAGATCAAGAACCCGTTGACGCCGATTCAGCTGTCGGCCGAGCGGCTGCGCCGCAAATACTTGAAGCCCGAAGCCGGCGAGGTCGAGCTTCTCGACCGAGCGACGCACACCATCATCCAGCAAGTCGAAGCCATGAAGCAGATGGTGAACGCGTTCAGCGAGTACGCGCGAACGCCGCGCATGGAGATCACGCGCTTCGACGTGAACGCGCTGATCAGGGAGCTGTGCGACCTCTACGCGCACCAGGAAAAGCCGCTCTCGATCAAGCTCAATCTCGAGCCGGGTCTGCCGCCGATCGAGGCCGACGCGGGCCGCCTGCGGCAGGTGCTGCACAACTTGCTGCGCAACGCGCTCGAAGCGATGGAGCATCAAGATCACGCGCGCGTCGAGATCTCGACGCGGCGCGTCGCGAGCGCGGAGTGCGATCTCGTCGAGATGAAGGTGGCCGACAACGGCCCGGGCTTCCTTCGCGACATCGTCGATCAGGCGTTCGACCCGTACGTCACGAGCAAGCCCAAGGGCACGGGGCTCGGCCTCGCGATCGTCAAGAAGCTGATCGAGGAGCACGGGGGAGAGATCAAGGCCCGCAACCGTGAGCAGGGCGGAGCCGAGATCAGTATACTCATCCCGATGTCGGTCGACGCGGGCGGTCAGTTGCTCAATCGGCGCCACGATCACAGGAGAGAACGCGCATGAGCGCGCGCATCCTCGTTGTCGACGACGAAGCCAATATTCGGGCGCTCATCGACGAGATCCTGAGCGAGGAGGGCTACGAGGTCACGACGGCCGCCGACGCGAAGGAAGCTCGCGCGGCGCGCGAGCGGCAAGACTTCGATTTGATCCTGCTCGACATCTGGATGCCCGACACGGACGGCATCTCGCTGCTCCGCGAGTGGTCGGACGGCGGGTCGATGGGCACCGTCGTCATGATGTCGGGTCACGGCACGGTCGATACGGCCGTCGAGGCTACGAGGCTCGGCGCGGTCGACTTCATCGAGAAGCCCGTCTCGCTCGCGAAGCTACTGCGCACCGTCGAGCGCGCGCTGGCCGTTAGGCGCACGAAAAGCGACCGGCGCGCCATCGTCTCGCAAAGCGTGGTGCCCGCCGGAAAGAGCCAGACGATGCGCGCCCTGCGCGAGCAAGTCGCGCGCGTAGCGAAGCACGACACGCACACGCTGTTCACGGGCGAGCCCGGCAGCGGGCGCGAGCTCTTCGCGCGCTACCTCGCGAGCTTGAGCGCCCAAGCGCGCGGCCCGTTCATCGCCGTCATGGGCGGCGACCTGACGGACGAGAACGCCGCGCGCGAGCTCTTGGGCGACGGCACGGAGCCCGGGGCGTTCGAGCGAGCCGAAGGCGGCATCTTGTTCTTGCAGGAGCTAGGCGAGGTCGGCACCGTCGCGCAGCGCATTCTTCTGTCCGCGCTCGAGCAGGGGAGCTATCGCGTGCCGGGCCAAGCGGCGGATCGGCCATTCGAGTGCCGCGTCTTGAGCAGCGCGTTTCCGGGCTTCGAGCGCAGCGACACGCTGCGTCCCGAGCTCCTCTCGCACTTGAGCGTCGTCGTGATCAGGGTCCCCCCGCTCCGAGAGTATCCAGAGGACGTGCCGGAGCTGCTGCGCCATCACGTCGAGCAGCTCGTCGACGTCGAAGGGCTCCCGTTCCGGCGCTTCAGCGTGGCGGCGCAGAATCGGCTTCGGAACTATCCGTGGCCGCGCAACGTGCGCGAGCTGCGCAACATGGTCAAGCGCTTGCTCATTCTCGGCGGCCCCGAGGAGATCTCGCTGTCGGAGGTCGAGGCGCAGCTCGCGACGGACACGGCGGATCACGAGCCGCTCGTGAAGCAGGATTTGCTCGCGATGCCGCTGCGCGAGGCGCGCGAGCATTTCGAGCGCGCGTATTTGCAGCAGCAGCTGCTCCTCTGCGGCGGCAAAGTGGGCCAGCTCGCGAAGCGCGTCGGCATGGAGCGCACGCACCTCTATCGCAAGTTGCGCTCGCTCGGCGTCGATTTCCGCCAGTCGTTGAGCGACGACTGACGGCTACTTCGGCACTCTCATCAGCAACGAGTCGATGCCGGCGTCGCGGAGCTGACGCTGCGTGCGCTTCGCGGCCTCGAGGTCCGCGATCGGGCCGATGCGCACGCGGTTGAACACGTCGTCGTCGATCGTGACGGGTTGGACGTGCGACTCGAACCCGAGCAGCGCGAGCTGCGCTTTCAACCGCTCGGCGTCGGCCGAGGCGCTGAACGAGCCGGCCTGCAGCAGGTAGCTGCCCGGGGCTGGGGCCGGCGTCTGCGTCCGCCGCGCACGCGACGTCGTCGCGGCCGGCGCCTCGTCGGGCAAGGTGACCTCGAACTGCGGCAGGATCTCGTAGAACTGGAAGCGATTCTCGGCGGGGGCCGGCGGCTCGGCGGCGGCGGTCTCGGTGCGCGGTGTGGCGCGAACGTCCGGCGTCTCGCTGTCGCTCGCTGCCGCTCTCGCGGGCTCGGAGGTTCGCGCCGGCCACGGAGCGCGAAAATAGGCGCCGGCGGCCACGACGAGGCCGAGCCCCAAACCGAACAGCATCCAGACCCAACCTGGCGCGGATTCCCTGCGGCTTAAGTGGCGGTTGCGGCGTCCCATGCGTGCGGCCGAGTATGCGTCGGGCGCCAATTCTAACCAAGAGATCGCCGCATCGCCCGCGCCGCTAGATCTCGAGCGGATCGATGTCGATGCTCCAGCGCGCGCGGCGCGCCGCAGGCAAGGCGCGCACGACGAGCAGGGTCCGTGCAACGAGCCGGTGCAACGGGGCGCGCTCCGTGCTGCGGAACAGCAGCTGCGCACGATAGCGTCCGTCCTTGCGCTCCATCGGCGGCGGCGCGGGCCCCAAGACGGCGACAGAGCTGTTCTCGGCCGTGGCCGCGTCGCGCACGCGCTCGAGGAGCTCGATGGCCGCCGAGCGGCGGGCCGCCTCGGCATGCCAAACGGCAAGATGGGCGAACGGCGGCCACCCGGCTTCGCGCCGCTCCGCGAGCGCGAGCGTCGCGAATGCCGCGTAGTCGCCGCGCTGCAGCGACTCGAGCAGCGGATGCGTCGGGTGGTGCGTCTGAATCACGACCTCGCCGGGCCGCTCAGCGCGCCCGGCACGGCCCGCAACCTGTAGGATCGTTTGCGCGAGCCGCTCGTGGCTGCGCGGGTCCGTGCCGAACAGGCCTTGGTCCGCATTCAGCACGCCGACCAGCGTCACGCGCGGGAAGTCGTGGCCCTTCGTCAGCATCTGCGTGCCGAGCACGACGTCGACGTTGCCGGCCGCAACGTCATTCAGCACCGCCGCCAACGAGCCTTTGCG
>JBBIJV010000203.1:0-6434 GCA_037445815.1 Rhodospirillaceae bacterium
GATCCCCATCCGGATCGTCGGCGTGCCGCCGATTTCCACGTAGCGGCCGATGTCCCGGTAGCCGAGCTCGACCTGCGCTACGTCCTTGACCCTGATCGGGTTGCCGTCGACGACGGCGACGACGGTGTCGGCGATCTGGCCTACGCTCGTGTACTCGCCGTACGTGCGCACGTAGAGGTCGCGCAAGCCGTCGCGGACGTTGCCGCCGGGCAGGTTCACGTTCTCGCGGCCGATGGCCGCGACCACGTCGCCGGCCGTGAGCTCGCTCGCGATGAGCCGGTCGCGCAGCAAGTCGACGTTGACCTCGCGATAGACGCCGCCCCACACTTCGATCGAGCCGACGCCGGGGATCTGCTGGAACCGGCGCATGAGCTCTTCCTGAAGCACGGTGGTGAGCTCCGCGAGCGGCCGGTTCGAGCGCGCGCCGAGGATCACGATCGGCTGCTGATTCGGGTCGAACTTGCCAATCTCGGGCGCCTCGACCTCGTCGGGCAGGTTGTCGCGAACGCGGTCGAGCGCCGCGCGCACGTCGTTCGCGGCTTCGTCGAGGTTCGTGCCTTCCGCGAACCGCAGCTGGACCTGCGAGGTTCCTTCGCCGGAGAACGACGAGATCTGTTCGAGGTTCGGCACGCCGGCCACCGCGTTCTCGATGCGCTCCGTGATGATGATCTCCATCTCCTCGGGGCCGACGTTGCCGTAGTTGACGCGGACGTTCAGCGATGGGAACTCGATCGGCGGCAAGAGATCGACGGGCAGGAACCGAAAACTGATGAGCCCGAGCGTGATGATGATCAGGTACACCATCATCGTGGCGACCGGACGTTTGATCGAGACTGCCGCGATGCTCACGGTTCGGCGCTCCGAATCAGAGTGGGCCGGCTGCGTTCTCTTGTTTGCGCTGGATCAGGTCGAGCAGATCCCGCGTCTGCATCTGCTGCAAGCGCATGATGTGCTCCCACGGCGTGGGTTGGATCACGGCCTTGCCGCTGTCGTTGCGGCTCAGAAGCTCGTGGCCGACCGTGACCACCCACTGCCCCGGCTCCACACCCCTGACGGCTGTCGCCTCGCGGCCGCGCGCCACGACCTCGATCGGCACCAGCTCCACGGAGACGGGGCCCGTGGGATCGAGCAGGTCGCGCGGCGCAGTGCCGGAGCCGGCCTCGCGCGGAGCGTTCGCTTCGTCGACACGCGCGAGCCAGACGCCCTCGGTGCCGAGCCGCGCGTCGGTGTAGATGGCGTTGTTCGGCACGAGCGACCCCTCCTCGCTTTGGCCGTACAGCACGTCGACCGACACGTACATGCCGGGACGAAGCAACGCGGCATTCTCCTCGACGTCGATCTCGGCCGTCGTCGTGCGCGTGACGGGGTGCAAGAACGGCGAGATCCGCGAGATCTCGGCGTGCAGCGGCGACTCGGGCGCCGCGTCGCTCACGATGCTCACGGGCGTGCCCGTGTCGATGTAGCCCAGCATGCGCTGCGTCAGCGTGATCGTGACGCGCATCGAGCCGGGATCGCCGATCACGAACAGCGGTGTGCCCGTCGTCGCGAGCTGGCCGATCTCCGCGGTGCGTCCGCCGACGATGCCCGTGATCGGCGCGCGGATCGTCGTCTTCTCGAGCTGGCCGCGCCGCTCTTCGACGAGCGAGGCGGCCTGCTGTCGTTGGGCCTGCATCAGTAGCAGCTCCGCCTCGCCCGACAACGCTTCCGCCTGCGCGGCCTCGAGCTCGGCGGCGCTGCCCAACCGGCGCTCGACGATCGTCTCCATGCGCTTCAGCGTGGCCTGCGCCCGCGTGCTGGCGGCCTCGGCCTGCTTCACGCGCGCCTCGGCCACGCGCAAGCCCGCCTCGGCTTGCCTGAGCTGCTCCTCGAACTCCGTGGCGCGCAGGCGCACCAACGGCGTGCCGGCCTCCACTCGGTCGCCGTCGTTCGCCAGCACTTCGACGATACGGCCGGAAACCTCGGCGTAGATCTCCGTCTGATTGCGCGCCACGACCGAGCCCGCCAAACGCTCCTCGAGCGGCAGCGCCCCTTGCCTCACCTGCACGGCTTCGACGGCGGGGATGGTTTGCTCGTCGCGGTTGAAACCCTCGCCGTCCGTCGCGGAATGGCACGCCGTGAGCAGCGCCGTGGCTGCCGCTGCGGCCAACTTGCATGAGCATTTCTGCATTCGCGGCGACGCTCCCTGTTCGGACTTCGCGGACCCATGCGCAGCGAGCGCGCGCCGGGCCGGCGCCGCGTGCCACGTCCGGATTGTACGTGACGGGCCCGGCGCCCCGCGCCCCTCCGGACACTACTTTAGAAACGCGCGGCTCCGCCCGCCGGCGAGCTTTGGACCGAGTCACGAGCCGCGGGCCTCTCCGTCGACCCGCGCGAGGTCGCGGTTGGCCGGCCCGATCATGAAGCTGCCGAAGCAATCGAACCGTGAGCCGTGGCACGGACAGTCCCACGTCCCTTCCACCGCGTCGAAGCTGACGACGCAGCCCAGGTGCGGGCAGACCGCGGACCGCTCGTGCAGCATGCCGTCCTTGTCGCGAAACACGGCGATTCTCTTGAGCCCGCGCCGCAGCACCGCTCCTTGGCCGCGCGGAATCTCGTCGACGGAGGCGACGTCGCCGCCGCCCGCGTAGTCTTTCAAATACCGCGCCGCGACGTTGGCGCTCTCCTTCGCGTACTCGACGGCTTCGCGGATCATCTTGCGCGACGGGTCGTACAACTTCTCCCATGGGCACGGCCGCCCGAGCACGAGATCCGTGAGCAGCAAGCCGGCGATCGTGCCGTGCGTCATCCCCTGCCCCGAGTCGCCCGTCACGATGTACACATGGTCGTCGCCGGGGTTGCGGCCGATGAACGCCACCCCGTCGACGGGCTCCATGACTTGTCCCGACCAGCGGAGCTCGAGGTCTTCAGCGAGCGGAAAATATTCGCGCGCCCACCGCTCGAGCCGCTTCAGGCGCGAGGCGCCATCGTGCGCCTGGCCGGACCTGTGGTCCTCTCCGCCGACGATCAAGAGGTCGTAGCCTTTGCGCACGTGCGGCACGAGGCGAGCGTAGTGATACGGATCCGCGGTGTCCCAGTAGAGCGCTCGCTCGCCGCTCGTCGCCGGAACGCGCAATCCGACGACATACGTGCTGTAGGGCGCCTGCTTCGTGTGAATCGAAACGACGTCGTTGATCGGAGTATTCGTCGCCACGACGACGGCGCCGGCCGAGACGCTGTGCCCGTTCGCCGTCTTCACCGAGGCGCCCCTCTTCATCGCTTCGACTCGCGCTGCGCGCGTGCCGCAGAAGATGCGCCCGCCGCGCCGGCCGATCGCGGCAGCGACGCCGTTCGCGTACTTGAGCGGATGAAACTGCGCCTGCCGAGGAAATAGCAGGCACCTGTCGAGCATCTTGCCTCCGAGCGGCTGCGACCCGAGCACCTCGACGTGCTCGAGCCCGGCGCGGCGCGCAGCCGCGAGCTCGCGGTCGAGCAAGTCGGCCGGCGAATCGGGCGGCGAGAACAGGTAGCCGTGGACGCGCTCGAAACCGCAATCGATTTCCTCGTCGGCCACCACCCGCTCGATGTGGTCGATGGCCGTCGTATGGCTCTCGGCCGCGGCTCGCGCGCCGTGCTCGCCGTGATGGCGCTCGAGCTCGAAGTAGCGGTCGTCGACGGCGCTCGACAGGTGCGCCGTCGTGCGTTCCGTCATGCCTCCGCCGACGACACCGTTCTCTAGGACGGCAACGGAGCGGCCTTCGAGGACGAGGTTGTAGGCTACCGAGAGGCCGCTCAAGCCGGCTCCCACGATGCAGACGTCGACGCTGAGGTCCCCGTCGAGCGGCGGCGGCTCGAGGCGCGGGACACTCGTCCATGCGGTCGGATTCGAGAGAGCGCGGCGCATCAGGCCTCCCACGACGCCTACGAGCCCGGCTCGTCCTGCACGTTTCGTGCCCCGACCACGGTGTCGACGGTAGGCTTTCGCTCAACGAGGGATGCAGCGCCCGCGCCAACCTCGGCGCGCGCGCTCGCGGGCCGCGACAAGGCGGGTGGCGCCGCCGCGGCGCAGTGGTTTTCGCGATTCTGCAATGCGCGAGCGCCGCGACTCGATGCGTTAGGATGGCGCGTGCCGCCCATTCTCGGGGCCGGCGAACGGAAAGCGATGCCGGAACTCCGCGTGGATCAAGCCTTCGCCGAGGCGCTCGAGCACCATCGGGCGGGCCGCCTGGCCGAGGCGGAGCGAGGCTACCGTGCCATCCTGCACCGCAACCCCGAACACGCGGATTCGCTGAACTTGCTCGGCGTGATCGCGCTGCAAACGGGGAACATCGACGCCGCGCTCGCACTCGTCGAGCGAGCCGTCGCGTTGCGGCCCGACGCACCCGTCTGCCGCAACAACTTAGGGCAAATTCTCGAGCGGCTCGGGCGCGACGACGAGGCCGCGCAGTGCTACGAGGCGGCGATCGAGCTCGACTCGAAGTACGCGGAGGCACACAACAACCTGGGCCTGATTCGGCAGCGGCAAGATCGTCTCGACGAAGCCGAGGCGCTCTACCAGCGCGCTGTCGAGCTCGACCGCAGTTACGCGGAGCCCCACGTGAACTTGGGCAACCTGCTCAAAGATCGCGGCGAGCTCGACGCCGCCATCGCGAGTCAACGCCGCGCCGCCCTGCTGCGCCCCGACCTGGCGGCGCTCGGCAGCAATCTTCTGTTGACGCTGCACTACCATCCCGGCTGCTCGCCGGCCGATCTCTACCGCGAGCATCGTGCGTGGGCCGAGCGCCACGCCGCGCCGCTCGCGGCGACACGACGCCCGCACGCGAACGTCGCGGAGCCCGAGCGCCGGCTTCGCGTGGGCTACGTTTCGCCGGATTATCGCGAGCACCCCGTGGCGCGCTTCATCGTGCCCCTGTTCCGCGAGCACGACCGGCGCGAGGTGGAGGTCTACGCGTACTCGGACGTGGCGCGGCCCGACGAGGCGACCGGCTTGGTCCGGCGGCACGTGGACCGCTGGCGCGACGTAGCGACGCTGACGGACGATCGGCTTGCCGACGTCGTTCGCGAAGACGCCATCGACATCCTCGTCGACCTCGCGGCCCATTCCGGGCACAACCGCCTGCTCACGTTCGCGCGCAAGCCGGCGCCCGTTCAAGTGACGTACCTTGCCTATTGCAGCACGACGGGCGTCGACGCCATCGACTATCGAGTTACGGACCGGTTTCTCGATCCTCCCGGAGAGGCGAGCCACTACACGGAGGCCTCGCTACGCTTGCCCGGCTGCTACTGGTGCTACTCCGCCCCGCCGTTGCCCGACTCGAAGCTCCCGGCCTGCGAGCGGTGGGCGGGTCGGCCGACGTTCGGCTGCCTCAACAATTTCGCCAAGATCACCGACGTCACGCTCGAGCTCTGGGCGCGGCTTCTCACGCGCGTGCCCGAGGCCGGGCTGCTCGTCTACGCACGCACGGGCGCCCATCGCGCACGCGTGCTGCGCGCGCTGCGCTCGGCCCGTATCGATGAGTCGCGCGCCGAGTTCGTCGGCCGCCAGCGGCTCGAGGACTACCTCGAGACGTACCGCCGCATCGACGTCGGGCTCGACCCGTTTCCGTACGGCGGCGGCACGACCACCTGCGACGCGCTCTGGATGGGAGTGCCAGTCGTGAGCCTCGCGGGCCGCACAGCCGTCTCGCGCGCGGGATCGACGCTGTTGGCGCATGTAGGGCTCGAGCGCCTCATTGCGCGAACCGAGGAGGAGTACGTCGAGTGCGCGGCCGAGTTGATTCGCGCGCCCGGCGAGCTGGCCGCCCTTCGGCGTGAGCTCCGGGGACGGCTCGAGTCGTCGGCCGTCATGGACGCACCGCGGTTCGCGCGCGACTTCGAATCGTTGCTGCGAAAGGCCTGGCGGGACTGGTGCAGCACGCGGCGCCGCGACGCCTAGTCGCTCGCGACGCACCTTTGCGCCGGAACGAGCGGGCGAACCGAACTTAGCACGATCCCTCGCATCGGCGGTGGATTGGCCGGACGCGTGGTCGCACGAACGGACGAACGACCGAGCTCGCCGGCGAGCGAAGCGTTACGGCGCGTAGCCGTAACGGGCCAGTATTTCGCGCGCCGAAGCCGCGAACGCGGCCAGTTGGGAGCTTCGTCGAAAAGCGAAAACCCGGCCGCGGTCGAGGCCGTCGAGCAGCGCGTCGAGCGATGCCGGCGCCGGCACTGCGCAGAACTTCGCGAGAACCGGGATCAGGCGTTCCGGCTGCGTCAGCAAGTCTTCATAGCGGAGCTCGATCGCCCGCTCGCCGAGCGAGGCCACCTCCTCGCGTCCCTTCTCGACGTACTGCTCCCACATCGCGAGCGCCTCCCCGAGCGTCCAGCCGCGCCGCGACGACAGGATGCCGAGCGCGTGATCGCGAATCACCGCGAGGGGCGGCGGCACCGCCTCGCCCGTCGCCGCGCGCAGCGCC
>JBBIJV010000204.1:0-6334 GCA_037445815.1 Rhodospirillaceae bacterium
CCTTTCTCTGGCTGCGGAATTCGCCCCGAGGATTCCCTCAGCCGCACGGCGCGATAAACGCGGCCGCGATCTGAGCCAAGGTGGCAGCGATGGTGAGTCAAGTAACTTCGGTTACCGCGGCACCAGCAAGGACGCCGGCGCCCACGGTTCAGAAGCCCGCTGCGAAGGTGGGCAGCTTGCCGGTCGGCAACACCGCGCCCGTGACCGGCCAGAATTTGCCGCTCGAGGAGCCCCCCGTCTCGGCAGCCGAGGTTGAGGAAGCGGTGCGGCGCTTGGCCGAGCTCGTGAGCCAAACGCAGCGCAGCTTGCGCTTTCGCGTCGACGAGGCCAGCGGCCGCACGATCATTACCGTGCTCGACGCCGAGACGAACGAGGTCATTCGGCAGATTCCTCCGCCCGAATTGCTGGCCGTCGTGCGGCATCTCGAGCGCGCCGGCGCTCTCCTCGACGCTCACGGCTGAGTGGCACACATCTTGCTTTGCGGCAACCGGATAGAGCGCGGCGCGCAGGTGCGCTGTCAGCGGATGGGCCATGGGTAGCATCGTCAGTTCAGGCGTCGGTTCCGGTCTCGACATCGCCGGCCTCGTGAAGCAGCTCGTGCAGGCCGAAGGCGCGCCGAAGACGTTGCGGCTGAACGCCGAGGAAGCGAGGGTCCAAGCCAAGCTGTCGGCGCTCGGCACGCTGCGCTCGGCGCTCGCGAGCTTCCGCGACACGGTCTCGAAGCTGAAGGACATCGACAAATTCCAGGGTCGGATGGTCACCCTGTCCGACGACGATTTCGTTTCGGCAACGGCGACTAGCAGCGCCGTGCCGGGCACCTACGCCATCACGGTCCAGCAGCTCGCGACGGCGCACAAGCTCCAGTCCGCGCCCAACGCCTACGCGAGCTCGACGACGCCGGTCGGCACGGGCACGCTGCACATCGCCATCGGGGGGGAGAGCTTCGACGTCGTCATCGATTCGACCAACAACACGCTGGCCGGCATCGCGGCCGCGATCAACTCGTCCGCCGCAGGGGCCAAAGTGCAGGCCACCGTCCTGAGCGGAGCCAGCGAGGCGAGGCTCACGATCACGGCGCGCACGGTCGGTGCCGGGAGCGCGATGACAATCACGCAAGATGGCGGCGACGGCAACCTGGCCGGGCTCGTCTTCCCGGCCGGTCTTTTGGAAATCGAGGAGGCACAGGACGCCGCGGCGCAAATCGACGGCGTCGACGTCACGAGCACGACGAATACGCTGAGCGGCGCGATCGAAGGCGTCGAGATCTCGCTCGCGGCGGCGCACGAAACCGGTTCGACTACGATCGAGGTCGGCTACAACCGTGCGGGCGCCCGCGCAACGATCGACGAGCTGTTGAAAAGCTACAACGCGGTCGTCGACGCGATCAAGAACGTCGCGAGCTACAACGTCGAGACACGCGAAGGCGGGCCTCTGTTCGGCGACGCCGGCGTCCGCAACATCGTGTACCAGTTGCGCCGCGAGCTCACTGCGAACGTCAGCGGCTTGAGCGGGCCGTTCGACATGCTCGGCGAGATCGGCGTCACGGCCGATTTGAGCGGCAAGCTCAGCGTCGACGCCGCCAAGCTCGACGCGGCGTTCGCAGCCGATTTCGACGCCGTCGGCGAGCTGTTCGCCGCCGAGGACGTCGGTGTCGCCGTGCGGCTCGACGCGATTCTCGCGCCGTATCTCGACAGCGGCGGCACGTTCGACAGCCGCACGGCCGGGCTCAAATCTTCGATCGAGGACATCAACGGCCGGCGCGAAGCGCTGAACCGGCGCCTCGAAGCGCTGCAAGCGCGCTACACGAAACAGTTCAACGCGCTCGACAGCCTGCTTTCGCAGCTCCAAGGCACGAGCAACTTCTTGAGTCAACAGCTGAGCCAGCTACCGGGCTCCGCAGCGATGCTGCGCAACCGATCGTGAGGAATCGAAAAGATGGGCCTCTTGGGAATCCAGAGCTACAAGAACGTCGGCGCTTACGGCAACCTCGCCGACGCGTCGCCGTACCAAGTCGTGCAAGTGATGCTCGACGCCGTCCTCGCCCGCATCGCGGAAGCGAAGGGCCACCTCGAGCGCGGCGAGGTCGCGGCGAAGGGCGAGAAGATCGGCAAGGCGCTCGCGATCATCGAGGCGCTGATGCTCGGGCTCGACAAGGAGCGCGGCGGCGACATCGCGGAGAACCTCGAGCGGCTTTACGACTACGCGTCGCGTACGCTGCTCAAGGCGAATCTCGAGAACAGCGCGGAGTTGCTGAAGGAAGTCGCGTCGCTGTTGCGCGAGATCAAGCTCGGCTGGGACGGCATCGCGCCCGCGAAGGCTTGAGCCCGTGACGGCGCTCGTCCCCAAAGTTCTCGAGCTCACCGATCGAGTCGAAGCCGCGATCGAGTCCGGCGAGTGGCTGCTCGCGCAAGAGCTCGAGAGCGAGCGCCGGGGGTTGCTCGAGCAGCTCGCGAGCGCCCCCGACGCCGGCGATCTGCGCGGGACATTCACGGCCCTCGAGGCGCGCAATCGCCGCTTGGTCGGACTCGTCGAGCATCAGAGGCGCCGCGTGCTACGCGAAGCCGCGGTTGCGCGCTCGGGGCAAGCCGGCGCCGCGGCGTACGCCGAGCTCGGCGGTACGGCGAACGCCACGTCCGGCGCGTAGCCGCTGCGACAAGAAACTTAGCGCCCGAACATCAATTTGCGAGCCACTGCACATATTTTTGCGGTCCGCTGAGTAAACATAACCTCCGAGCGCTTGGAGCCGGGCAACCCGGGTATCCGCGCGCCCCGCGCACCGCGAGCGCGGAAAGAAGCACTGTAAAAACAGTGAGTTGTGCGATAGCGAGTCGCACGGTTGGGCGGCGCCGATTGAGCGCGGCGACGCTCGGAGAGAAGCGGTAATGATGCCGCGAGGGTGCAGTGAATGATCGCTACGAATGGGCTCCGGGAAGAGTTCCCGGTGGGCCGTTCCCCGGCAATTCATGGACTCAACCAACTCATGCGCCAGGTCGCCGGCTACGACAGCACGGTGCTGATTCGCGGCGAGTCGGGCTGTGGCAAGGAGCTCGTCGCGCGGCGCATCCATCAGCTCTCGGCGAGATCGAAGGGGCCGTTCGTTCCCGTCAATTGCGGCGCGATCCCGCGCGAGCTGCTCGAGAGCGAGCTGTTCGGCCACGAGAAGGGCGCCTTCACGGGCGCGCTGACCACGCGCATCGGCCGATTCGAGCTCGCCGACGGCGGCACCCTGTTCCTCGACGAGATCGGCGACATGAGCTTCGACATGCAGGTGAAGCTGTTGCGTGTGCTTCAGGAACGCAGCTTCGAGCGCGTCGGCAGCGGCGAGCAGCGCCGCGCGAACGTGCGCATCGTCGCGGCGACGCACCGCGACCTCGAAGCGCGCGCCCGCGCGGGCGAGTTCCGCGAGGATCTCTTCTTCAGGCTCAACGTGTTTCCGATCGTCGTGCCGCCCCTGCGCGAGCGCGTCGACGACATCCCGGCGCTCATCGACGATCTCGTGCGCCGCGGTGAAGCCGAAGGACGGCCTTCGATCACGTTCACGCAGACGGCGCTCGATTGCCTCGCGGCGTATTCCTGGCCCGGCAACGTGCGCGAGCTCCAGAACTTGATCGAGCGTCTCGCGATTCTCTATCCGAACCAAACCGTCGACCGCGAGCAGCTGCCGGCGCCGATCGGCGAGCGGCGCCGCAGCGTGCCGCACACCGTTGCCGCGGTGCCGCCGACGGGCCTCGATCTGCGCGAGCACTTGGGCAACATCGAGAAGCAGCTCATCCAGAGCGCACTCGCGCAAGCCGGTGGAACCGTCGCGCACGCGGCGCGGCTGCTCGGCCTTCAGCGCACGACGCTCGTCGAGAAGCTGCGCAAGTACGAGCTGCACGCGCACGCGACGGCGTGATCGCCGCTCGGCCGCACGCCGGGCTCAGCCGCCGTCGATTCGCCGGTTTCCCGCTTCGCACCGTCAATCCGTTGACGGTTGCGCGTCGTTAGAATCCATAAGTTGCTGTTTTTCCACGCGATCGCACCTCGGCATGCTTCTTGCTTGGGGCCCCGCGAGGTAGCTCATGCAAGATCAGACAGCGCTTTGCGATTCCACGGCACGCCTCCGGGAGCTCGAGGCGGCGTTCGGCGTCTTCAACCGCCTCTCCAATGAGCTGCAGGACGCCTATCGCTTGCTCGAGCAGCGCGTTGCGCGGCTGTCGAGCGAGCTCGAGGAGGCGCGGCGCGCGCGCGAAGCCGCGGCATCCGAAGCTCTGCGGACGGCCGAGCGCCTGCGCTCGCTGCTCGCAACGCTGCCGGGCGGAGTCGTGGTCATCGACGACTCGGGCTGCATTCAGGAGATGAACCGCGTCGCCGCGGACGTCTTGGGCGGCGAGCGAAGCGGCCAGTCCTGGCAACGCGTGGTGCGCGACGTATTGAAGCCCCCGAGCTCGGCCGACGGCGACTGGCTGACGCGCGACGGTCGCCGCATCGCGCTCGCGGCAAGCACTCTCGCTGCGGAGAGCGTCAAGATCGTCTTGCTCACCGACGTCACGGAGACCCGCGCGCTGCAGGAGCTTGCCGCGCGCAACCAGCGCCTCTCCTCGATCGGCAAGATGGCCGCGAGCCTCGCGCACCAGATCCGAACGCCATTGGCGGGCGCGCTGCTGTACCTCTCGCAATGCCGGTCGCGCCGCGACGAGGGCGAGCGCACAAAGCTTCTCGAGAAGGGCATCGAGCGCTTGCGTCATCTCGACCTGCTGGTGCAAGACATGCTCGTGTTCGCGCGCGGCAAGGGGCCCGGCGAGCGCGTGCGCGTGGCAGACCTCTTCAGGGCGGTGCACGAGGCCGCGATGGCCGTGAAGCCGCCCAACGCGCATCTCATCATCCATGGCACGGACGCGCTCGTCGAGCTTGAGGGCAACCGCACGGCCCTGACGGCCGCGCTCACGAACCTCGTCAACAACGCGTTCCAGGCTGCGCCCGACGTCGTCGTCACGCTGCACGCCGCGCTGCGCGGCGACCGCGTCGAGCTCACGGTGCGCGACAACGGCCCCGGCATCGCGCCGAGCCTGCAATCGAAAGTGTTCGAGCCGTTCTTCTCGACGCGCCCGGCCGGCACGGGTTTGGGTCTGGCCGTGGTGAAGACCGTCGCCGAGGCGCACGGCGGACACCTCGCGCTCAAGTCCGAGCACGGCAGGGGCACGCGCATCGACATCGATCTGCCGCGCTCGGCCTCCGCGGCCGCTGCGGCACCCGCGGCTGTCGCACGGGAGGTTGCATGACGGGCACGATTCTCGTCGTCGAGGACGACAGGCCGCTGCAAGACGCGTTGGTCACGACGCTCGAGGCGGCCGGGTTCAACGTGCTCGCCGCATCCGACGGCGGCGAGGCGCTCGAGATGCTGCGCGCGACGGCCGTCGATCTCGTCGTCAGCGACGTCGAGATGCGGCCCGTGGATGGGCGCGAGCTCTTGAAGCGCCTCCGGCAGCGCGAAGCGCCGCCGCCGGTGTTGCTGATGACGGCGTACGGCACGATCGATCAGGCCGTCGCCGCGATGCGCGACGGCGCCGTCGACTATCTCGTGAAGCCGTTCGAGGCCGAGGAGCTCGAGCAGCGCGTCGCGCGCTACGTGCGCGCCGTGGGCGAGCCGCGCGACACGGGCGGCGTCGCGGCGCCGATCGCCGAGGACCCGAAGAGCCGCAAGCTGCTCGAGCTCGCGGCGCGCGTCGCGCAAAGCGATGTGACGGTACTCTTAAACGGCGAGAGCGGCACCGGCAAGGAAGTGCTCGCGCGCTTCATCCATGCGCGCTCGAAGCGCGCCGCGGGCCCGTTCGTCGCCGTGAACTGCGCCGCAATTCCGGAGCAGATGCTCGAAGCGATTCTGTTCGGTCACGAAAAGGGCGCGTTCACGGGCGCGCAAGCGCGCAGCGTCGGCAAGTTCGTGCAGGCGAACGGCGGCACGCTGTTGCTCGACGAGGTCACCGAGATGGAGCTCGGCCTGCAAGCGAAGCTGCTCCGCGTGCTTCAGGAGCGCGAGGTGGAGCCGCTCGGCGCCAGCAAACCCGTCGCGCTGGACGTCCGCGTCGTCGCGACGAGCAATCGCGACCTCGAGCGGGCCGTCCGGGCCGGCGCGTTTCGCGAGGACCTGTACTACCGCCTGAGCGTGTTCCCGCTGCGCATCGCGCCCCTGCGCGAGCGCCCCGGCGACATCGCCGCGCTCGCGGCGCGGTTCGTGGCGGCGCGGTCGAAGCGCCCGCTCGAGCTCTCGCCCGCCGCGCTCGCGCGCCTTACGTCGTACGCCTGGCCCGGCAACGTGCGCGAACTCGAGAACGTCGTGCAGCAGATCGGAAGAGCA
>JBBIJV010000205.1:0-6329 GCA_037445815.1 Rhodospirillaceae bacterium
TCGCGCTTGAGCGTGCCGGCGTCGACGAGCGGCTTCGTCATGAACTTCTCCCAGAAGAACACGTCGGCCGCGCCGGCCGCGAATGCGGCAACGGCCCCGTCGAGACTCCCGACTACGACGAGCCGGAGGCTGCCCACGGGCCAACCCTGCGTACGCGCGTGCACGAACGCCATCAGGTGCGAGCCCGAGCCTGTTCGACTGATCGCGTAGCGGGCGTTCTCGAGCTGCGCGATGGAGCGGAAGCTCGACGCCGCCGGCACGTGGATACCCCAGACGAGCGGCGAATCCGTGTAGACACTCGCGATCTCGAGGTCGACGCCGTTGGCAACGGCTGCGACGGCCCCTTCGGTGAGCAGGACGGCGGCGTCGAGCTCGCCGTCGCGCACCGCCTTCGCCATGTCGCCCGAGCCGCCGGGAAAGTCTCGCCACGTCACGTCGATGCCGAGCGGCTCGAGCTTGCGCTCCTCAAGCGCGAGATGCCAGGGCAAGTTGAAGTGCTCCGGCACGCCACCTATTCTAAGGTTAGTCAGATGCTTACCCGACATTCATAACCTGAAACAGCAGGTGTGGAGACACTGCACACTGCCAGCCGCCCATCGATTTCGAGCAAACCCGCGCCGGTCGAGTCTAGGGCGTCTTCGGGGCGAGGTAGGCCGCCAGCGCATCGAGATCCGCGTCGCTGATCTCCGTCTTGCGAAACGGCGGCATGACGGACACGCCGTTGCGAACGAACGAGCGCGTAAGCTCCGGCACGAGATCCGTGCGCTGCTCGAGCGCCGCCGGCTTCGCACCCTTGTACAAGGCTTCCAGGGCCTGAGTGCCCGGATGCCGCGGCCCCGGCGCGTGACACGGCGCGCACCAATAGCGGAATACCTCCGCGCCGTGCGCGACGCGGGCATCCTGATCTTGGGCGTGGGCCGAGCCGGCAAACGCTGCGCAAGCGACGGCGGCAAGCGAAAACGATCGTGTCGACATCGAACGACCTCTAGCTGCGAGCGACGGGTGCGATCACCCACGAGAACAACGGCTCGGCCGCGGGAGCGAGCCCGCCCGGACTCGTCACGAACGTTGCCGTACGCGGCGCCATGCGGTTGCGCGGGCACTCCGCCACCACATCGACGAGCGCGGCGCACCATGCGAGTTGCGGCTCCGCGTTGGCCGCGGCCGACAGCATCGGCGCCGGCCCGTCGAGGCGATGCTCGACACCGCGCGCCGAAGCGGAGTGCTCGCCGCGATAGACGACGCGCAGCCCATGGTCCCACGCGAGCCGCTCGAGGCAAAACAGCGCGCCGTGCGCAGTGAGACCTGCGATCGCGGCGGCCTCGCGGCGCCAGCGAAGATCCAAATCGTCGTACCAAACGCGCGTCACGTCGCCGTCGATTCCGTGCACCGCGAGGCCGCGCGCCGCCGCACGCTCGGAGAACGCGACGCTCGCGGCGAATCGCGTGTCGTAGAGCATTTTGTAGATCGGCACGGCGGCCTCGGGCGGCCCGAGGGGGGCGATGCCCGCACGCGCCGCGATCGGCAGCGCCCACGCTGCCAGCCCGGTCTTCAACAAGTGTCGGCGGGTCCTCATCGATACCTCACGTAGCGCCCTCGCAGCGCCGCTATCATACGCCGCGCCACCGCGAGGAGGCGACGCACGCGGCGGTGCGCTCGAGCGCTGCTACACTCACGCACCATGACGCGCGAGCACGCAGCCGGCCGCGAGGCTGGCAACGGCGACTATCGGCAGCGCGCCGCGGCCGCGGGTCTCGTTCCACTCTGGACGTTCTTCGGCGAGTGGTTCTCCGCGGAGCCGCGCGCGAGCGCCGTTGCGTACCGCTGGCGCTACGCCGACGTGCGCTCGACGGTGCTCGACGCGGCCGCCGCCGTATCCACGGCCGACGCCGAACGCCGCGTGCTCGTGCTCGAGAATCCCGGCTTGCCGGGACGGCATCTCGCGACCGACGCGCTGTACGCGGGACTGCAGCTCATCATGCCGGGCGAATCTGCGCGCGCGCACCGCCACACGGCCTCGGCACTGCGCCTCATCGTCGAGGGCGAGAACACCTACACCGCGGTCGCCGGCGAGCGCTGCTACATGCGCCGCGGCGACCTCATCGTCACACCGTCCTGGGCCTGGCACGAGCATCGCAACGAAGGCGGCGAGCCGACGATTTGGCTCGACGTTCTCGACGTGCCGTTGATCCGTTTTTTGGGCGCCGGCTTTTCCGAGCAGTATTCCGAGCCCGAGCACCCGAAGCGCGCACCGCCCGGCGACAGCCGGCTCCGCTACGGGCAGGGCCTCGTTCCCGTGGGGTTCGCCCGCAGCACGGGCGCCTCGCCCGTCTTCGCCTATCCGTTCGAGTACGCCTACGAAGCGCTCGACCACTTGCGTACGCACGGCGAGCGGGATGCGTGCCACGCCTTCAAGATGGAATACATCGATCCGACGAGCGGCGGGCCCGCGATCCCGACGATCTCCACGTTCTTGCAGCTCGTGCCGGTAGGGTTCGCGACGTCGCCGTACCGTTCGACGGCAGGCCAGATCGTCATGGCCGTGCGCGGGCGGGGGCGCGTCACGATCGGGCGCGGCGTGGAGACGGTCACGTTCGACTACGAGCCGAGCGACGTCTGGGCCGTACCGAGCTGGCAGCACGTCGCCGTCGAAGCCGCCGAGGAGTCCGTGCTCTTCATCGCGTCCGACGAAGCCGTGCACCGCAAGCTCGGCGTGTGGCGCGAGGAGCGCAGCTAAACTCCAAGCAACTGCCGTCGCGGCCACCACATCGGCTAACATCTCGAGCCGCGCTCCCGAAGTTCGAGGAAGCCCGTTCGATGACCGTAGCGCCCGCGTCTTTGCGTATTAACGACCTCGACGAACGGCTCCGCGAGCCCGCCTTCGCCGCGGTGCTGCAAAGGATCAAAGGCGAATGAACGAAGTACCCGCGCGCATGCTCACACTCGCCGCGTTCGTCGTGGCGGCGACGGCCGCACCGGCGGCCGAGCGCGAGCTCACGCCCGTCACCGACGCCATGCTCTCGAACCCCGACCCCGCCGACTGGTTGATGTGGCGGCGCACGGCGGATAGCTGGGGCTATAGCCCGCTCGATCTCATCGATCGGCGCAACGTCGCCCGTCTCGCGCTCGCGTGGTCGGTGGACCTCGATGCCGCACCGTCGCAGGAAGGCATCCCGCTCGTGCACGACGGCGTGCTGTTCTTCCCGGCGCCGTCCGATGTGACTATCGCGTTCGACGCCGCGACGGGCGAGAAGCTCTGGGAGCACCGCCGAGCGCTGCCTGCGGATCTCGGCCAGTACGCGCCGTTCCCGCAGACGAACCGCAACCTCGCCATCTACGGCCGGCTCATCATCGACAACGGCGCCGACGCCTTCGTCTACGCGCTCGACGCCGCGACGGGCGAGATGGCGTGGGAGACCAAGATCCTCGACTACAAGACGGCTCGTGTGAAGCACGGCTCGGCGCCGCTCGTCGCGAACGGCGTGCTCGTGGCGGGACGCAATTGCCAGCCGCAGGGCGGGCCCGAAGCGTGCGTCATCACGGGCCACGACGCGAGAACGGGCCAGGAGCTCTGGCGTAGGCGCACGATCCCGAAACCCGGCGAGCCGGGCGGCGACAGCTGGGGCGACGTGCCGGACGAGAAGCGCTGGCACGTCGGCGCATGGATGATCCCGAGCTACGACGCCGCGCTCGATCTCGTCTACGTCGGCACCTCGGTGACGGCGCCGGCGCCGAAGTTCATGCTTGCCGGCAACGACGAGCAGTACCTCTATCACAATTCCACGCTTGCCCTTCGGCCGAGGACGGGCGAGCTCGTCTGGTACTACCAGCACGCCGTCGACCACTGGGATCTCGATCATCCGTTCGAGCGCATCCTCGTCGACACCGCCGTCGCGCCCGACGCGAACGAAGTGCCTTGGATCAATCCGCGCCTCGAGAGCGGCGAGCGGCGGCGCGTCGTCACAGGAATCCCCGGCAAGACGGGCCTCGTCTACACCCTCGATCGCGCCACGGGCGAGTTCCTCTGGGCGCGGCCGACGATCACGCAGAACGTGATCGCACGCATCGACGGCGCCACGGGCGCCGTCGAGATCGAGCCCGACGCGCTGTTCACGGCCCCGGAGCAAAGCCGATTCATCTGCCCGACGACGAACGGTGGCAAGAACTGGCCGGCAGGCGCGTACAGCCCGCGGACGAGGCTGATGTATTTCGCGCTGGCGAACACCTGCATGACGACGACGCCCGTGGCCGCGGCGGCCACGCCCGAGATGCTCTACGCGATCAACACCGAAACCGTGATCGCGCCCGACGCCGGCGGCAATGCCGGCACGCTGCGCACGGTGGCCGTCGACACGGGCAGGTCGTCGTGGCGCTACGACCAGCGTGCCGCACTGACGGCGCTGCTCGCGACGGCCGGCGATCTCGTCTTCGCCGGCGACGTGGCCGGCGTCTTCCACGCGTTCGACGCCGTGACCGGCGAAGTGCTGTGGGAGACGCAGCTGGGCGCGCAGGTGACGGGTCACCCGGTGACGTTCGCCGTCGCCGGAAAGCAATTCGTCGCCGTCAGCACGGGTCGATCGAACATGACCGGCGCGCTCGCCCGGCTCACGCCCGAGGTCGCGCCCGACGACAGCGCCAACAAGCTGTTCGTGTTCGCGCTCGAGTAAGCGGCGCGGCGCACGGCCCGCCGGCGCCGCAAGAACGCTCAGTCGGCGGCCGCGGCGGCGGCCGGCAGCGCTCCGCTCGCAACGAGCTCCTCCTGGAACCCGAAAGCCGTCATGTCCTCGATTCGCTGCGGGTACAAGATGCCGTCCAAGTGGTCGCACTCGTGCTGCACGACGCGCGCATGGAACCCCGTCGCGGCGCGATCGAGCGCGCGGCCCATTTCGTCGAATCCGCGATAACGGACGCGGCGGTAGCGCGGCACGAGCCCGCGCATGCCCGGCACGCTCAAGCACCCTTCCCAGCCGAGATCGCGCTCGTCGTCGAGCGGCTCGACCGTGGGGTTCACGAGCACCGTCAACGGCACGGACTCGTCGATCTGCGGGTAGCGCGGATTGCGCGCGACCTCGAACACCACGACGCGCTTGAGGACCCCGACCTGGATTGCGGCGAGGCCGGCACCGTCGTTCGCCCGCATCGTCTCGAGCAGATCGTGAACGAGCTCACACAATTCGTCCGTGCCGAACTCCGTCACGGGCGCGGCTACCTGCCGCAGCAGCGGATGACCGAGCCGCAAGATGGGCCTAACTGCCACCGACGAAAGCCCTTTTTCGTGCCCCTTCGGCTGATTATAAAGAGCGGAGCCGGCGCCCCTAAGCCCTCGATGCGTTTTGCATAAGTTGTGACGCGGTGACGGGCAGCGCCCCGCCCGAGCCGGCAGACTGCTCGCCTGCCAAAGGTTCGCGAAGGTCTCAAGGCGCCATGTACCACGCGCATTTCGGTCTCGAGCGGGGGCTGTTCGGCGAAGGAATCGCGGCCGACTCGGCCGTGTTCCGCACGGCGCGGCACGACCGTCTCATCGCCCATTTCAAGCTCGCGCTCGGCTCGCCGAGCTCCGCCGTCGCGCTCCGCGGCCCGGCCGGCGTCGGCAAGACGACGCTGACGTCGGCGGCGCTGCGCATGACGAGCACGCGTCTCGCGCTCGCGTGGCTCGGCGGCACTGCGACCAACGCCGCGGAGCTCCTCGAGTTGATTCTCGTCGAGCTCGGCTTGAACACGCTGCGCACGACGCGCATCGAGCGCGTGCAGCTCTGGCGTCAATACCTGGCCGAGACGCGCGCGACGGACTCACGGCTGTTTCTCGTCGTCGAGCGAACCGAGGATCTGCCCGCCGAGGTGCTGCATTCGCTCGATCAACTGACGGCGCCCGATGCCTCGGGCAATCCCGGCGCCAACCTCGTGCTGCTCGGCAACGAGGGCCTCGACGCGCATCTCGCCGCGCCGGTCTTGGACTCGCTGCGCCAGCGCATTCGTCTGCGCGGCGTGCTCGAGCCTTTCACGGAAGCCGAGCTCCAGGACTATTTGCGGCACCAAGCCGCCTGCGCGGGCGGAAGCTACGATCGCATCTTTGCCCCGGGCACCGTGGCTGCACTGTTCCGCTACTCGCGCGGCGTCGCGCGGCTCGTGAACAATCTCTGCGAAAGCGCGCTCGACGTTGCGGCCGTTCAGCAACAAAAGCAGCTGACGCCGGACCTCGTCGCACGGACGGCGGTCTCGTTGCTCGGGCTGACCGAGCCCGTGCCGCTGCCGCGGACGACGAGCGTCGCGCTCGTCGAGTCGGCCATGCCCGTCGACCGGCGTGCGGAGCCGCGGCCGGCCGCGGCGCC
>JBBIJV010000206.1:0-6315 GCA_037445815.1 Rhodospirillaceae bacterium
CCGCCAGCGCGTGCAGCGAGTGCGGCGGCGACGCGGGCACGTCGACGCCGACACCGGCCTGCACGTCCAGGTGCTCGAGCCTGAAATACTCGCATTCGACGGACCGGCGCACGCCGGGCCGCACGGACCTCGGCTCGACGATGAAATCGGCAGGCCTCGTGGCCTCGAGATTCAACGCGGCGAGCGCCGCATCGATGTCGATGTCGCGCAGCGGAAAGCGAACGTTGTCCCAAGCGCGAAACGTGGGGCCGGGCCTGCGAATCTCGAGCGCGAAGACGCCGCGGCCTTCGGGATTGCCGAGGGCGTGCACCTCGGCCGATGCCGGCTCGCCGCTCGCGGCGGTCACGCGCGGCGGGTTCGCGTTGTAGATCACGTCGCCGGCCTTCACGGGGATCGCGTTCAGCGCGTCGAGCGCGACCCAATAGACGTCGTGGAGCGCGCCGAGCAGCGCTTCGACCGCGGGCCATTGCACGCCCGCGCGCAGCCGCGGCGAGAGAGAGCCCGTGAGCTCGGCCGGCCGCGCGCCGCGCCGCGCAAGCCAGGGCTTGAGCAGCCGCTGAACGTCGCCGGCCGACTCGGCCCCGAGCAACTCGAGCAGCCGCTGCTGGTCGCGGCGGCCGGCCGCGAGCTTGGCCCGAAACGCCTCGGCATCGACGTCCGAGGTGAAACCGAGCCGGATCGTGGCGCCCGGCTCCGCGTCGACGATGACGTAGACCTCCGTGTTGCCCGGCGGATGCGCCTGCACGGAGAGAAGCTCGGCCACGTCGAGCAGCTTCGGCAGCAGCGGGAACCGTCTGCCATAGCGGCGCACGAACGCCTCGCCGAGCAACGCGTCGGCGTGCACGGCGAGGAGCGCCGGCAGCGTGATCATCGAGCCGTCGGCGAGCGCGAGGACGCTCGGGTGCATGCGGGCCTCGTCGTCGCCGTCGTCGGCGGAGAGCTCGAACGACTCGCCGAACGTGCGGCCCGACGCGTAAGTCCCGGACTCGAGCCGTTTGAACGCGCACAGGCGGTCCCCGCCCCAGGGGCGCTCGACGAGATTGTCGCGCTGTGGCTTCAGAAGGCCGCGCGCGAGCTCGGCGGCGACGGAGGTGTCGCCCTCGAGCAAGCGATCGGCCGCGGTGCTCTGCGGCGGCACGGTGCAAAGTTCCACGTGAGGTGGCCGAAGTATGCCATGGCCGTTTATGTCAAAACGTGACTAAGTACCGGGCTGGCGCCGGATGAGCGGCGTACCCTGCCGTGTACTTCTGTTCACTGTCGGTCGATCAATGGCTAACCCGCGGGACTTAGCCGAACAGGCTTTCGCCCTCCTCCAGAACGCGCTGAGCGCATCGGAAGCTCGCGCGTCGGAGCTGGACGACCAGCTGAAGCGCAAGCGCCTTCCGAAGAATCGCCTCGAGGAGCAGCTCGACGTCCTCAGCCATCGTCTCGAGAGCGTCGAGGCCGAGCGCGCACGCTGGGAGCAGCTGGCGGGCCACCTCGAGGAGGTCGCCGAGGCCGAGCGCGTGAAAGTCGCGCAGCTCAAGAAGAAGCTCGAGATCGCGGAATCCGGCCCCGACAAGCTCACGAAAAAGGAAGTCAATTTCTGGCGCGCGAAGGCCGAGGAAATCGACGCGCAAATCAAGGAATATCAGGAGCGCCTGGCGGGGTTGCGGCGCGAGATCAACGAGCGCGACGCGCTGATCGAGAAGCTGCAAGCCGAAAGCAGCCGACACCCCGACACCCGCGAGGCCGCGCCGAGCGAAGGCGACGACGAGCTTCGCCGCCAACTCGAGCTGCGCGACCGGTGGCTCGCCGAGCTGCGCCTCGAGCTGCACGAGCTTCGCGCACAGCCCGAGCCGCCGCTCGAAACGCAGGCCGAGGTCGAGACGCTGCGCAGCCAGATCGCGGGGCTCGAGCGCGCGCTCTCCGAAGCGCACAACATGCGCGCCGCGCGAGAATCCGATCTCGCGCGCGCCGAGCAGGAGATCGCAGCGCGCGAGCGCACCACGCGTGAGACGGCCGCGGTTCAGGAACGATTGCGCACGACGCTCGCGGAACGCGAGCGCCGCATCAGCGAGCTGTCCGCGCAGCTCGAGCACTTGCACAACGACCTTCGACAGCGCGACGAGCAAACCCGCAGCGAGGCAGCTCGCTACGAGGAGCAGATCGCCGCTTTGAAGCGCGAGACGGACGCGCTCCGCGCGCGAATCGAGCACGATCGGCACGACGCCTCGGCCGCCCGCGCGGCGCTCGAGCACGAGCTGGACGAGCGTGCGCAAGCGCTCGAGAAGCAGCGCCGCTTGCTGGCGGCGAACGAGCGCGACTTCGACGAGCTGCGTCGCCAGCTCGCGGAGCGCGAGCACGCCGCGGCGAAAGCCGGTGCCGAAGCCGCGGAGCAGCGGCGCGAAGTGCAGGAGCGCGAGCGCCGGTTCAAGGGCGTCGAGGACGAGCTCCGCAAGCTGAGCCAGGCACTCTCCGAGCGCGACGGGCAACTCGCCGCCTCCGTAGCGGAGCTCGAGCGCGTCCGGACGAGCATAGCGGACCATGGCCAAGACACCGAGAGATTGCGCGAGTCGCTGCGCGGGGCCGAGCGCGAGCTCGAGCAAGCTCGCTCGGCGCTCGCGGACAACGAGCGTGAGCTCGCGAACTTGCGCGAGACGCTGCGCGCCTCGGAGCGCGAGCTGGAGCAGGCCCGCGCCGCGTTGATAGCCAACGAGCGCGAGCTCACGAGCTTGCGCGAAACGCTGGGCGCATCGAGCCGCGACTTGGAAGCGCTGCGCGCGGAGAAGCAACGCCTCGAGGCCGCCGTGGCCGAGGCCGACGCCCGTGCGCAGTCGGCCGCGCAAGCTCTCGAAGCGGCCCGCGAGCAGATGGCGGGCCTCGAGTCGGAGCTCAAAGAAGAGCGCGAGCACGCCGAAAGCTTGGGCGAGCTCGCGAACGAGCGCCGCGAGCACATGACGAAGCTCCAGGAGCAGCTCGAGGAGGCCGAGGAGCGCTACGCCGACGCCAACTGGCGGCTCGGCAAGTCGCTTTATTTCGAGCGCATCGTCAAGCGCCGCAAAGGCCTGATCCTGAAGCTGCTCGAAGCGCTGCGCGCCAAGATGAAGGCCAACGTCGCTTTGAAGGCCGGGCTCGACGGGCTCCGCACGTTCAAGCAGACGGCCGAGATGAACCAGCACAAGCTGCTCCAGCGCATCGACAGCTTGAAGGCCGAGCTCAAGGAAGCGGAGGAGACGATCAAGCGCCACCAGGGCGGAACCGCCGCGAAGGAAGAGCTGACGAGCGCGATCTCGCGCGCCGCGGCGCTCGAGGAGCGGCTGAACACACAGGCCGAGATCATTCAATCGCTCGAGGCCGACTTGAAGACGGCCCGCCTTGCGCAAAAGCAGAAGGCCGGCGAAGAGCAGAAGCAGGAGATCGAACGCCTCTCGACCGAGATGCAGCGCCTGTCGCAGGAGCTCGAGGCGAAGAATCAAATCATCGAGCGGCTCCAGGCCGACGCGGACGAGCAGCAGCGCAAGCTCTCGAAGCTGCGCGGCAGCGAGTCGGAGACGATGCGGCTCAAGGCCATCACGGAAAAGGACCGCAGCGAGATCGACGCGCTACAGCGCGAGGTCGCGCAGCTGCGCGATGCGCTGGCTCGCGCCGGCGAGGTCGCGGCCGCCAGCGGCAACAACGCCGAGCTCGAGGCGAAGCTCAAGGAGCGCGAGAGCTCCGTGACGCGCCTCATGGGCACCATCAAAGAGCACGAAGCCACGATCAAGAAGCTGACGGAGTCGGCCGAGTCGTGGAAGCGTAAGTACCAATTCCTGGCGACCGATCAACCGGACGCCTACAAGCACGCAGCGATCGAGAAATAACTGCGGCGCACGCGCATGTCCTCGCCTTTCGGCTCGCTCGACGTTCCCGGTGCATTGGCCGAGCGCGGCATCGATTTCGCGGCGCTGGGCGCCGCTTATCTCGTGTTCCTGACGACGGCGCTCGCGACGATCGGCGCGTTCTACGCGGCGCGCAGCCTGCTCGTGATCTCGCCGAACCGCGGCTCGCGCGATTACGGCATCTACGTTTCGTCGCTGCTCGCGGTGCTCTCCATCGCGATCGTGCTCGAGAACGAGTTCCTGCCGCCAGGCAGCGCCACCCTGCACTACGTCTTCGTTCCGCAAATGATCGCGTTGCTCGGCCTGCACCTGTTCGTCGTGCGAAAGCAGGAGCCGTGGCTCGTCGCGCTCGCCGGCTCCGCGTCGGCTGCGACGGTCTTCGTCGGCGCCGTGCTCGGGCTTGTCACCGACCTGCTCGTGCCGGCCTACTGGATCGCGCTGCTGGTGCTCACGGGGCTGCTCGCGTTTCTCTGGTTCAAAGCCGTTTCGACGCAGCGCGCCTTCGTCAAGGCGAGCTCGATCTATTTGCGATCGAAGGAGACGCCCGATAAGGCGGCCGCGCCGCAAACGCCGTGGCTCGGCCTGCCGCAGTGGGTTGCGCTCGTCGCCGCCAGCGTCGCGCTCGGCATTGCGAACTCGCTGCTGCGCGGCCGCGGCCTCGAAGAGATTCCCGCGCTCGAGGTGGCCGCCACGTCGGCCCTGCTGCTCGGCGTGACGGGATTCGTCTCCGGCGTGCCGGCCGCCGGCTACTGGATCATGCGCAAGGCGTGGATGCCGGAGCTCACGCGATTCGTTTGGCTCGCCTGGATCGTCGTCGGCTTCGCGCTGACCTACGGCAACTACCTCACGAGCCTCCAGCGAGGCTAGCGAGGAGCCGCGGCTCGAAGTCCGCGCGAAAGCGCGCGACGCTGTCGATGCCGGCAAGAGTCCTCAAATCCGTGACGGGCAGTCCCGCGTAGCCGCACGGATTGATGCCGGCGAACGGCGCGAGGTCCATCGCAACGTTCACCGCCAGACCGTGGTACGAGCAGCGGCGTTTCACCCGCAAGCCGACGGCCGCGATCTTCGCGCCGTCCACGTACACGCCCGGCGCGTCGCGGCGCGCGGCGGCCTGCACTCCGTAGTCGGCCACCGTGTCGATCACGGCGTTCTCGAGCGCCTGCACGAGCCTGCGCGGCGTGAAACCGAGCCGCTCGAGATCGAGCAGCACGTACGTCACGAGCTGCCCGGGGCCGTGATAGGTCACTTGCCCGCCGCGGTCGATCTGCACGACGGGCACGTCGCGCGGCGCAAGCAGATGGCTGCGGTCGGCGCGCATGCCGAGCGTGTAGACGGGCGGGTGCTCGAGGAACCAGATCTCATCGCGCGTTTCGGGCCCGCGCCCGGCCGTGAACGCCTGCATCTCGGCCCACACGTCCGGCAACGGCCGGCGGCCCAGATCGCGAATCACGGGAGCGTTCACGGCCACGCTCAAAACGCCATCAAGATCCGCTCGTGAGCGACGAGCTCCCGATACACGGCATCGATTTGCGCGCGGCTCTCGGCCCGCACCGTGATCGTCAAGCTCAAATAGTTCGCCTGCTTGCTCTCGACCTCGGCGAGCGTGTAAGCGCTGCCGTAGTGGCTCTCGATGATCCCGACGACGGCAGACCGAAAGTCGCCATCGTTGCGCCCGAATACCTTGATGGGAATATCGGTCGGGAACTTGAGAGGCGACTCGTCCGTGTCGCTCATTCCCAGAGGAGCTGAAGCTCGTCGCGCATGCGCGCCCACACACCGCCGTCCAGGACGTTCGTCAGCACCACGAGCGGGCTCTTGACGAGCGGCGCGCCGCCGAACGAGATCTTGACCTCGCCTACTTGCGTGCCGCGCACGAGCGGCGCCGCGAGCTGGGCCAACACGTCCATGCTCGCGCCGAGCTTCGAGTAGCTGCCGCGCGGAATCGTCACGTAGACGTCCTCGGTGAGTCCAAGCCCAGCATACTCCAGCTCCCCGCCCCAGACGCGCGCTAGGTCGATTTCCTGCCCCGCCGAATAGAGCTTGTGCGTCTCGAAGTTCGTGAACCCGTAATCGAGCAGCTTCGCGGCGCCGTCGTTGCGCGAGCGCGGCGTCGGCGCGCCGAGAACGACGGCGATGAGCCGCATGCCGTCGCGCTGCGCCGACGTCACCAGACAATAGCCCGCGGCGCTCGTGTAGCCGGTCTTCAATCCGTCGACGGTGGGGTCGCGCCACAGGAGCGCGTTGCGGTTGCTCTGCGCGATGCCGTTATAGGTGAACTCGCGCTCGGCATAGAGGCCGTAGAGCTCGGGGAACTCGTCGATGATCGTCCTCGCGAGCACGGCGAGATCGCGCGCCGTCGTCACGTGGCCGCGCGCCGGCAGCCCGTGCGGATTGCGGAACACGGAGCTCTTCATGCCGAGTGCCTCGGCCGCGGCGTTCATCTCCTCGACGATGG
>JBBIJV010000207.1:0-6140 GCA_037445815.1 Rhodospirillaceae bacterium
CGTCGCGCTGCCCACGCACACGCGCTTCAAGGAGCGGCGCGCGAGCGGCGGGGACCGCCCCGACCTCATGACGGCGCGCCGCGTCGTCTCGGGCGGGCGGGCGCTCGGCAGCGCCGATGGATTCAAGCTCCTTGCCGAGCTCGCCGACGCGCTGGGCGCGGCGCTCGGTGCGTCGCGTGCGGCAGTCGATTCCGGCTACGTCGCGAACGACTTGCAGGTCGGGCAGACCGGCAAGATCATCGCGCCGGAGCTCTATATCGCGGTGGGCATCTCCGGCGCGATCCAGCACCTCACCGGCATCAAGGATGCGCGTACGATCGTCGCGATCAACAAAGATCCCGACGCGCCGATTTTCGAGGTGGCAGACTTGGGCCTCGTGGCCGACTTGTTCCAGGCCGTGCCCGAGCTGATCCGCTTGCTCCGCGAACGGAGCGCGCGCTAGAGCTGCTTCAGCATGCTCTCGGCCGAGCTCACGCCGAACTCCCCTGGGGGCTCGACGTTGAGCGACTTCACGACGCCGTCGTCGACGAGCATCGAGAAACGCTTGCTGCGCGTGCCCATGCCGAACTTGCTGGCATCGAGCTCCAGCCCGAGCGCGCGCGCGTACTCGCCGTTGCCGTCGGCGAGCATCTCGACCTTTCCGGAAGCTTTGCTGTGATCGCCCCACGCCTTCATGACGAACGCGTCGTTGACGGCCATGCAGGCGACGGTGTCGACGCCTTTCGCCTTGAGCTTGTCGGAGTTGTTGATGAACCCAGGCAAGTGCTTCGCCGAGCACGTCGGCGTGAATGCGCCGGGAACGGAAAACAGCACGACCTTCTTCCCGCGGAAGAGCTCGTCGGTCGACACCTGCTCGGGCCCATTGGCCCCCATCCGCGTAAATTGCCCCTTCGGCATCCGGTCGCCGACATTGATCGTCATGTCTCCCTCTCCTCCAAAAAGCCCAATGAATGCTCGCATCGCCACTCTTTGCGCGTGCGAGTTCGCCATTATAGGTCCGGGCCAACACCGCGTACGCACTGACGTGCGAGGTGCCCCGAGGCGCAGGAGCGCGACCACAATGCGCCGGCCGGCCGCCGTTTGCCGCCCCGCGGCGCGCAAGGGTGGCCCGTACGTCGGCATTCGGACAAGCGGTGCCGAGCCCCGGGGACGGCCTTCCGGCGTGTCCAGAGGCCCTCGTGGGGGGCCGCCGCCCGCCCCCCACGCCGCCCAAGGTGGCTCAATTCACGGCCGAGCCACCGGAAGCTAAGGCGTTGACACGGTTAAGGGATATCCGAGATCATGCGGGCTCCCTATTTCGGTTGACTGAGATGCAACTCGAGCGCCTCGCCCGTTCCGTAGCATTGAAGCGCGACAGGTGCGGGCGTTCGGGCTGACGACGAACATTCATTGGATAAACCCCGCACCCGAAAGGCCTGCGGGGTTTTTTTTTCCGGTCTCTTGAGATCGATCCTGGAGAAGTGCGATGAAGCTCTATACGGAAGCCGACGCCGACGCGAATGCGCTGCGCGGCGAGAAAATTGCGGTGCTCGGCTACGGCAGCCAGGGCCGCGCCCATGCGATGAACTTGCGCGACTCCGGATACGATGTCGTCATCGGCGTGCGGCCCGACGGCAACACCACGCCGAAGGCTGAGCGCGACGGCTTCACCGTCACGGCCCCCGTGGAGGCCGTCAAAGGCGCCGGACTCGTGGCGTTCCTGGCGCCGGACCTCGCCCAAGCGCAGCTCTATAAGGACATCGAGCCGAATTTGAAGAAGGGCGCCACGCTGCTCTTCGCTCACGGCTTCAACATTCATTACAAGCTCATCGAGCCGCGCGCGGATCTCGACGTGATCCTGATCGCTCCGAAAGGCCCCGGCGATCTCGTGCGCCGGCAGTACGAGCAGGGCCGCGGCGTACCGTGTCTGCTTGCCGTCGCAAAGGACGCGAGCGGCAACGCCAAGCGGCGCGCCCTCGCCTACGCGCACGGCATCGGCGGCACGCGCGGCGGCGTTCTCGAGACCACGTTCCGCGAGGAAACGGAGACCGATCTCTTCGGCGAGCAGGCCGTGCTCTGCGGCGGCCTCACGGAGCTCATCGTGCGCGGGTTCCAAACGCTCGTCGATGCCGGGTATCAGCCCGAGGTGGCGTACTTCGAGTGCATGCACGAGGTGAAGCTGATCGTCGACCTGCTCCACGAGGGCGGGCTCAGGAAGATGCACCAGTACGTGAGCGACACCGCGAAATACGGCGACCTCACGCGCGGCCCCCGCATCGTCGACCAGCACGTGCGCGAGAACATGAAGCAGGTGCTGAAAGAGGTCCAAGACGGCACGTTCGCGAAGCAATGGATCGAAGAGAACCGAACGGGCCAGAAGAACTACAAACGCCTCCTGCAAGAGGATCTCGACCAGGGCATTGAAAAGGTAGGCAAGGAGTTGCGCGGCCGCATGAGCTGGCTGCACGAATGAGCTGCCGGCGCCGACCCGTGTAAATAGCTAGGAGCGAGCCATGCCCTTGAAGACGAGCAAGTACATCTGGCACGAAGGGAAACTGGTGCCGTGGGGTGAAGCCACCGTGCACGTTTTGAGCCACGCGCTGCACTACGGCTCGTCGGTATTCGAAGGCATCCGCGTGTACAAGACGCCGAACGGCGCCGCAGGATTCCGGCTGACGGATCACGTGCGCCGCCTCTATCACTCGGCGAAAATCTACCGCATCAAGATTCCGTACGCCCTCGAGGCGCTCGTCGCGGCGTGCCGCGACGTCGTGCGCGAGAACGGCCTCTTGAACGGCGCCTACATCCGGCCGATCGCGTTCCGCGGCTACGGCGAGATGGGCGTGGCCGGCAACATCGAGCAACCCGCGAGCGTCTCGGTTGCCGCTTGGGAATGGGGTTCGTATCTCGGCGAAGGCGGCCTCGAGAAAGGCGTCGACGTCTGCGTCTCGTCGTGGCAGCGCGTGGCGCCGAACACCGTGCCCGCGCTCGCGAAGGCCGGCGGCAATTATCTGTCGAGCGCGCTCGTCACGCTCGAGGCACGCCGCCTCGGGTATGCGGAAGGCATCGCCCTGAACCCGGCGGGCTTCGTCAGCGAGGGCGCCGGGGAGAATCTGTTCCTCGTGCAGGACGGCAAGCTCTACACGCCGCCCGTCGCCTCGTCGATCCTCTCCGGCATCACGCGCAACACCGTCATGCGGCTCGCCGAAGCCGCCGGCATCACGGTGCTCGAGCAGAACATTCCGCGCGAGCTCTTGTACATCGCCGACGAGGTGTTCTTGACGGGCACGGCCGCCGAGATCACCCCCGTGCGCTCCGTCGACAAGATCCCCGTCGGCGAAGGCAAGCGGGGACCCGTGACGGAGCGGCTGCAAAAAGCGTTCTTCGGCCTGTTCGACGGCACCACGGCCGACACGCACGGCTGGCTCGAGCCGATCGTCGACAAGCAGTCGGAGCGCACGCGCCCCGTCGCCGTTTAGGAGCGCTCGTGCCGTCATTGTTCGAGAAAATCTGGGGCTCGCACGTGGTCGTGCCGGAGACGGACGACACGCCGGCCGTGCTCTACATCGACCTGCACCTGCTGCACGAGGTCACGACACCGCAGGCCTTCGACGTGCTGCGCGCGAGGGGCTTGCGCGTACGCCGGCCGGAGCGGTGCCTTGCGACGCTCGACCATTCGACCCCGACGGTGCCCGTCAAGACGCTGAAGGAGCTCGAGATCGTCAGCGAGCCGTCGGCCGCGAAGCAGGTGCGGCAGATGGAGCAGAACTGCAAGGACTTCGGGATCGAGCTGCACGGCTACGGCAGCCGCGACCGCGGCATCGTTCACGTCATGGGCCCGGAGCTCGGCGCCACGCACCCCGGCGCGACGATCGTCTGCGGCGACTCGCACACGAGCACCCACGGCGCGTTCGGCGCGCTCGCGTTCGGCATCGGCACGACCGAGGTTGGCCACGTGCTGGCGACACAGTGCCTGCTCCAGCGCAGGCCGAAGACGCTCGCGATCAACGTGACGGGCCAATTGCCCGCCGACGTCACGGCGAAAGATCTGATCTTGAAAATCATCGGCACGATTGGCGTCGGCGGCGGCACGGGCTACGTGCTCGAGTACCGCGGCGAAGCGATCCGCGCGCTCTCGATGGAGCAGCGCATGACGGTCTGCAACATGTCGATCGAGGCCGGCGCGCGCGCAGGCTTGGTCGCGCCCGACGACACGACGTACGAGTACATGGCGGGCCGGCCGCTCGCACCGCAGGGCGCGGCCTGGGACGCCGCGCTGAAACGCTGGCGCGCGCTGCCGAGCGATTCCGACGCCGAGTTCGACAAGGAAGTCGAGATCGACGTCTCGAAGATGCGGCCGATGGTCACGTTCGGCACGAACCCCGGCATGGTCATTCCGATCGACGCGGCCGTGCCGAGCGACGGCGATCCGGCGTTCCGCAAGGCCCTCGCTTACATGCAAGTCGAGGCCGGCAAGCCGATGCTGGGCAAGCCGGTCGACGTGGTCTTCATCGGCTCGTGCACGAACGGCCGCTTGAGCGACATCCGCGAAGCGGCGCGCGTCTTGCGCGGGCGCCGCGTGGCGGACCGCGTGCGGCTGCTCGTCGTGCCGGGCTCGGCGGCCGTCAAGCGCCAGGCCGAGGCCGAAGGGCTCGACGAGGTCGTGCGCGCGGCCGGCGGCGAATGGCGCGAGCCCGGTTGCTCGATGTGCATCGGCATGAACGGCGACACGGTGCCGAGCGGCAAGCTCGCCGTCAGCACGAGCAACCGCAACTTCGAAGGCCGCCAGGGCGCCGGCGCGCGCACCGTGCTCGCGAGCCCCGTGACGGCGGCCGCGGCGGCCATCAAGGGCGCGATCGCGGACCCGCGCGAGCTCGTGAGCTGAAGATGGAACCGATCAGAGAGATTCGCTCGAAGACCCTCGTTCTGCCGAACGACGACATCGACACCGATCAGATCATCCCTGCCCGTTTCCTGACGACCACGACGAGGCAAGGCCTCGGCAAGAATCTCTTCAACGACTGGCGCTACGACAAGGACGGCCGCGAGCGGCCCGAATTCGTGCTGAACAAGCCCGAGAATCGCGGCTCGAAGGTGCTCGTCGCAGGCAACAACTTCGGCTGCGGCTCGTCGCGCGAGCACGCGCCGTGGGCGCTGCTCGACTTCGGCATCCGCGCCGTCGTCAGCACGGAGATCGCGGACATTTTCCGGGCCAACTCGCTGAAGAATGGCCTCTTGCCCGTCATCGTGGATAAGGAAACGCATCGCTGGCTGCTCGGCAACCCCGGCGCAGATGTCGTCGTGGATCTCGAAACGACGACGCTTCTCGCGAACGGCAGGCGCGTTCCGTTCCCGATCGACCGCTTCTCGCGCTATTGCCTCATGAACGGCATCGACCAGCTCGGCTTCCTGCTCGAGCAGAACGAAGCAATCGCGCGCTACGAGCGCGAGCACGCATGAGCGCGCGAATCGTCGTGCTCGCCGGCGACGGCGTGGGCCCCGAGGTCACGGCCGAGGCCGTGCGCGTGCTGAAGCAAGTCTCGGTGGCGCACCACTTGCAGCTCGAGCTCGAAGACGCCCTGATCGGCGGCGCCGCGTTCGACGCGACGGGCTCGCCGCTGCCCGACGCGACCGTGACCGCTTGCAAGAGCGCGACAGGCATTCTGCTCGGCGCCGTCGGCGGCCCGAAGTGGGCCGAGGTCCCCGTGCAGTATCGGCCCGAGCAAGGCCTGCTCGCGATCCGCAAAGCGCTCGGCCTGTTCGCGAACCTGCGTCCTGTGACGACGACCCCGGAGCTCGCCGCGGCGTCGCCGCTGAAGCCCGAGAAGCTCGCGGGCGTCGACATCCTCGTGATCCGCGAGCTGACGGGCGGCATCTACTTCGGCAAGCGCTCGCGCTCCGCGGACTCGGCCTTCGACACCTGCGAGTACACGGCGGCCGAGATCGAGCGGGTCTGCCGTGTCGCGGGCAAGCTCGCGATGGCGCGCCGCCGCAAAGTCACGTCCGTCGACAAGGCCAACGTGCTCGATACGTCGCGGCTCTGGCGCGACGTGGCCACACGCGTGTTCCGCACGGAATTTCCCGAGCTCGCCGTCGAGCACCTGCTCGTCGACGCGGCCGCAATGCACCTCTTGAGCCGCCCGGCCGATTTCGACGTGATG
>JBBIJV010000208.1:0-5970 GCA_037445815.1 Rhodospirillaceae bacterium
CCGCTCTCGCCCGACATGGCGGCAGCGCGCGAGGGCCGCGCCGTGCCGTTCGACGCGCTCGTCGCGTTCTGCCGCAGCGCCGCCCTGCGCGCCGACGTCACGCTGATCGAAGGCGTCGGCGGCGTCATGGTGCCGCTCGACTCCGAGCACACGGTGCTCGACTGGATTGCTGCGCTCCGCGCGCCCGCGCTGCTCGTCGTCGGCAGCTACTTGGGAACGCTGAGCCACAGCCTGACGGCGGCCGCGGCGCTCGGCGCACGCGGCGTTCCGCTGCGCGGCGTCGTCGTCAGCGAGTCGACAGAGCAGCCCGTGCCGGCCGACGAGACGGCTGCGACTCTCGCGCGCTTTCTGAAGCCGACGCGCGTCGTCGTGCTGCCACGCGCCGCGCCAGTGCCTCTCGCGCCGCTGCTCGAGCTCTGAAAAAGGGCGGCCGGGAGTGCCGCCTCGGTGAGGACGGCGGCTGCCGGCCGCCAAGGGGGGAACGCAAGTCGTTCAGTTCGTGCCGAGCTCCGCCACGCGGCTCGAGCCGTCGACGTCGATGATCTCGATCTCGACGCGGCGCTCGAGCGCCATGCCGTCGACGTCCTGCTCCGCCGCCGTGGCGGCCGTCTCGCCGGCGCCCGTCACGAGCACGCGCTCGGCGGGCATGCCGCCGCGGATCAAGGCGTCGCGCACGGCCTCCGCGCGCGCCGTCGACAGCGTCGCATTGAACGACTCCGTACCGCGCGCGTCGGTGTGGCCCGCGAGCCGGATCACCGCGCCGTCCATCGGCTCGATCAGCGCGGCGAGCTTCGCGAGCCGCTGCTCGGTCGCGCCGCCGAGACCGCTCTCCTCGGTGCGGAAGAACACCTCCACCGACAGCGCCTCCTGCAATGCCTGCCGATGCGCGACGCGCTCGCCGTAGAGCTCGGCGTTCTTCTGCGCGACCATGCGCTCGCTCGCGACGAGCCGCTGCTCGAGCGAGCCCGCGCGCGCGCTCGCCTTCATGGCGCGCTCGTCGGCTTCGACGCGGGCTTGACGCTCGTCGTGGAAACGATCGCCGAGCCAGCCGCCGAACGCGGCGCCGAGCACTACGCCGATCGGCCCGCCCGCGAGCCCGCCGATCGCGGCGCCGCTGCCGAGGCCGATCGACTCCTCCTTCGCGGCACGCGTCGCTTTCCGCTCCTCTTGGCGCGCGTCGCGCGCTTCGTGCCGTGCCGCGCGCGCCTCTTGGCGCGCCTCACGCGCGGCTTCTCGGTCGGCACGGTCCTTCGCGGCTGCGAAGCTCGGTGCCGCGAGCAGGCTGCCAATCAACAACACGATGAGCTTCTTTTGCATGATTCGCTCCTCAAGCGCAGTGGTTTGGAACACGGCGCTATTGAAGCGAACGGCGCTGACGGCAGGCTGATCGATTGCGGCAGCGCGCTGCCGCAATCCTGACGAATTATGGCGCTTGGCGGCTCAGCCGCTATGCAGGCGGCTGATCAGCTCTTGCTCTGCATAGTTCTCCGTGTCGAGCACGAGCCGCTCCTGAGTGAGCTGGATCTCGTGCAGCACGTACATCAGGATGATGCTCAAGACGAGAGCTACCAGAGTGGAGTTGAAGGCGATGCCTAGACCGTTCGTGACGGCCGTCGTCTCCCCCCTGACCGCGAGCTCCGCGCCCTCGAGCGCCAAGCCGATACCGCGAACAGTGCCGATGAAGCCTAGCGCCGGCGCAACCCAGACGCTGAATCGGAGCATCGCGAGCTCCGCGTCGAGCCGGTTGTGCTCGCTTTCGCAGGTGTTGTGCACCATCTGCGACGCGTCTTGCACATTGCCCGTGGCGCCGAACCGCTTCAGTGCCGCGGCAAGCACGCGCGGGACGACGGAGTTTTGCTCGTGCGCGGGAAGCTGCTCGAACGTGCGCAGGTACTCGCGCGCGTCGCTCGGCAAAATCACGACGCCGGTATCGCGCCGGACATAACCCGCCTTGAGCAGCTCGCGCTGTTTCTTCAGCTCGCGAAACCGCATGCCCGACAGTATCAACGCCCAGACGGCGACGACGATCGTCACCTGCTGCTCGGCGTTTTGGATGATCACCCAGATCGAACGAGCCGGAACGTAGCTCGGGTCCGTTTGCTGGATCGCCCGTTGCTCGGCGAGCCACTGCTCGGCCGCCGGCCTCACGTAGCTTGCGTAGAAAAGCTGCACGACCACCGCGATGACCGCAAGCAGCGCGAGCTTCGTGATTCGGTCGCGAACGTAGTTCTGATCAGCGAACATGTGAACCTCCGACTCGGGTGCCGGTCGCTTCCGACCGGCGCAAAACAATCGGCGCCCTAGCCACGCGACCGGCCCTCGCGAATCACCGGGAGCGCGACGAACGTGCCGCCGTTTCGCTGGCAAATGATGCGCATCAGGGTGGCGTAGTTCGCCGCCGTGAACAGGTCGCCGCCCATCATTTGGTAGACGGCGGGAAACGCAACGGCATGAATGCGCACGAGCCGCTCGCCGTTGGGGCCCGCCCGATTGCGGCGGTCGATCTCGCGCACGACGGGGTTGATGGAGCCCTGCTGGAAGTCGTCGCTGTAAACGTAGAGCGAGATCTTCTTGTTCGGGTCGTAGAAACGGTCGATCGCGGCGAGGATGCCCTCGCGCGGGTTCGAGTTCGAGAACGGCGCCCAATCCTTCAATGTGTCGAGAATCGCCTGCCGGCGAGACGGCGTATCGGGGATCCACTCGTCCCGATAGCTCTTGAACATGTACTCGCCTTCGTCGTTCATGATCTGGATGCCCTTCACCGTGGGATACACCTCGAGCGTCTCGCGCAGCTGCTGTTGCACGCGATCCCACTGGTACTGCTGCATGCTGCCCGACGTGTCGATCAGGAAGATGATGTACTCGCTGTCGACGGGGATGCCGCCCACCTTGTACTCGTCGATCGGCGGCCGATAGTCGGCGAGGAGGCGCTGCATTTCCTCGGTCAAGCTCTGCTTGGCCGAAGCCAGGCGGTTCTGCTCGCTGACGAGCTCCGGGTCCTGAACGGCGAGCACTTGTGAACGGACGCGCTCGAGCTGCACGCGCAGCTCGTCGATCCGCGCGCGGTCGACTCGGATGCTTTCGGCCGTCCGCGCCCTCGCGCGCTCGACGCGTTCGGTCTCGCCGACGATCTCATTGAGCTCCTGCTCGTACTGGGCGATGAGCCCGTCGAGATCGCGCTCCGCCCGTTCGAGCCTCGCGGGCTCGGCGACGCGAGTGAGCAGAAACAGCAGGATCATCGCGCCGAAGCCGCAGGTAATCGCGGCGAGGAACGACATGCTGAACACGTCGAATTCGCGACGCCTTTTCACGGCCAGTCCTCGGCCGGTGCCATCAGCGAGCCGCCGGTTCGAATACCCACGAGCCAATAGGCCGGCGCGGCGGCCGGGTCGCCTTCCATCGCGAACAAGATCACGTTGACCGGCACACCGACCGGCAGCTGACGGATGGCGCGATTGAAGTGGTCGAGCCGCTGCTGCGCCGTCACGCCGTTGCGCGTGGGCTTCACTTCGCCCATCGTCGGCAGACCATCGACGAGCAGGAAAATATTGTCCGGCGCGGGCTCGAGCTGCTTCAGCGCGTTGAACGCGGCGTGCAAGCTCGTCGGCCCGTGCGGGTAGCTCGCGCGCAGCGCCTCGACCGGCGCGTCGAGCTCGCTGCCGTCCTCGACGGTGACCCACTTGCCTTCCGAGCCCGGGATCAGCCACGTGGCCGTGTCGTTGAAGCCGATGATCTGCACCTGCGTGCCCGGCTGAATCTGCGTCGTGAGCCAGTCGACGGTGTTGACGACCTGCTGCCACTTCGGCGCGCGCCGCTGCTGCTCGGGCGTCATGTTGCGCCGGCGCAGGATGTTGACGATCGTGCGGTCCAGCATGCTCGTCGAGGTGTCGACGAGGATCGCGACTCGCCGGCCGCCCATGCGCATGCCGGTCAGGTATTGCCGATTGCCTTCGCCCGTGAACGAGCGCAGCGACCGACCGTCGTCGTCGGGCTTGGCCGCCGACGCTTCGAGCTCCTCGGATTGCTTGCTGAGCTCGGCGAGCTCGCGGCGCAAGCGCTCGATGGCCTCGCGCCGCGCCGCGGAATCCTCGGTGAGCGTCTCGAGCTGCCGCTCCGTGCTCTCGATCTCGGTGACGAGGCTCTGCCGCGCCGCCGCCAGCGCGTTCCACTCGCGGAGCTGGCTTTCGAGCCGTTCCTGGAGCGCGACGAGGTTGCGCTGCCCCGTGAGCACGCGAAGCTCCCACCGACGCGCTTCGGACTCGCGATCCTGGATGACGGTGCGGGCGTCGAGCAGCGCGTTCGCGCTGACGATCATGAATAGCAGCACGACGCAGGCGAATCCCGCCGTGATCGCGTCGAGGAACGACATCGAGAAGACTTGGAGCTCGCCTCTGCGCTTCTTCATGCCGCACCTTCGACTTCAACGACCGTGAGCTCGGCGCCCGGCGAGCCGATCCTGATCACGTCGCCGCGTTTGAGCACGACTTCACCGGCCACCTTCCGCTCGTTGACGAACGTGCCGTAGCTGCTCGAGTCGCGCAGCTTGAGCTCGCCGTCGCGCAGCACGATCTCGCAGTGTTGCCGCGAGACGCCGCCTTGGCCGTCGAGCAGCACGGTGCGGCGGCCTCCGGCGTCGGCCTCGCGGCCGATGGCGAGCCCGCCCGCGTCGATGCGGTACGCGAGCCCACGGTAGACGACGTGCGTCGGCGGCTTCGCCGGCGGAAAGAGCGGCGCCGGCTCCTCGGCGCGCTCGTCGGCGCCGTCCTCCGCGGGCGGCGGCTCGCGCCACGGCACCCGCTTCAAGAGCTTCACGTCGCCGCGCACCGCGACGACCGACGGCGCGCGCAGTACGCTGCGCGGCGCGTGACCGCTTTCGAGGCGCTCGATGCGCGAGTCGTCGAGACGCTTCAGCTCGCCGAGGAAACCCGGCAACGACGCGAGACGATCGGACACCTGCACGACGAGGCGCGAGCTCGCCTCGCGGTGCTGCGCAACGAGCTGGACCACGGCGCGGTAGAACCCTTGCGCGACGCCGAGCACGGCGTCGCGCTCGGCCGGGACGCGGAACACCTCGCCGCCGTGCTCGAGCGTAAGCTCGATTCGCTCCTCGCGCTCGAGGGCGCCGAGCCACTCGGGCAGCCGGTCGTACAGCGCCTGCTCCGTCGCCGCGTGCGCGAACGGATTCAAGCGCGTCGCGCGCACGAAATGCTCGGCGACGCGCCGCGCGAACATGTCGGTGACGCCGGCGAGACCCTGACCGAGCGCATGCTCGGCGCGAACTTGCGCTTCTTCGGCGCCCTGCTCGAGCAGCGAGACGGAGACGCGGTGCAGGCCGGCATCGACGTAGACGAGCTGCCGCTTCGGATACGGCCTCACGCTCGCGGCGGCCGCGGCATCGACGAGCGCGCGCACCGGCATGCCGCACTCTTGCGCGAGCCCGAGCAGCAGGCCGAGCTGCTCGGTTCGATACTCTCCGGGCACGACGAGCACGACGTCGCGTACGCCGGCACCCACGCGCTGCCACAGCGACTCGAGCTGCGCGTACGCGAGCTCCGCGGCGCTTTTTCCCAAGCCCGCGCCCGCAGAGCCCGCGTCGAGGTTGAGCGCGCTCCAGAATCGGTTGCTCGTCTTGCGCGGCTGCAAGCGCGCGCTCGCGCGCGCCTCGTCGCCCGTCACGATGCGCTCGCCGTCGACGCGCGCGAACCCGGGCTCGGCGGCGAGCACCCGGGCCTCGCTCGCGGCGATGAGATGGGAGTCGTTGATCTCGATGGCGACGGCGGCCATGGCGTGTGCCGATCAAATGTCCACGGGGAACGTGACGGCGGCGTCAGGCTGCAGCTCCTCCGTCGGAATGAAGACGTCTTCGACGTCTTCGCCCGGGCCTCCGGCCGGAGCGTCCTGCTCCTCCTCGGGCGCCGGGTCAAGCGCAGCCCGCTGGCGCTCTCGGGTGTGGCGCTGCTCGTGCTCGCG
>JBBIJV010000209.1:0-5936 GCA_037445815.1 Rhodospirillaceae bacterium
GAGGCGCGCGGCGCGCTCGAGGCGGCGCTGCGCGCTCGCGGCTTCAGCGCCGGCAAGGAGTGGGCCGGTGAGCTCGCCGTCCCGATCGTGCGCGAGGGCGATGGTGCGGTCGCGGCGGGCACCGGCGAGTTCGCGGGCCTCGCGGGCAGCTACACCGAAACGTGGACGATCGCCGCCGTCGACGAAGACGGCAGTCTGAGCGGCACGATCGAGCTCGCCACCGTGACGAGCCTGCCGCAATGAGATACGTCCTCGTCGCCATCGTCGGTCTCGCGCTCGGCGCCGCTGCGGCGGGCGTCGTCCTGTACCTGAACCCACTCGCCCACAAGTCGGCGCCGCCGCCGAATCCGGCCGCCCGCGTGCTGAGCTACACGCTGCCCGATCATGTGCTGCAGTTCGCCGTCGGCGAAGATGCGCGGCTGCTCGGTGGGGACACGGGCGACGACGGGCTGTGGGAAGAGACGATCGACCGCGCGGCGGTGCTCGGGCTCGTGTTGACCGACGACCAAGCGCAACCGGCCGCGATCGCGAGCAGGCTCATGGCGACGTCGGGCGACACCGATCTGTTGCTCACGGGCATGCTGCTCTCCGACTACTGGCTCGTCACGATACCGGGCGAGGGCACGCTGTTCGTGCACGCGACCTCGAACGCCTGGCCGTTCTTCAAGGAGACGCTCGTGCCGGTTTGGTATTTCGAGCGGCCGTTCAGAGGTCCGGCGGAGTACTGGCCGACGGTCGGCCCCAGAGACGACCGGGGCGCGCTCGTCGTCGGGCTCACGGGCTCGCTGCGCGGCAGCGAGGGCAGCGCCGTGGAGCGCTACGAGCTCGACGCGCTGGACCGCGCGCGCAGGCTCGCGCTCGCGAGGGGCGAGCTGCATTTCGAGCTGGCCGGCCCGCGAGTCGCAGCCGAGTAGCCCCTTCGGGTAGCGCCTTACGGGGCGAGGGGCGCCAAATCGACGGCCGGGTCGCGCAGCAGGCGCGGCGCGACGCGCGCGCGGCTCGCTACGAGCTTCTTCCCCGCGAGAAAATCGCGCGGGCTGTTCACGGCGTCCACGGCGATCACTTCCCCGCCGCGCAAGTAGAACACGGCGAAGCTGTGCGCGCTCGCGTCGCCGCGCACGACGACTTCTTCATAGTCCGTCGACAAGCCCGCGATCTGCAGCTTCAGGTCGTACTGATCCGACCAGAACCACGGCACCTCGGAGTAGGCCGCCGGAGCGCCGAGCAGTGTTTGCGCGGCGACTTTGGCCTGGTGGACCGCGTTCGGCACGGACTCCAAACGCACGCGCCGCTCGAGCAGCGGCAGGCGATGGTTCGTGCAGTCGCCGGCCGCGACGATGTCGGGATCGGCCGTGCGCGCGAACTCGTCGACGAGGATGCCGTTCGAGCACTCGAGGCCGGCGTTCGCGGCGAGCTCGACGTTCGGCACGACGCCGATGCCGACGATCACGACGTCGCAGGGGAAGGCTCTGCCGTCCGTGGTCTCGACGGCCGTGACGCGGTCGCCGCCGTGCAGCGCCTTGACGCTCGCGCCGCAGTGGATCGCGACGCCCGCGGCGAGATGGTACTGCTCGTAGAACGCCGAGATGTCGGGGCTCACCGTACGCGACATGACGCGCGAGGCGGCCTCGAGCACCGTGACGTCGAAGCCGCGCTGGCGCAGCACGGCCGCGACCTCGAGGCCGATGTAGCCGGCGCCGACGAGCAAGACGCGCGCGCCGGGCACGAGCGAAGTCGTGATCGCGTCGACGTCTGCGATCGTGCGCAGATGATGGACGTGTCGCAGCGTCGCGCCCGGCACGTCGAGCACGCGCGCACGGCTGCCCGTCGCGAGCAGGAGGCGATCGTACGCGAGCGTGCGGCCGTCACGGAGCCGCACGCGGTGGCCGTTCGTGTCGATCTCCTCGGCGCGCGCTCGAAGCTCGAGCGTCACGCCCTTCTCGGCATAGAAAGCGGCCGGCCGCAGCAGCAAGCGCTCGCGCGCAACCTCGCCCGCGAGGTATTTCTTCGACAGCGGCGGGCGCTGGTACGGCGGATAGGGCTCGTCGCAGAGCAGCGTGATCGCTCCCGCGAAATTTTGCTGGCGCAGAGATTGGACGGCTTGCGCGGCCGCCTGGCCGCCGCCCACGATGACGAGATGCCGGCTCATCGGATGCTATATTCCACGGGTTCGCGATTCTAACAGCGCTTACTTCGGCTAATGGCATGACGCGCGCCGTTCGTTTCGACTCTTTCGGCGGCCCCGAGGTGCTCGAGTGCCGCGACGTCGAGCTCGTGCCCCCAGGCGAAGACGAGGCGCGCGTCGCGCACCGCGCGATCGGCGTGAACTTCATCGACGTCTACCACCGCACGGGCCTCTACCCGCTTGCGTTGCCGAGCGGGCTCGGCGGCGAGGGCGCCGGCATCGTCACCGCCGTCGGCTCGGGCGTCACACACGTCGCGCCCGGCGATCGCGTCGCGTACACGGCGCCGGCGCCGCTCGGCTCATACGCCGACGAGCGCAATGTTGCGGCGCGCTGGCTCGTCAAGCTGCCGGAGGCCATCGATTTCGACACGGGCGCCGCGATGATGCTGAAAGGGCTCACGGCGTGGTATTTGCTCACGCAGAGCTTCAAAGTCGCGCGCGGCGATTGGATAGTGCTGTACGCCGCCGCCGGCGGCGTCGGGCTCATCGCCGCGCAGTGGGCGCGCGAGCTCGGCGCGCGCGTCATCGGCATCGTCGGCGCGCCGGCGAAGCGCGACCTCGCCTTGCGGCACGGCTGCGAGCACGTGCTCATCGACGGCGAGGACATTGTGCGCCGCGTTCGCGAGATCACGGATGGCGGTGTGCCCGTCGTCTACGACTCGGTCGGACGCACCACGTTCTATCAATCGCTCGATTGTCTGCGCCCGCACGGCGTGCTCGTGAGCTTCGGTAACTCGTCCGGCAAGGTCGATCCGTTCGGCTTGCACGAGCTCACGCGGCGCGGCTCGCTCTATGTGACGCGGCCGACGCTCTACGACTTCATCCGCGATCGCGCGTCGCTCGAGGCCGGCGCTGCGCAGCTCTTCTCGCTCGTCGAGCGCGGGGCGATCGAGATCGAGGTCAATCAAACCTACGCGCTGCGCGACGCGGCGCAGGCCCATCGCGACCTCGAGGCCCGCCGCACGACGGGCTGTACGGTGCTCGTGCCGTAAACGCATTTCTCTGCGCTCGGCACCGATTTTCTCGTCGCAGCGCACGACGCTCGGCGTTAGCTTCGGTTCTTCCTGCGGCTCAAGGAGGACGAACCGTGCGAAGGCAACGCCACGAGAAGCGCCTCGGCTGCAAGCTGATGGAGGCGTTCGCCGCGCTCGTCGACGTGGCAGCAAGAGGCCGCTGGGGCGGCAACGCGCTCGTGCTCGGCACGACGCTGCCGCAGCCCGGCAGCGAATACCGACAGCAGCGCGGCAGGGTCTTGCGCCGCGGCAAAGTGCTCGCCGTGCTGCGTCCCGTGTCGCTCACGCTGCAGGAGACACTGCTCGATCCTCCGTGCTGCGTGTCGCTGCGCCTGCACTGGCGGCTCGAGCCCACCGACGACGGTGCCTGCGTGCTGCTCGACGCACGCTACTCGCTGAACGGCGCCGCCGCGCTGCGCCGCCGGCACTGGCACGAGCGCATTAGCAGCCACTGTGAGCGAATGCTAACCGCGCTCGAAACGCGCATTTCGCAAGCCCAAGAAACGTGAAGCCGTTTGCGGTTTCACCGCGTCGCGAACCTATACTCGAAACGAGCGGCACGCTCTGCCGTCTAAATCGGCAGCGCACCGCCAAGGAGAAGCGATTGCGATGCCTTTTGATCGAGTTCGAGCAGTAGCGAGCCTCCAGGAGTTCTTCAAGGATTCCGTCGAAGAAGCGATGGCCAAGCAGGGCGTCGATGCCGACGACCACACGGCCTACTACGTCGTCAACCTACTCACCTTGTTCGCGCGGCAGGAGAAGCTCTACGAGCGAGGCGGCCCGGGGCCCGGTCTCCAGCCCGTCGCGCTGATTCTCGCGGCGGCCGCCGAGACGCCGGATCGCGAGACGTACAATGCATTGCTGCGCCGAATCGGCGACACGTCGCTGTTCGTGGCGGGCTTCCTCGGCGAGGGGTTCGCGCGCAAGCTCGTCGATGTCGATTACTACATCGACATGGGCGGCGCCGCGTACGGCCGGCTTTCGGACAACGTGCGCGGCACTCGCGAGGGCCGCGCGCTCGGGACGGTGTTCGCCGAGCTCGCCGGGAAGTTCCGCGACTTCGTGGACGTGCTCGCCGAGATTCGCGACTCGGGCAGGGCCGCCGCGATCGACTTGCTGCGGCTCTACGAAGTGTGGCTCCGCACCGGTAGCAGGCGGGCCGCCCGGCTGCTACGAGAGCACGGCCTCGAGCCGAACGCCACGCTGAGCGTGACGACTCGTCATTGATCGATGCTGCTCGCAAAGCTCGAGGCGATGCTGCACGAGCTCTACGCGCTCGACGTCGGCTACGCCGTCAGCGATTTCCTGATCACGGACCCCGATCTCGCGCGCGCGCTGGATGCCGGCGGACGCAACGTCGACGAGAAGCTCTTGATAGCCGAAGCCGACGGCGAGGCCGACGTGGCGCTGTATTTGGAACGCGACCTGCTCGAGCGGCTCGACAAGCACGACCCGCTCAGGAGGCTCGACGAGAGCAATCTCGCGGACTTCTGGGCTGCGCTCGAAGGCGTCAGCCACTTCACGTGCTACGCCTGGAACGCCGCGCGCGACAAGAGCGTGTCGCTGTTCGAGCTCGAGCTGCAAGCCGAGGTCGACAAGTTCGTCACCACGCACATGCTGCTGCGCGAGCAGACGGGGCGCGAACCGAACGGCCTGCACGGCTGGCTGTTCGACTCGCCGACGCTCGCGGCGGAGCTCGGCGAGCACGAGCGCGAGCGTTACCGGCTCGCGAACCGCTACGCCGCCAAATATTGCCGGCGCCTCAAGAAGACGGGCGACGACGAAGCCGCCGCGCAGCGCGAGCTGCGCCGGTTCTATCGCCTGTCGCAAACGTCGAAGCTCGCCCACATCGACGCCGACTGAGCGGCCGCGCCGGCAGCATTTGCCGGCGCTCGCTCGAGCGGCCGGCGCGGCCCCTTCACCCCCGTAAGCGCTGCGCGGCTCGGGCGTCTTAGGCTTGCGAGTACGATGAGAGCCGCCGAGGAGCGATTCGCTCGAGCTAAGGTTCGCGAGCTTCGTGGAGCCGCACTTCGCGCCGCTCTATCGGGCCGCGCTGCGGCTCACGCGCCGGCGCCACGACGCCGAGGATCTCGTCCAGGACGTCTGCCTACGCGCCTGCGCGCGGCTCGACGAGCTCGCCCAAGTGGACAACCCGCGTGCGTGGCTCACGCGGATTCTCTATCGCCTGTTCATCGATTCGGAGCGCCGCCGGCGCCGCGCGCCGGTGTCGTTCGGCGCCGAGCACGGCGCCTACGCCGATTCGCCGAGCGACGGCCCCGGTCTGGAGCGTGACGCCGACGCGTGCCGCATGCACGAGCGGCTCGTCGCCGTCTGGGACGAGCTCGAGCCGGAGCAGCGCGCGATCTTGTCGCTGCACGCCGAAGGCAGCGATTTCGCGGAGCTCGCCGAAACGTTCGGCATCAACCGGAATGCCGTCAGCGCGCGGTTGCACCGCGCGCGGCAGCGGCTCGCGAAGCTCCTCGCAGCGGAGGAGAGCAAACCGTCGCTGAAGCTCGTGGGGACGAAATCATGAACTGCGACACGATCGACTCGATTCTCGACGAGCGCTGCTCGACGGGCCCGAATGGCAGAGCGTGGCGGCGCATCTTGCCGGCTGCCGCCGCTGCGCGGACAGCTGGGCCGCGCACGAGGCGCTCGCGAGCGAAGACTCAGGCGAGCCGCCGCGCGAGCTCTGGGAACGAATCATCGCGCGCGTCGGCGAAGCGCCGGCGCCGAGC
>JBBIJV010000210.1:0-5897 GCA_037445815.1 Rhodospirillaceae bacterium
TCGGCGTCGGCATCGCCGCGCTTGCGAGCCGTGCGCTGGTGGCGCTCGCGCCGGCGGATCTGCCGCGCTTGCACGCCATCGGGTTCGATGCGCGCGTTCTCCTGTTCGCGCTCGCGACGACGGCCGTCGTGGTGCTCGTCGCCGGTCTCTGGCCGGCGCTGCGCGCCCGCGAGATCGGCTCGACCGCGGCGCTGCGAACGGGACCGCGTGCAACGGGTCACGCCTTCGCCGCGTTGCGACGGTCGGTCGCCGTCGCCCAGGTGGCCCTCGCCACGGTCCTGCTCGCGTGTGCCGGTCTGCTGCTGCGCAGTGTCGACCAGCTGCTTTCGGTTCCGACGGGCTTCGACGGTTCGAACGTGGTGACGATGCGGGTCGTCGTGCCGAGGGGCTCGGGCATTCCCTACGAGGAGGGACAGGCTTTCTACGAGCGCGTGCTCGCGGCCGTTCGCTCGGTGCCCGGTGTCGAGGAGGCCGCGCTGACGAGCCTGCTTCCTTTGAGCGGTAGCAGCTTCGAGATGTATGGCGTCTTCGCGGAGACGTCGGCAAATAGCGCCGAGAGCGCGAGCGTGGCCTTTCGTTACACCGTCACGCCCGAGTGGTTCGAGACGATGGGCATTCCGTTGGTCAGTGGACGGCTGCTCGCGGCGACCGACCGGCCCGACTCGCCGCAGGCCGTTCTGATCAACGAGTCATTCGCGGCACGCCGCTTCGCCGGCCGCGATCCCATCGGCCAGCGCGTTCGCATAGGGCCCTTCAACCAGCCGGATGGGCCGTGGGGGACGATCGTCGGCGTCGTCGCCGACGTGAAGCAATCATCGCTTGCCGAGTCCACGGACGCGTTTTACGTCGCGCTGGGCCAATGGGCGTGGCTCGACACCGAGCAATCACTCGCCGTCAAAACGACGAACGACCCGGCATCGTTCGTCGAGCCGATCAGGCAAGCGATCTGGTCGGTCAATCCCTCGTTGCCGCTCGAGGGCACCGCCACGATGTCCGACCTCGTCGCAGACTCCGAGGCGGAGCGTAGCTTCGCGTTGACGATCTTCGCGGCTTTCGGGCTCGCGGCGCTTCTCCTGGCCGGAGTCGGCGTTTATGGCGTCATCGAGGGCAGCGTCACCGAGCGCACACGCGAGCTCGGCGTGCGTTCGGCGCTCGGCGCGACGCCGACGAGGCTCGCCGCGTTCGTCGTGGGGCAGGGGCTTGCCATGACCGCGGCGGGCATCGCGCTCGGCGCGCTGGGAGCCGCGGGCGCAACGCGACTCATCGTTTCGCTGTTGTTCGGAGTCCAGCCGTTCGACCTCCTGACGTACGCCGGCGTCGCGGCGCTGCTCGGCGGCGTGGCGTTCGTCGCGTGCTATGCGCCCGCCGCTCGCGCGGCGCGCGCAGATCCGGCCATCACGCTGCGAGCGGAGTGAGTCACGGCATGACGGTGCTCGCCGATCTTCCACGGGACATGCGCTACGCGGTTCGCTCGCTCGCACACCGGGTTTCGCGGTCGTGGCCGTTCTTGCGCTCGGCATCGGCGCGACGTCGGCGATCTTCAGCCTCGTTAGCGCGGTGTGGCTGAGACCGCTGCCGTTCGCCGATGTCGAGCGTGTCCCACGCTGTGGGTCGACAGTTCCGCGGCCGGCGGACCGGCGCGTGGCGAGATCACGCCGGCCTATTGTCGAGCCGGCCGTCACGCTCCCACCAAGGCTCAATGCGCGGCCGGCGGCAACTGAGACTTTTTCGGCGTCTCTGCGGAAGTCACGATAGAAACCGACCTCGTGTTTGACTGGAACCTTTCGAACGTTGCAGCCCGAATATCGGTAGGGATAGTGTGCGTCGACCCGCTCGTCGCCCATCGCTACGAATAAGAACCGGAGGCCTTGATCATGAGCACTCTCGCTACCGAGTTCCGCGCCGACGTCCGCTACGCGCTGCGCGGCTTCAAGCGCACGCCGGGGATCGCCGCGATCACCGTGCTCACGCTCGCCATCGGTCTCGGCGCCACGGCGGCGATCTTCAGCGTCGTGAACGCCGTGCTCCTGCGGCCGCTGCCGTACGCGGAGCCCGAGCGGCTCGTGCAGATCGTCGAGAACGTGCCGGCGGCGGAAGGCTTTGGCGGCATCGCGCAGCGACGCAGCTCGCTGAACGTCGACGAGCTCAATTGGTGGCGCGAGAACTCGAAAACGTTGTCGGACATCGCCGTCATGCAGCGCGAGGGCCGCACGCTCGCGACGCCCGACGGCAGCGTGCAGATCTACGGCCAGCGCGTATCGCCGGCGTTGTTCGCCATGCGCGGTGTGCAGCCGCTGATGGGCCGCTGGTTGCTGCCCGACGACGAGCGGCCGGACACCGACGTCGTCGTGCTGAGCGAGGTCACCTGGCGGCAATACTTCAACTCCGATCCGAACATCCTCGAGCGCACGATCGAGCTCGACGGGCGCTCGTACAGCGTCGTCGGCGTCATGCCCCCCGCGTTCGGCGAGGACGCGTTCTGGACGGCGTTCTTCGTTCCGCCGCCGACGCCGGGCCGCTTCATGTTCGTCGCGGCCGAGGCACGGCTCGCCGACGGCGTCACGCTCGAGGCCGCCAGCGCCGAAGCGAACGTGCTCGGGTTGCAGTTGCGCGGCATCCAGCCGGAGCCCGGCGCCGCTCCTCGGTTCGAGATCGCACGCACGCTCGATCAGATGACGGCGAACGTCGCGCCGGCGCTGCGCGTGCTCGTCGTCGCCGTCGGCGTGGTGCTGCTGATCGTCTGCACGAACGTCGCGAATCTGCTGCTCGCGCGCGGCGCGTGGCGGCAGCAGGAGATCGCGATTCGCCGCTCGCTCGGCGCGACGCGCGGCCGCATCATGCGGCAAGTGCTCACGGAGAGCCTCGCCCTCGCCGGATTCGCGGCTCTCGTCGCCGTCGTCTTCGCGTTTGCCGGCGTAGCCATGTTGAAAGCCACGGCCAGCACGTACGTGAATCCGCGCTTCCCGTTCGCCGGAGTGGTGTTGCCGCGGCTCGACGAAGTTTCCGTCGATCCCGCGGTCCTCGCCTTCGTCGTCTTGACGTCGATCGTCACCGCCGTGCTCTTCGGCTTGCTGCCGGCGTTGCGTCTATCGCGCTACGGCGAGCACGGGCACGCGTCGGAGTCGCAGCTCTCCACGATGAAGCGCAACTCGCGCCTCGGCCACGTGCTCGCGGCGGTGCAGCTGACGTTCGCGATGGCGCTCCTGATCGGCGCCGGCTTGCTCGTGAACAGCTTCATGAAGCTGACTGGCATCGACACGGGCCTGGACCCGCGCGGCGTGCTGAGCTTCTCGCTCGTCGTGCCCGGCGATTCGACGGCCGAGTGGAAGCTCGAGGCCGCGGAGTCGCTCGCGTCTCGGCTCGACGCCGATTCGCGCGTGACGAGCGCCGGCTTCGCGGACGTCCCGCCTTTGACGCCGGGCATCATCCTTATTTCGGCGCCCTTCGTTCCGCCGGGCAAGTCACAGGCCGAGATGATGGAGGAGCAGCGCACGCAGACGGCGAACGAGCGCTTGCAGACGCGCGTCGTGAGCCCCGGCTATCTGCGCGCACTCGGCGCGCGTCTCATCGCCGGCACTTGGCTCGACGAGCGGTCCGGCACGGGCCCCGCCGTGCTCGTGACGCGCGCCTTCGCGGAGCACTATTTTCCCGAGGGCAACGCCGTCGGAGCCACGATGACCTCCGGCAACAACGTCGTCACGATCGCCGGCGTGGTGGACCACTTGCACCTGGGCGGGCTCGAGAGTGCGCCCGAGCGTGCCGTATTTGTCGACGCGCGGCAGCTGCTCGCCGACCGGCGCGCCATGACGCCGGCGCAGCCGCCCGGAATGGACCGCACGTTCTTGACCGTGGGCGGCAGCAGCATCACGTTCGCCGCGCGCACGACGGGCGACCCGCTCGACATCCTGCCGGACCTGCGCCGCATCGCACGCGACATCGATCCGCGCCTCGCGATCGACGCCGCGGCGCCGATGGAGGAGGTGATATCGAGTCTCACGACGCGGCCGCGGTTCTACGCCGTCTTGCTCAGCACGTTCGGCGCCATCGCGGGCTTCATCGCCGTGATCGGCATCTACGGCGTGCTGTCGTACGTCGTGAGCCAACGCACAAAGGAGATCGGCGTGCGCATGGCGCTCGGCGCCCAGCGCGAAGCCGTGCTGAAGCTCGTGCTGCGGCAGGGCGCCGTGATCGTCGCGATCGGCGTCGTGCTGGGCGTTGCCACGGCGGCCGGACTCACGCGGTACCTCGAGAGCATGCTGTTCGGGCTCGAGGCCCTCGACGCGGCGACGTTTGCCGGCGTCGCCGTGGCGTTCGCCGCGGTCGCCATGCTGGCGGCCTATCTGCCGGCGCGCCGCGCGACGGCCATCGATCCGCTCGAGGCGCTTCGGTACGAATAGTGCGCCGCCAGCCGCGGAGCCCCTGTAACCGAGATACCCGCCGGCGACTCTTGGTCGATGTCTGTTCGTGGGTTCACGAGGAAGGAGGGGATCATGGCTGCTCGTTGGGCGTTCTTGGTGACTGCGCTGCTCGCCGCATCGGCGGCGAACGCGCAAAACGACTCGGAGTGCGACGAAGAGCGTTGGGGCAATTGGCGCGGCGGCCCGGCTGGGCGTTTCTGCGAGGTTCGCGAGCTCACGCTGCCGGCCGGCGGAACGTTGTCCGTCGACGCCCGCCAGAACGGCAGCATTCGCGTCGTGGGCGAGAATCGCCGCGACGTGCAGGTTCTCGCCGTCGTGCAGGCCTGGGCGCGCGACGACGCCGAGGCAGGGAGCATTGCGAGCGGCATCAAGGTCCGTAGCGACGGCGTGGTGCGCGCCGAGGGGCCGTCTCGCGAAGGCCACACTGGTTGGAGCGTGAGCTATCGAGTACTCGTGCCGCGCGAAATGGACCTGAACCTCGAGACCGTCAACGGCAGCATCGCGATCGCCGACGTTCACGGCGATCTCGTGTTCGAAGCGACGAACGGCAGCATCAGCCTCGACGGCGTCGGGGGCAACGTTCGCGGCGAAACGACGAACGGCGGCGTCGACGTCGAGCTCACGGGCCGCACCTGGGAAGGCGAGGGGCTCGCCATCGAAACGACGAACGGCGGCGTGCGCTTGCGGATTCCCGAAGGCTATTCGGCGCGGCTCGAGGCGCACACCGTGCACGGCGGCATCGACGTCGATTTTCCGATCACGGTGCAAGGGCGCATCGGGCGCGAGCTTTCGACGACGCTCGGCCGCGGCGGGCCGCTGATTCGCGTTGAAACGACGAACGGCGGCGTGAGGATTACGCGCAGCCGCGGCGATCTCACGCGCTTGCCCTGAGGGGCGCTGCTCGGAACGTGTAGCCTTCGCAAGCCGGAGGAGCCCCGACGCGCGAAAAACTGTGAACCTCGGCGAGAAACGTGCGTCGCGCACGGCGGTAGGCGGAGCTTCAATGAACTCGACTCTGGACTTCGGCACAAGTCGAGGACATAGAATTGGCTACGGAACCCGCTCCCGCGGAGAGGCCGATGGAAGCTCGTATCGCTCGGCTCGAAGCCGACGTCGCTCATCTGCGAAGCGACGTTGGCGACATCAAGGGCGACATACGACGGCTGCACGGCCGGATCGATGGGCTCCGTGACAAGATCGATGCGCTGCGCGACAGGCTGGACGGGAAGGTCGACGCCGTGCAGGCCGCGCTCGCCGACCTTAGAGAGCGCTTCGAGGTGGACCTTGCCGCCATGAAAGACGGCTTCACGGGCGAGCTCGCGGCTACGAAGGATGGCTTCACCGCCGCGCTCGCCGCTACGAAGGACGGCTTCACGGCCGACCTCACGGCTACGAAGGACGGCGTGAAGGCGGAAATTGCTTCTGTCAGAGACGGCGTGAAGGCGGAAATTGCTTCTGTCAGAGACGGCGTGAAGGCGG
>JBBIJV010000211.1:0-5627 GCA_037445815.1 Rhodospirillaceae bacterium
CCGCCGGCGCGCGGCAGCCTCAAAGTCGTGACCACGAACCTGCGTCCCGGATACCTGCGCAAGAACGGCGTGCCGTACAGCGAGCAGGCCGTCGTCACCGAGTACTACGACCGGTTCGAGCTCTTCGGCAACGACTACTTGCAAGTAGTCACCGTCGTGGCCGATCCGCTGTATCTCACGACGCCGTTCGTCGTCAGCAACCAGTTCAAGCGAGAGCCCGACGGCTCGAAATGGAGCCCCACACCGTGTGTGACGGACCCGCCGCTCGGCACGCTTCAGCGGCCGGGGTTTTGACGCGCATGCGCAAGGAACACCACATCCGCAAGCGAGTCGGCTTCGCGCTCGTCCTCGCGACGTTGGCTCCTGCGGCGCTCGCGCAGAACGACGTCGCCGGCGATTGGGAGCAAGCCGGCGGCGGCATCTTCGGCTTTCAAGAGGAGTTCCTCGACCGCGGCGGCGGCCCCGATTTGGGCGACTACGCCGGCCTGCCGATCAACGACGCGCTGCGTTACAAGGCGTCGCTGTACTCGCCGTCGTGGCTCTCCGTGCCGGAGCATCAGTGCTTGCCGCATCCGTCGACGTATCAGTACCGAAGCCCCGGCGGGCTCTCGATCGTCAAGGAGTACGACCCCGTCACGCAGCGGCTCGTGGCGTACCGGTTCTTCGGCAGCTACGGCCTCGCGCGCACGGTTTGGATGGACGGGCGGCCGCACCCGCCCGCGAACGCGCGCCACACCTACGAGGGCTTTTCGACGGGCCGTTGGGAAGGCAACCGGCTCCGCATCGATACGACGCACTTGAAGGCGGGCTTCTTGCGCCGCAACGGCATCGCGCACAGCGATCGCGCGCGCATGATCGAGTACTTCGTACGCCACGACGACTACTTGACGCTCGTGACGGCCGTCGACGATCCGCTGTATCTCGACGAGCCGTTCGTCCGCTCGACGGACTTCAAGCTCGATCCGCGCGCGAACACGCGGCTCGCGGAGTTCGGCGGCTTCGCGAACGGCGGCGACAGCGAGGGCTTCGGCGCGAGCGACGTGTTCTACAAGTGCGCGCCGACGGAGGAGATCGCGATCGACCGCGGCCGCGTGCCGTCGTTCATGCCGGGCGCGAACGACAGCCTCGACATGTTCGCGAAGCGCCACGGCGTGCCGCTGGCAGCCGCGCTCGGCGGCAGCGCCACGCTGTATCCCGAGCTCGCCGAGCGCCTGCGGAGCGGCGGCGCGATCGCGCTCGAAGCGCCGGCTGCGCGCTCACCCCGCTCTTTGGAGGTCACGCCATCCGCAAGGCCCGCGGCAACGGAGGTGACGTCGCTGCACGTGGCGGGGCAGGTGTGGCTCGTCGCGGCCGGCGACCGTAACGTGGCCGTGCAGATCGGCGCCGAGGGCGTGCTGGTCGTGAACCCTGGCCCCGAGGAGCTGGCCGACGCCGTGCTCGCGGAAATCCAGGAGCTCTCGCTGGACGAGCGCGTGCGCATCGTCATCCTCACCGACGACGACTCGCGGCACATCGGCGGCACGGAAAAGCTCGCTGCAGGCCCGACGCCGGATGCGCAGCGCGCCGCCGTCTTCGCGCACGAGAACGCCGCGCTGCGCATCGCCGCAGGCCCGTTCGCGGACCGCATCTCGCCCACCGACACGTTCTTCCGCGGCACGCGCGAGCTGTACTTCAACGGCGAGCCTATCGAGATCATCCACGCGCCGTCGGCCACGAGCGACGGCGACGTGCTGGTGCACTTCCGCAAGTCCGACGTCGTCGTCGCGGGCGGCGTGATTGCGGATCTCACCTATCCCGTGCTTCGCTTGGACGACGGCGGTACGGTGAGCGGGACGCTCGAGGCGCTGAACGACATCCTCGACATCACGGTCGCGGAGTGGCGCGCGCAGGGCGGCACGATGGTGATCCCCGATCGCGGTCGCATTTACGACGAAGGCGACGTGGCCGAGTATCGCGACATGGTCACGATCATTCGCGATCGCGTGCAGGACGCGATCGACAAGGGTCTCACTCTCGAGCAAGTCAAGGCCGCGCGGCTCGCGCGCGACTACGACGGCCGCTACGGGGCCGAAAGAGGCCCCGCGTCGGCCGAGGAATTCATGACGACGATGTACCTGAGCCTCGCAGCGCCATCGAACTAGCAAGGCATCGACGGAGAAGGAGGAGAACGGCAATGCAAAGGAAATTCACGTCGCTCGCGCCGCTCGCCGCGGCGACGGCCGTGCTGACGCTCGGCACGTGGCCGCGCGAGGCCGGCGCCCATCACTCCTTCGCGATGTACGACCAGAGTCAGTCGAAGACGCTGACCGGAAAGTTGACGCGCTACATTCCCGGAGCCAACCACGCTCAGCTGATCTTCGAGCTACTCGGGCCCGACGGCACCGCCGTGCTCGACGCGGACGGCAAGCCGGCGCTCTGGGGCGTCGAAACGGGCCCCGCGGCGCGCATCGCGCGCCAGGGCGTGACGCCGGACAACTTTCCGGCGGGCACGATCTTCACCGTCACTCTGAATCCGCTCCGCAACGGCAAGCCCTTCGGCGCGATGCCGAACGGCACGCCGATTGTGCACTGCGGCACGTCGATGCCGAAAGGCGGCTGCACGCCGCAGACGGGCCGCGTCTACCTCGGGGAGAACGACTGAGCGAAAAACCGATGAAACCGACAAGTATCGTTCTCTTCGCGCTCGGGCTTGCGGGCGTCGCGAGCGCGCAGCCGGGCGCGCCGCAGGGCTACTCGGGTCCGGAGCCGCCGCCCGGCGTGGAACCGCTGCCCGTCGACCTCTTCACGACGAAGAACTTCTACTTCGACCGCGCGCTGTGGACCGACCCGCGCTATGCGCGCTGCAACACGCCCGCGCAGCTCACGAACATGTGGGTGGCGCAGCGCGTCGGCCACTGGGGAGACTGCAGCTTCGGCTTGAGCGTCGACGAGGTCGTGAGCCCGTATCCGTACAAGACGGCCAAAGAGCACTACGAAGCGCTGCGCGCGCAAGCCGAGCATGACGGCGGCGTCACGACGCACACGCGCGAGTCGCTGCCCGACTGGGACGGCTGGTACTTCCGCGGCACGTTCTCGCGGCCGCCGCCGGGGCAGTGGACGAACGGCAACACGCTGCAAACGGCCGCGATGCTCTCGCTGCTGACGCCCGAGTACCAGCAGCGTATGACGCAGATGAACTACCACGAGGCCGTCAACAACGCGCCGCAGTGGATGGCGTCGTTCTGCTATCCCGAGGGGCTCATGCGTTGGTGGTACGTGTGGGGCATCCGCGACATGGAGGTGCTCGTGACCCCGAAGCAAGTGCAGTTCCTCGCGGGCGTCGCGGACAACTTCATCCGCAAGGTACTGATCGGGCAGGAGCACAGGCAGCTGCTGCCGCAGTGGTACGGGGAGACGGTGGGGTTCTGGCACCGCGATACACTGATCGCCTGGACGGCGAACGTGCAGGGCTGGACGACGAGCCACTCGATGTTCGAGTTCAGCAACGAGCTCGAGGTCATCGAGATCATCGAGCGCGCTCCGGACGGCGAAGGCCTCGTCGTCGAGGCCGTGTTCTACGACCCCGAAGCATTCGTGCGGCCGCTGCGCATCGTGACGCCATGGACGCGCACGAACGGCATCGACTCGGAGCAGCGCTACAATTTCGTCGAATGCCGCGTGGAGAACGGCATCGTGCTCGGGCCCGACGGCCGGCCGTCGCAGCTCACGCCGTTCGACGAAGGCTACGTCGATTTCCTCGGCCGGCCGTGGGCGCAGAACTGGGAGAAGTTTTTCGAGCAGGGCTGGGAGCGGCCGCCGCTGGCGCCGAACGCGAATTAGGGAACAAGGGGGCGCATGCTACGCAAACAATGTTTGATGGCCGCGCTCGCGGGGGGCTTCGTTCTGGCGGCACCGGCGCACGCCCAGCGGGCGGACGCGCGGCAAGTGGTGACGAGCGCCGCGGAGGCGCTCGGCGGCGTCGAGCGCATTCGGGCGCTCAAAACGATTCGGCTACGCGGCTACGGGCACGACGCGTATCAAGACGGCGGCAGCCTCATCACGACGGAGCCCACGGCGCCCGAGAAGATGACGATCATCACGGGCTACGAGCGCGTCATCGATCTCGCGAACAACCGCACGCGGGTCACCGCGAAACAGTCGCGAGCGTTCGTGTTCGCGGCCGAGGCGATGATGACGGGCCGGCCGATCGACCAGCGGCTCGACGGCAACGTCGCGTTCGACGTGGCGCCGGGCGGCAACGCGCGGCGCCTGTCGAGCGAGGCCGCGCTGCGGCGCCGCATGGAGCTGCTGGCAAACCCCATCGTCGCCGTGCGCACTGCACTCGATCCGGGCAGCCGCGTCACGAACCGCCGCACGGAAGGGGGCGCCACGCTCGTCGACGTGGCGACGGCTTCTGGCGAGCGTTTCACGCTGGCCGTCACCGATTCCACGCAACTGCCGCGTTGGGTGCGCTGGGTGGGCCCGCACGAGAATCTCGGCGACCTCACGTATCGGGCCGAATTCAGCGGCTACGAGCCCGTCGGCGGCGTTTGGCTGCCGATGAGCTTCAACGTCGTGTCGGACTTCAAGAACAATGTGCAATTGCGCCTGCACGTCGACCGCTACGTGCTCGACGGCGACGTGGGCGACTTGGCGGCTCCGGCCGCCGTGCGCTCGGCGCTCGAGCCCGTGCCCGTTTACACGGTCGACGCGACCGTAGTCGCGCCCGGCGTATGGCTCCTCTCCGGCAACGGCGGCGCGAACTCCGTGCTGCTCGAGTTCGACGATCACTTGAGCTTGTTCGAGGTGCCGACGAGCCGCGCGTGGACGGCCGCGCTCATCGAGAAAGCGCGCGCCACGGTGCCCGGCAAACCCGTCACCGAGGCGATCATCTCGCACCATCACTTCGATCACACGGGCGGGCTGCGCACGGCGATTGCCGAAGGGCTCACGATCGTCACGCAATCGGGCAACGTCGCGTGGTTCGAGGAGCTCGCGCGCCGCAAAGTCGAGGCGTTTCCCGACGAGCTGAGCCGGAACCCGAGGCCGATCAAGACGCGTGCCGTCGACGATCATTTGCGGCTCAGCGACTCGAGGCTCACGGTCGACGTGTACCGCGTGGTGTCGAACGGCCACATGGCGCACGGCCTGCTCGCGTACGTGCCCGAGCACAAGCTGCTCATCCAGGGCGACCTCTTCGACATGAACTGGGAGGTCTACTTCTGGGGCAACACGTACGCCGACAACGTCGCGTATCGCCAGCTCGCCGTGGAGCGCGACGTGCCGATCCACGGCCGCGTGCTGCCGATCGCCGAGGTGCGCGCGCAGATCGCCGAGCAAACGCGCAACGCCGAGCGGCTCTGCGCGCGCGTCGAAAGCGCAGGGCTATCGATGCCGGGTTGCCCGCTCGCGTGGGACGATTGACATGCGCCGCGCGACGGTCGCGGCGCTGGCCGCTCTGGCGCTGCCGGGCGTAGCTGCCGCGTCACCCGAGGGAGACCGCCTGCTGAACGACGTGGCGAAAGCCATGGGCGGCGCCGACGCGATTCTAGCCGTCCGCACGCTGCAAGCCGACGGCTATGGCATGGAGGCGTATTTCTGGGGCGGCGGCAACATCACGGCCGATCGCGACGCGCCACAGAAGTGGG
>JBBIJV010000212.1:0-5604 GCA_037445815.1 Rhodospirillaceae bacterium
GCTCGACGACGGCGCGGCGCAGCGCCGCCGCCGGAGCGATGCGCGCGGCATCGAGCGCCGGCTTTGCAGCCGCGATCAGCGTCGCGACCAGCCCCAGCCAGGCGCCCTGCACGTAGATCCACGGCGTCGGCGCGACGCCGCGCACGGCGTCGTTGAACGCCAGGTCTCCGATCGTGCGCAGCACGAGGTCGACGAGCCCGATGGCGAGAACATGGCCCAGCGCGAGCCCGATCGCCGTCGCGATCGCGGCGATGCCGAACGTCTCCCAGAGGATCGTGCGGAGGATCTCGCCGCGCGACACGCCGACCGTTCGCAAGATTCCGAGCGTCTGCGTGCGCTGGAGGATCGCGAAGGCCATGGTTCCGTAGATCAGGAACATCCCTACGACGAGCGCCAGCAGCCCGAGCGCCGTCAGGTTCGTGCGAAACGCTGCAGTCAGCTCGCGGAACGAGTCGTTCTCGCTTTCGGCCGGCACCACGACCGAGCCGGCCGGCGGCGCCGAGGTGAGCTCGCGCGCTTGCGCGTCCGTCAACGCAAGGTCGATGCGATCGAGGCGGCCGAGCTTGCCGAGCAGCTCCTGCGCCGTTGCGATGTCGGCAACGATCGGCGGCTCGGCGCTCAAATCGGAGCTTCCCGCCGGGACGACGTCGAGCACGCGCACGACCGCATCCCGTCCTCCACCGGTCAACGTCAGGGCATCGCCGCGCCCGACGCCGAGCTCGGCGGCGAGCTCCTCGGGCAAAAGCACGGTGCGGGAATCCACGATCAAGCGCGCGATGACGTCGCCGCGCGACGGCGCCACTTGCGCGAGCCGGAAAGCGCCTTCGCCGCCGATCGGATCGATGCCGCGCAAGGGCGCCCGCAACCGCCCTTGCCCGAGCTCGACCTGGCCTTCGACCAGCGGCGTTGCCTCGATCGAGCCGTCGCGCAGCACGAGGTCGCGATAGACGCTCTCGTCGAGCGTGCCCGAAAGCGGCAACAGCCGGTGCGTCGTCGAGCCGCGCACGGCACGCGCGGCCAAGTCGAACGCGCGCGCCGCGCTGTCGTTCGCGAGGCCCACCCCGACATAGACCCCGACGCCGAGGCTAATCCCGGCAACCGCGAGCGCGAGCTGCCAAGGGTGGCGCAAATAGAAGCGCAGCGACGCTCGGCGCAACAGCCGAATCATGGAGTCGCGCCCTCGATGCGGCCGGCGCGAATCCTGACGACGCGTCCGGCCTGCGCGGCGAGCTCCGAGCTGTGCGTCGCAACGATCAACGTCGCGTTGCGCTCGCCGCACGTGCGCCGCAAGAGGTCGAGCACGTGCTGGGCGGTCTCGGCGTCGAGGTTGCCGGTGGGCTCGTCGGCGAGCACGAGCTTCGGCTCGTGCACGACGGCGCGTGCGATCGCGGCGCGCTGCTGCTCGCCGCCGGAGAGGTCCTCCGGAAAGCGGCCGGCGCAGCTCACGAGGCCGAGCTCGTCGAGCAACTCTCGGCTGCGGCGCCGCACCTCCGCGGGGGAGACGCCGTTCAGCTCGAGCGGCAGCTCGACGTTCTCGACGACCGTCAGCGTCGGAATCAGGTTGAATGACTGAAACACGAAGCCGAGACCCTCGCGCCGCCGCCGCGCGCGCTCGGTCTCCGTGAGTGCAGTCAGATCCGTGCCGTCCACGCGCACGATCCCGGAGTCCGCGGCTTCGAGCCCGCCGATGAGCCTGAGCAGCGTCGATTTGCCCGAGCCGCTGCGCCCCATGACGGCGACGAACTCGCCGCGCCGCACCACGAGGTCGGCCTCGTCGAGAACGGTCTGCGGCCCATAGCGCTTGTGCACACCCTTGAGCTCGATCCAGGAACCTGTGACGGCGTTCATAGAACGATCGTACGACGAGGGCCTCCTCTCGTGTGGGTTCATCGATCCGCGGACTCGAGTCTCAAGTTCCGCGAAGGCTAGCCGACTAGTGACAGGCAGAGGCGGCCGCGGAGCGGTTGCCGCCGTTCCGCGTCGCGGAACCGAGGAGAGGGGCCCGGCTTTGATTACGCCTGAACTGAGGAAGAAGATCGAAGGCTGTCACAGCTTACCGAGCCCGCCCGGAGTCGCGACGCGAATCATTGCGCTCGCGAACGATCCGGAGGCCGACATCGCGCGCATCGCGGACGTGCTCGCGCTCGATCCCGCCATTACGGCCAAGATCTTGCGCATCGCGAACTCCCCGCTGTACGCGCGGCAGCGCAAGACGGAGAACTTGAAGCAGGCGCTGATGGTGATCGGGTTGAACGCCACGATCTCCTTGGCGCTCTCTTTCTCGCTCCTGAAATCGTGGCAGGCATCGGACAAGGCCGGCGGTCTCGACTACCCGCTCTATTGGCGCCGCGCGCTGCTCGGCGCGACGGCAAGCCACGTGCTCGCGCGCGTCATCGGCGTCAAGGATGCCGAGGAGCTGTTCCTCGCTTGCCTGATTCAGGACATCGGAGTCATGGCGCTCGACCACGCCGTGCCGGAGCTCTACGCCGGCCTCGGCCAAGCGCAGGGCCGCCAGGCCGCCTTGATCGCGCGTGAGCAAGAGCGGCTCGGCGTCGATCATGCAGCCGTCAGCGGCTGGCTGCTCGAAAAATGGGATTTTCCGGAGCGCACCCGCGAGGTCGTGGCCGCGAGCCACGACCCGGACCGACTGGAGAAGGACAGCCCGCATGCCGTCTTCGCGCGCTGCGTCACGCTCTCCAGCATGATCGCCGAGCTGTTCCTCGACACGAGCGGCGCCCGCGGCTTCGCGGACCTCGCCGAGCGCGCGCAAGCCTATTTCGAGATCGACAAGGAGGGGCTCGGGCAGCTTCTCGCCGAGATCGGGCGGATGATTCCCGACGCCGAAAGCATCTTCGATACGGAGATCCTGTCCGCATCCCGTTCCGACGCGATTCTCGCCGAGGCGCGCGAGGCCCTGATGCTCCGCAGCCTGCAGGCGCTGCGCGACGTGGATCAGCTCAAGACGAGCACCGAGTCGCTCGAGCAGCGCACGCGCCGCCTCGAAGAGTCGAACAAGCGCGACCCGCTGACGAATTTATTCAACCGCGCGTATCTCGACCACTACTTGCGCGACGCCTTCCTGCTGAGTAGCAAGAACGGTACGCCGCTCGGCATCGCGTTCGCGGACCTCGACAGGTTCAAGTCCGTCAACGACACCTACGGCCACGCGATGGGCGATCAGATTCTCGTGACGACGGCGAACATCCTGAAGGCGAACGTGCGGGGCTCCGACGTGGTAGCGCGCTACGGCGGCGAAGAATTCGTCCTGGTCTTCCCGCATACCGAGTATCCGCTCTTGAAGACGATCTGCGAGCGCATCGTTCGCGCGTTTCGCGAGACGCGCCACGACGTCGGGACGAAACGCGACTTGAGCGTCACGGTCTCGATCGGGATGGCGACGCACAACGACGGTCGTCAGTTCAAGACGGTCGAGGAGCTCTTGAAAGCAGCCGACAAGGCGCTCTATACCGCGAAGCTCCAAGGCCGCAATCGCAGCGTGCCATTCGACCTCGTCGCGAACAGCCAGCTCGCCTACATGTGAGAAGCCGCCGCCCCGCTACTGGGGCAATACGTACGGTACGTTGCGGCTTCTGATGATGTGCCAGCGGTTGTCGCGCGCCGTCTCGAGCAGCGGCGCGTCCGGCATGACGGCGACGGGATCTGCAACGGCTTGCAGCAGCGCCAAATCGTGCCGGGAATCGCCGTAGGCGCTCGCCTCGCGCAGGCTCGCGCCGAGCTCGGCGGCCAGCTGCTCGGCGATGGCGAGCTTCTCGACGCCGAACGGGTGTACCAGCGGCGGGCCGGCCAGATAGCGCCCGTCTCGCTCGCGGCAAACCGTGGCGCGCACGTGCGACACGCCGAGCGCGCGCGCGAGCGCGTTGGCGATCGGCTCGAGCGTCCCGGACAGCAGCACGACCGTATGCCCGTGCCGCACGTGGGCCTGCAGCCGCTGGACGGCCGGCGCGTAGAGGCGCGGTAGGATCTCCTCGGCGACGAACCGGTCCGCCAATTCCTGCACGCGCGCCGTGCGGAGCTTGTAGAGATACGCCTTGTTTTTCTTGGCCGTGAGACGGCCGAAGAAAGGAAGGTAGCGCGGCCAAAAAGCCAGGTACGCCAAGACCTGGCGCGGGCCTTGATGCCCGCGCTTCAGCAGGTAGCGCCAGAACCGCCGTTCGGTGCTACCTTCGACGAGAGTCCCGTCGATATCGAAGATAGCGAGCGTCATTGTCGTAAGCCCGGTCTCCTTAAGATATCGGACTTTTGGGCGTAGACAAACTCGGCGATGACGGGCAGCCCGCGTGCAATGCAGAGCAGCACGGACAAGTAGACGAAGAAATACGTCAGGCCCGTCAGCACGAACCCCAGGGCGCTCCAGAGCTCGGGCAAAAGGGCCGGGCATGGCCGTTGAAGCGCGAGGCCCGCAAACGCCGCCGCCTTGACTGCGGCGTACAGGGTCCGGACGAACTTGCCGGCCACGATGAACTTGCCGACCGGCGAGCTCATGAGCGCGAACGGCGCCACTCCCTTCGCCACGGCGTTGCTCGAACGGATCGTGTCGACGATGACGCCGCGGATGATGAACACGAGCGGTACCCAGATCGGGACCAAGTCGACGTCGGCCGCCACGATCCAGAGCGTGAGCTCGGTGATCCGGTCGCCTGCAATGTCGAACAGCGCCCCGAAAAGGCTCGTCTCGTTCCGCTTGCGAGCGATGTAGCCGTCGAGACCGTCCGAGATGAAGATGAAAATGATCAGGAAAAAGGTCGCGAACGACCAGACGCTGATGGGCTGATAGAAGAGCCAAACGACCACGAGCAGCAGCAGCAGACGGCTCAGGGTCACGAGGTTCGCCATGGCCCCGATTATACGAAGCGGGGGGCGTTTCGCTCGTCGGCGACCGCCTAACTCGCTGATTCGAGGGCAAAGATGGCTTTCGGCCGTTATTGCTCGGCGCCGGCCGCAAAGGCTCCGCTCGTGCGCCGCCGCGAGTACGTGGCCCGGCTCGGACCACGCTTTCGCCGCCGACCGTGCGCGAGCTCACGGCTTCAACGATCGCCACGGCACGATCAGCGGCTCGCCGTCGTGGCGCGCGATGAACGGCTCGACACGATAGTGGGCACGAATGGCTTCCGCGCCGAGCGTCGTGTCGGGCGGGCCGTCGCCGACGATGGCGCCGCAGTCCATGAGCAACACGCGGTCGCAAAATCGCGCCGCAAGCGCGAGATCGTGCAGCACCGCGACGACGAGCCGACGAGACTCGGCACCGCCATTGTTTCGCCCGGTGTAGCCGCGCAGCGTGCTCATGACGTCGAGCTGGTGATAGGGATCGAGCATCGCGATCGGCTCGTCGACGAGCAGCACGGGCGCTTCGACGGCCAACGCTCTCGCGAGCAATACGCGCGCGCGTTCCCCGGTGGACAGTCGGCTCACGCTGCGTTCGGCGAGCCCGGCCGTATCCGTTTGCTCGAGCGCAGCGGCGACGGCGGCGGCGTCGGCCCCGCTTTCCGCGGCCGCATACGCCCGGTGGGGCAGGCGGCCGAGCGCGACGAGCTCGCGCACCGCGAGCGGCCAATGCACGGGCGGGTCCTGCGGCAAGTACGCTAC
>JBBIJV010000213.1:0-5483 GCA_037445815.1 Rhodospirillaceae bacterium
GCGCGCCTATGCCGATCGCGCCGCAACGGCGCTGCCTGCGCTCGCGGCGCCGATTCGCACGGTCGTCGAGCTCTATGTGCACGCGCGCTACGAGCCCGACGCCGGCGGCGCCGCGTTGGGCGAGCTCGCGAGCTGCGTCGCGGCGTTTCGCAATGCGCGCGCTTGACCGTCAAGCCGCGGCGCTCGACTCGCGCGTAGTGAAGAACTGAACCTTGGGCCAACGCTCTTGCGTGAGCGCGAGGCTCACGGTGCTCGGCGCGAGATAGACGAGCTGCCCGGCGTGGTCGCGGGCTAGATTCCCGCTGAGCTTCTTCACGAGCTCGTCCAGGTGCGCGCGCTCGTCGCAGCGCACCCAGCGCGCCGCGACGACTCCGACGTTCTCGAACGCGGCCTCGACGCCGTACTCGTCGCGCAGCCGGTACGCCGCTACGTCGAACTGCAGCGGTCCGACGGCGCCCAAGATCATGTCGTTGCCGACGAGCGGCCGGAAGAGCTGCGTCGCGCCCTCCTCGCAGAGCTGCGCGAGCCCCTTCTGCAACGCCTTCAGCTTCAGCGGGTCGCGCAGCACTGCGCGGCGAAAGAGCTCCGGCGCAAAGCTCGGAATGCCCGTGAACGTCAGCGGCTCGCCCTGCGTGAAGCTGTCGCCGATGTTGATCGTGCCGTGGTTATGCAAACCGATGATGTCGCCCGCGTAGGCCTCGTCGACGTGTTGCCGGTCCGCCGCCATGAACGTGATCGCGTCGCCGACGCGCACCTCGCGCTCGAGACGCGTGTGGTACATGCGCATCCCGGGCTCGTAGGCGCCGGAGCAGACGCGTAAGAAAGCGATCCGGTCGCGGTGTGCGGGGTCCATGTTCGCTTGAATTTTGAAAACGAACCCGCTGAACGCGGGCTCGTCCGGCATCACGGTGCGCGTGCTCGTTGCACGCGGCTGCGGCGGCGGAGCCAGCTTTGCGAACGCATCGAGCAACTCGCGCACGCCGTAGTTGTGGATCGCGGCGCCGAAGAACACCGGCGTTTGCTTGCCGGCCAAGTACGCGGCGTGGTCGAACGGCGGCGTCGCGCCGCGCACGAGCTCGACCTCCTCGCGTAATGCGCGTGCCGCGTGCTCGCCGACGGCATTGTCGAGCTCGGCGCTTGCGAGCCCCGGAACCCGCTGCACGTCCGGCAGCCGGCTGCCGTCGCGGCCTTGATATAGGTGCGCGCAGTCTTCGCGCACGTCGTAGATGCCGCGGAACTCGCGCCCCATGCCGATCGGCCACGTCAGCGGCGCGCATGCGATGTCGAGCACCGCCTCTATGTCGTCGAGAAGCTCGATGGGCGGCCTGCCGTCGCGGTCGAGCTTGTTGATGAAGCTGATGATCGGCGTGGTTCTCAAGCGGCACACTTCCATGAGCTTGATCGTGCGCGCCTCGACGCCCTTCGCCGCGTCGATGACCATCAGCGCGCTGTCGACGGCCGTCAGCGTGCGATACGTGTCCTCCGAGAAATCCTCGTGGCCCGGCGTGTCGAGCAAGTTGATCAGCGCGTCGCCGTACGGAAACTGCATCACCGACGACGTCACGGAGATGCCGCGCTCCTGCTCTAGACGCATCCAGTCCGACGTGGCGTGCCGGCTCGCCTTGCGTCCCTTGACGGTGCCCGCCATTTGAATCGCGCCGCCGAAGAGCAGCAGCTTTTCCGTGAGCGTGGTCTTGCCCGCGTCGGGATGCGAAATGATCGCGAACGTTCGCCTTTTCAGGTGCTCGTGCATAGGGAAGGACGTTGTGGGGACTCAGCGGTCCGGCTGCAAGGTCGCGGCGAGGATCACGGCGTCCTCGCGGCCGTTCTCGGCTTGATAGTAGGCGGGGCGGATGCCGATCTGCTCGAATCCCACGGAATCGTAGAGATGCAGTGCGACGCCGTTCGACGGGCGCACTTCGAGGAAAATCTTGTCGGCGCCCGCGTCGGCGGCGCGTACCATCAGCGCGCTCAAGAGGCGCCGGCCGTAGCCCATGCGTTGCGCATTCGGGTGCACGCAAAGGTTCAACAGGTGCGCCTCGCCGGCCGCGACGGACATGACGCCGTAGCCCGTGACGCTGCCAGCCACGTCGAGCACGAGGCAGTAGTAGCCGGCCAACAAGCAGTCGCGGAAGATGCCGAGGCTCCACGGGTACTGGTAGGCCGCACGCTCGACCGCGGCCACCGCCTTCAAGTCGGCGGGCTGCATCAGGCGTATCTCCGTGCGCGGGTGGACTGCGGCACTCATGGCGACTGATTCAGCAACTCCCTCACGAGACAGAGATCCGCCCAAGCCTTCGCTTTCTCGAGCGGACTCCGAAGAAGATACGCCGGGTGATAGGTGACTACCAGCGGCGTGTCGTTTTCGCCATAAGTGTGCACGCGGCCGCGCAGCCGGCCGGTCGGGACGTCGGTCTGAAGCAACCACTGCGCGGAGACGCGCCCGACGGCGAGCAACACGCGCGGCTTCACGAGCGCGATCTGCTCGGCCAAGTACGGCGTGCACGTCGCTGATTCGTCGGGCTGCGGGTCGCGGTTCCCCGGTGGCCGGCACTTCAAGATGTTGGCGATGTAGACCTCCTGGCGCGGCAAGCCGATCGCGCGCAGCATCGCGTTCAACAACTGCCCGGCGCGCCCAACGAACGGCTCGCCCTGCCGGTCCTCGTCGGCGCCCGGCGCCTCGCCGATCACGAACAGGCGGGCGTCGCGCTTGCCGACCCCGAAGACCGTCTGTGTCCGGGTGCGATGCAGTGCGCAGAGCGTGCAGGCGCGCACGCGCGCCGCGAGAGTCGCCCACGCATCGTCTTTCGGAACTGCCGGCGCGACCGTGGCCGGTTCGGGCCGCGCGACGGTGGCTGGCTCCGGGCAGCCGCCTGCCCGCGCCGCGCGCAAGCGCCAGACGGGAATACCGAGCTCGGCGAGATAGCGCTCGCGCAACCCCGTCACGGCGCCACCGGCTCGTGGCGCTTCGCGCGCCGGCGCCACGCCCAAGCTGCGGGACCCGACGCGGCGTACACGAGGAACAAGCTGAACACCGTCAGGGGCGGCTCGAGGGCAATGAAGATCATCACGAGCGGGATCACGAGTAGCTGCGCGAAGCGCACGCGCCGGCCCGGATTGATGTCCTTGAAGCTCAAGTAGGCAAACCGCGACATCATCAAGAGGCCCGTGACGGCCGTGATCGTGACGCCCGCGACGAGCGCCGGAAGACCGTCGAAGCCGTCGTAGGCCGTCGCGAGCCAGATCATAGAAGCGACACCGGCCGCGGCGGCAGGGCTCGCGAGCCCTTGAAAGAAGCGCCGGTCTTGCGCAACGTTGCTGTTGAACCGCGCCAAGCGGAATGCGGCCGCCGCTACGTACAGGAACGCCGCGAGCCAGCCGAGGCGGCCCCAAACCGCGCCGTACTCGGCGAGACGCTCCACGCCCCATTGATAAACGACGATCGCCGGCGCCAAGCCGAACGACACCATGTCCGCCAAACTGTCGAACTCCTTGCCGAACTCGCTGGCCGTGCTCGTCAACCGTGCCACTCGGCCGTCGAGCCCGTCGAGCAGCATGGCCGCGAAGATGCCCCATGCCGCCGCGGTGAAATTACCGTCGATCGCCGCGATGATCGAATAGAACCCCGCGAACAACCCGCCCGTGGTGACGAGATTCGGGAGCAAGTAAATCCCTTTGCGACGCGTATTGGCGTACCGGCCATCCACTGCGGTGCGAGCCCCCGTCCGAGACGGAGGGCCAATGTACCCGACTCGGGCGCCCATGAACACGGCGCTTCCGCAACGGCCCGGCGGCTCTGCCGCCGGCGCCGCTGCCGGCGCCGTTGTGATCGGCGTCGCGGGCAAGCACAATCGCTGCGCGCATGATTCGTACGTGGACACGTCATTGCCGCTGAGGCCGCTGCGGCGCCGGCTGCCGCACCTGCTGCTCGCGCTACTCCTGGCGGCGGCCGGGGCGGCCGAGGCGCAGCTCAAACTGAGCGACGCTCGCTCCGGTCCCGACCCGGAGCTGCGCAAGGTTCTGCTGGCCGCGATCGCGGACGGCCACAGCTTCGGCGACCGGTTCGACGCCGAAGTATGGTTGACCGACATGTCGCGCCGTCTGGCACGTCAGGTGCCCGACCATTCCGAGCGGCTCGAAATTTTGACGACCGTGCACCGCCAGGCCACGCTGGCCGGCGTGCAGCCCGAGCTCGTGCTCGCCGTCATAGACGTCGAGAGCAATTTCGATCGCTTCGCGATCTCTTCGGCGACGGCGCTCGGCCTCATGCAGGTGATGCCGTTCTGGGTGCCGGAGCTCGGTTACAAGGACAAGAATCAGCTGTTCGACGTCGAGACGAACGTCCTGCTCGGCTGCCGCATCTTGCGCTACTACCTCGACATGGAGGGCGGCGATCTCGTGCGCGGCCTCGCCCGCTATAACGGCAGCGTGGGCAGACGCTGGTACTCCGACCGCGTCATCGAGCGCCTGCGAACGAAGTGGTTTCGTCAGTGAGCTTCAGCGCGCGACGTTGAAGCCGCGCGGCACGCTGCTCGTCCATTCCTCGACGTGAACGGCGTCGACGCTCGCGGCGGGCGGCCCCTGCCAGAGCCACCGCGTTAGGGCAGCCACCGCTTCAGGCTCGCCGGCCGCGACGACCTCGACGCGCCCGTCAGCCAGGTTCCTGACCCAGCCGTCGACGTTCAAGCGCTGCGCTTGCTCGGCCGTGGCGGCCCGGTAGTACACGCCTTGCACGCGGCCGCTGACGATGCAGCGTATCGCCTGCACCTCCCCCACGCTCACTCCTCGGAGCCGCGAACGGAGCGCAACGCGGACGTCGCCCGATTTTTCGCCCGCACGGCGTTCGTGCGAGCAGGACCGTACGCGCCGTTCTGGATCTGTTGCTCGGCTTCGGCGAGGAAGCGGCGCGCATCTTCGAGCGTGTCGGCCGCGACACGGCCGGCATCCGCTTGCTCGGCCGCCCTGATGGCTTGACGCGCATCGCTCATCTCTTGAACCGGTGGAGCAGTCACGCAACCGGCGACGAGGAGCGCACCCATCGTCACAACTACGCGGAACATCTTGTAATTCTTGTGCTGGAATGAGCCGGGCGTCGCGGTACCGTACGTGGCACGATTCAAAGCGTCAAGGCGCCGCCACGGTTCTCGTCGTAACGCCGAAACCTTACACTTCCGGAAATGAAGGCCAAAATCTACCACAACCCGCGTTGTAGCAAATCGCGCGCCACACTCGCGCTGCTCGAGCAGCGCGGCATCGAGCCCGAGATCGTCGACTACCTGACGACGCCGCTTTCGAAGGCCAAGCTCCGCGAGCTGATGCGCAAGCTCGGCGGTCCGGCGCTCAAGATGGTGCGCACCAGCGAGCCCGAGTTCAAACCCTATTTGGGAAGCGACCTCGACGATCGCGCCATCGTCGAGTTGCTCGCCAAAGAGCCGCGCCTGCTGCAACGCCCGATCGTCGAGGTCGGCGACCGGACGATCGGC
>JBBIJV010000214.1:0-5462 GCA_037445815.1 Rhodospirillaceae bacterium
TTCTGTCAGAGACAGCCTGAAGGCGGAGATTGCTTCTGTCAGAGACGGCCTGAAGGCGGAGATCACTTCTGTCAGAGACGGCCTGAAGGTGGACATCGCCGGCCAGATCGCTGCTGCGAAAGTCTGGGCCCTGCTTCTTTACTTCGCGCTTGCCGCCGCCATGCTCGGCACGATGGCGCGCGGGTTCGGTTGGCTCTGACGCAAGCCGCGCGCGATCGTCAGCGCTGTTCCCAACCCTCGGTCACCCGCTCGGGCGGATCGGGCTCCGCTTTGGTCTGCGCAGGCCCTTCGTTCGCGTCCAGCTGTGAATCCACGAGAAGCCGCTGCGCCCGACGTAGTCGTAGGGCAGCCGATCGAGCGGCACCAAGAGCGCGCAACGTTGCGCCTGTGCACGGTCTCGGCTGTAGCGGTGCGTGCAAGCTCACTGTGCCGCGGCCGTCGCGCGCGGAGTTTGCGATACTATTCGCGCCGAACAAGAAAAGGAGTCGTTCGATGAGCGCACCGCCCGTATTGACCGAGCTCGAGCTGTCCGAGGACATGAAGAAGGCCGTAAACACCGCCTTCGAGCGCCGGAAGCCCATCGTCATCTCGTACGTCGACGAGAACAACGCGCCGAAGCTGTCCTTCCGCGGCAGCACGCAGGCCTATGGCGACACGGCGCTCGCGATCTGGGTGCGCATGCCCGACGGGCCGATCCTTGCCGCGGTCAAGCGGAATCCGGCGGTGGCCCTCATCTACGGCGATTTCCGCGAGGACGGCCGCGACTTCATGATCTTCAGAGGTCGCGCCCGCATCGATACGAGCGAGAACGTTCGCAAGCGCGTCTACGAGAACGCTCACCCGTTCGAGCAGAGCCAGGACAAGGACCGCAAAGGCAACGCGCTGATCATCGACCTCGATAGCGTCGAAGGGTTCTTCGGCGGCGCCTTGCTCAAGATGAAGCGCTGAGCTCGCAATGAACGGCTGACCGCGCGGCCCGCCGCAGCGTCTCCCCCGGCACGCAACTTGCACCACCTTTCGGCGGTGGTGCGAATTTTTTTCCGCGAGGGTCGTCCTGCCCGTGAGTAACGAAGAGCGAGCCGCCGCGCGCAGACGCCGCTTGCCGCGGCTCGGCCTCGTGCTGGGCAGCGGCGCCGCACGGGGCTGGGCCCATGTCGGCGTCGTGCGCGCGTTGGAGCGAGCGGGCGTGCGGCCCGACATCGTCTGCGGAACGTCGGTCGGCGCGCTCGTCGGCGCTGCCTACGCGAGCGGCGAGTTCGATCGGTTCCTCGAGGGCGCGGCCGGCATGCGGCGCAGCGACGTCCTCTCGTTCGCCGACATCGGATTCAGCGGCGGCCTGCTCAAAGGCCAACGATTCATGTCGTTCGTCTCGCGAGGCCTCGAGGATCGGCCGATCGAGGACCTCGAAATCCCGTTCGCGGCCGTGGCCACGTCCGTCGAGAACGGCGCGGAGGTGTGGCTCCGCAAAGGCTCGACGCTGAACGCCGTGCGCGCCTCGCTCGCGATGCCGGGCCTGTTCACCCCCGTGTCGACCGACGACGGCATCCCCGTCGACGGCGCGCTCGTGAATCCGGTGCCCGTGTCGCTCGCGCGCGCCATGGGCGCCGAGATCGTGGTCGCCGTCGATCTGAGCCATGGCATCGTCGGCCGCAATCTCGTCGTGCGCGACGCCGATGCCAGCGAGGCCGAGGAGAACCGCTGGCTGCGCCGCAGCATCGCCCGCTTGTGGCCGACGAGCGACGAGCCTGCGCGGCCATCGATGCTCGGCGTCATCGCGGCGAGCCTCGACATCATGCAGGTGCGCATCACGCGCAGCCGCATGGCTGGCGAGCCGCCCGACATCACGGTGGCGCCGCGGCTAGCGCACATCGGTCTGCTCGGCTTCGATCGCGCCGAAGAAGCGATCCGCGAAGGCGAGCGCGCGATGGAGGCGGCGATTGGCGGTTTGACGATGCTCGGAATCGAGACCGTCGTGCCTGCGCGCACGGCGGAGCCCGATCGGGAGCCGGATCCGAAGCCCGTCTCCGGATCGGACGGCTCGCCGGTCAACACCTAATGGTTGCTGATCAATCGCTCGAGTACGCTCGATGCGCAACTTGCAGCGGCTCGGCGAAGGCAGTCGCGTCGAGGGCGGTCGCATTGACCGGTCTCGACGCGGCCGCCAACGATCAGGCACGCAGGGGTAGGAAACGCCACTCGCCGGCCGATCTCCGCGCGACGCGCGATTCTCGCGGCCTACACCGCGTTGACGTTGGCCCTGCGGATTCGCGTGACGAGCAGGCAAGCCGCACCGGCGTGGCTCGTCGGCGGCCGACGGCCCGAGCGGCCACGATGCGATCGGGCGCCGACAGCCGGACGTCGCGGTGCTACGGTATCGCCGAGCGGCTGCGTTCCAAGGGGCTGCGCACGTATCTCATCGCGCTGACGGGCTATGGCCGCGCCGAAGACCGCAGCCGCGCGCCAGAGTCCGGGTTCGACGCCCACCTCACGAAGCCGCCGCGGGTGGAACGCCTGCTCGAGCCGGTCGCGACGACGTCGGCGTGAGTTCGCGCGAGCGCCGGGCCGCCGACGACTTGCGCTAGTATTCGCTCATGAGCTCCTCGCTGAACGACGCGCGCGTGCGCCGCGTGCTCGACGACATGCACGCCGCGGCCGACCGCGACGATCCACCGCTGCTTCAGAAAGCGCGCGGCAAGAGCGGCGCGGAACGCGCCGCGCTGCTCGACGACGCCTTCATTCCCGTGTCGCCCGACGCTGGGCGCTGGCTCTACGTGCTCGCACGCGGCTCGGTGCCGGGCACGATGCTCGAGTTCGGCACGTCGTTCGGTATCTCGACGATCTACCTCGCTGCGGCCGTGCGCGACCGCGGCTCGGGGCGCGTCGTGACCACGGAGCTCAGCGAGCACAAGGCCAAGCGAGCGCAGGGCTACATCGAAGCGGCGGGGTTGGCCGACTTCGTGGATTTTCGCGTGGGCGACGCGCTCGAGACGGTGGCCGACATACGCGCCGGCGTCTCGCTCGCCTTCCTCGATGGATGGAAGGAGCTCTACCTGCCGTTTCTAAAGCGCATCGAGCCGGCACTCGCGGAAGGGGCGCTCGTGATCGCCGACGACCTCGATCTCTTCCCCGAAGCCTTGCGCTCGTATCTCGCCTACGTGCGCGATCCCGGCAAGGGCTACGTCTCCGTGACGCTGCCCGTCGGCGACGCGATGGAGCTCTCGGTCCGCACCAGCTGAGCCTCGAGGGTCAGCCGCTCACACCTGCGCCGTTTTCCACCTTCCGCGCGTGAACAGCCACAGCGTGAAGAGCCCGACGGACGTCTCCGAGATGAACACGCCCCAGAACACGCCCGAGTGCTGCCAATCGAGCCCTGCCGCGAGCAGCCACGACAACGGAATCTGGATCAACCAGAAGAACACGAGATTGATCCAGGTCGGCGTCATCGTGTCGCCCGCGCCATTGAACGCCTGCATCGACACCATCCACCAGCCGTAGACGAACAGCGAGTAGGACAGGATTCGGAGCCACTCGGCGCCGATAGCGACGACGGCGGCGTCGTCGGTGAAGAGGCGCATGAGCTCGGCCGATAGCAGGAAGAACACCACGGCGATCGCGAGCAGGTACACCATGTTGTAGCCGCCGATTCGCCACACCGAGCTTTCCGCGCGCTGCGGCTGCTTGGCGCCCAAGTTCTGGCCCACGAGCGTTGCGGCGGCGTTCGACATGCCCCAGGCGGGCATCATCGTCAGCATCATGATGCGGATCGCGATGGTGGCACCCGCGACGGCCTCGCTGCCGATGTTCGCGAGGATCCGCATCAAGAAAATCCACGCCGTCGTGGCCACGATCATCTGCCCGATGCCGCCGAGCGACGTCCGCACGATGTTCCAGAGGATCGCGGCGTGCCAGCCCACCTGCGACGGCAGCACGCGCAGGTGCTTGCCGCGGCGAAACAGGATCCAGAGCTGCAACAGCACGCCGGCGCCGCGCCCCGTCGCCGTCGCGACGGCCGCGCCCGTGACGCCGAGCTCGGGCGCGGGGCCCAAACCGAAGATCAAGATCGGATCGAGCACGATGTTGAGGCCATTCGCGAACCAAAGCACGCGCATCGCCGCGGCTGCGTCGCCGGCTCCGCGGAAGATTGCGTTGATCGTGAACAGCAACAGGATCACGGCGTTGCTGCCGAGCGCCCACTGCATGTAGGGATAGCCGTGCTCGAGCGTCCAGGCGTCGGCGCCCATGAGGCGCAACAGGTCCTGCGCGAAGACGATGCCCGCGACGGCGAACGGCAGCGAGACCATCAGCGCGATCCAGATCGCCTGCACCGCGCTCACGGCGGCTTTCTCGTGCTCGCCTTCGCCGACGCGGCGCGCGACGACGGCCGTGACGGCCATCGCGAGACCCATACCGACTGCGTAGAGCAGGAACAGCAGCGTTTCTGTGAGGCCCACCGTCGCCACGGCGGACGAGCCGAGCTTCGCGACGAAGTAAATGTCGACCACGGCGAACGTCGACTCGAGCACGAGCTCGAGCACCATCGGCACCGCCAGCAGGAACACGGCGCGCCTGATGGGGATCTTCGTATAGTCGGCGTTCGTGCCGCGGATCGCGTCGCGCAGCTCGGCGTACAGCGACCGCCGCTCGCCGGGCATCGCCGGCGATGCGGCGGTGGGTAGCGAAAGCGGGTCTGGCACGGTCACGATTGCGGCTCCTCGAGTGCGCGCTACGGCTTGCTCGATAGTCGAACGGCGCCGGTGCGGATCGACATGCGGTGCGGGCAACGATTCCTCCGAGCCGGACGAGGCTCGAGGCGAGGGAAGATCTCCCCGCTGAAGCTTAGCGAACACATGGCGGAACGGAAACCCGTCGTAAGTCGCCGCGCGAGAGCCGCTTGTGAGGCGTTGTGGCCGTGGCCAGACTTGAGCGACGACGGAATGCCGGTAGAGCAAGCAAGAGGGCGTGACGATGGAGACCAGTGTAAGGAAGCTATTCGAACGCTACGAGCGAGCGTTCAACCTGTCGCTCGCCGGCCACGTCGACTTGAAGGCCGTGAGGTCGCTCTATGCCTCCGAGTTCATCGCGGCGACACCCGCCGGCCTCATGACGGGCAAGAACAACGATCGGCTCGAGCAGTTCATGGCCCACGGCTATGTCCGCTATCGAGCGATCGGAATGAAAGGGACGCGGATGCGCGACGTGCGCCTGACGCCGATCGATGATTTGCATTGCGTGGCCCACGTCGCCTGGACGGCCACGTATGTTCGCAAGGACCAGCACGTGGTGAACATCGATTTCGACGTCCACTACTTCGTGCGGACGGTCAACGGCGTGTCGAAGGTCTTCGGCTGGGTGTCGGGCGACGAGCGCGAGCTGCTGGAGCGGCACGGCATCGTTTGAAGCTCGCGCGCGCCGTCGAGCCGCGCAAGAACGCGCGTTGGGCGCGATTGATCGACGTCCGGCAG
>JBBIJV010000215.1:0-5433 GCA_037445815.1 Rhodospirillaceae bacterium
CCGGGCGGCGGGGCCGGCGGCTTCAACGGTGGCGGGCCGCCGGGCGGCGGATCGTTCGTGAGCGGCGCCTCGCCGCAGCGGCCGAGCGCGTCGGCGCCGACGACGGATTATCAATTCGGCGGCGAATATTGGGTCGTCGCGCTGCGCGGCAACGAGCCCGTGCCCTTGGCGGTGAAGACCGGCCTCACGGATCTCGAGTACAGCGAGGTCGTCGAGGGGCTCGAGCCCGGCGACAAGGTGCTGCTCTTGCCGAGCGCGAGCCTCTACGAGCAGCAGGAGCGTTTGCAGGAGTTCATCAACCAGCGCTTTGGCTCGTCGACGCCGTTCCAGCAGCAGCGGCAGCAGAATCCAGGGCGCTTCTTCCGCTGAGGCACCGTGCCGCGCGAGCGCCGGTTCGGGCTGCCAGGGCTGACGCTGGCGGCGGAGATTTGGGGCTCTCCGGGTGAGCGCCCCGTCATCGCCTCGCACGGCTGGCTCGACAACGCCGGCAGCTTCGCGCTCCTCGCGCCGCGTCTCGGAGGCTGCGAGGTCGTTGCGCTCGAGCTCGCCGGGCACGGCTTCAGCGATTTCCGCTCGCCCGACTCCGCGTACAACGTCTGGCAAGACGTCGGCGACCTGTTGGACGTCGCGGACGAGCTCGGCTGGCAGCGCTGCACCCTCATCGGCCATTCGCGCGGCGCCGCGATCTCGATGTTGTTCGCCGCGACGTTCCCCGAGCGCGTCGACAAGCTCGTTCTGCTCGAGGGCGGCTTGCCGATCACGGCGGAGCCGGACGAGGCGCCCGCCGGGCTCGCACAGGCGCTGCGCGAAGCCCGCGGCTTGCGCGGCAAAGCCGGCCGCGTGTTCGCGACGCGCGCTGCGGCGATCGCCGAGCGCACGGCCGGCTTCACGAAGGTGACGCCGGACGCTGCCGAGATCCTCGCGCGCCGGTCGCTGCGCGAGGTGCCGGGCGGCTTTCAATGGCACGCGGATCAGCGGCTCAAGGCGCAGTCCGAGTTTCGCCTGACGCCCGACCACGTGCGCGCCTTCGCGCGCCGCGTCACGGCGCCGGTGCTGGTGCTGTTCGCCACGCAGAGCCCGTTCGCCGACCGGCCGCTGTTCCGCGAGATGGCAACGCTGTTCGCGAACGTCGAGGTCGATCGTGTGCCGGGCGGGCATCACTTCCACCTCGAAGGGTCCGAGGGCGCGATCGCCGAACGAATCCTCCGCTTCCTCGCGACGAGCTAGTTCGCGCCCTGCTACCATCGCACCGACAACCGAAGTGAGGGTGGTCGATGCGGTTGCACCCCCGTCTATCGTTCGCGCTCGCTGCTCTTCTTCCGCAAACGTGGCTCTTGGCGGAGCCGAATGCAATTCCCGAGTACAAGGCGTCGTATGAAGCCCGATATCGCGTGCGAGACAAATCGGGGGTAAACGGGCAAGTCGACGTAACCGTGAGTTATGCGGCTCCGGACGACACCTACGAGATCACCGTACAAGCGGGGGACGGTGCCGATGATCGTGCGTACGCGGGCACGCGTCGACGCCGGGCAACTGCTTCCTCTCGAGGTGCGTGCCGAGCAACGCTCGCGGAGGAGGGTCGTGCCTGCGTCGCTGCTGTTCGACTGGTCGCGCGGGCGTTTCACGCTGACCTACAAGAGGCGCTCGCGGGAAAGGCAGTTCAGTGAAATCGAAAACCGCGAGCTGCGAGACATGGCCGAGCAGGTAGCGGTGAGCACTATTCTGATGCTTCCGGGCCGGCTTTCGCTGGCGCGGCTCGACCCGATGTTCGTCGTTACGGAGCACGAGTCGGAGGAGATCGAGACTCCTACGGCGCTTTTCGGGCACGGCGAGTGGAATTCGAGGGGCCTGACACTTTGATCGCCGTTTGGCTCGGCGAAGGCCTCGCGGACCTGCCCGTCAAGATAGAGGGCTACGAAGGTGATCGTGTGGATACGCTCGTACTCGTGAATCTCCAGGGAATTGCTTTGCGGAGCCCTGTCGCGATGCGAATTGATTCCGGCGTTGCGATGCCGCTAGAGTCGAGTGACGCAAGCGGAGCCATGCCATGAAGGTTTTTCTCGTCTCGAAAGGATCTACGGGAATCGACGGCCTCAAAGCGGCCGAGCGCGACCGCCCTGCGCCGGGCGCGGGCCAGGTGCTCGTGCGCATGCGAGCCGCGTCGCTGAATTTCCGCGATCTCGCGATCGTCGCGGGCAAGTATTTCCGCGGCCCGTTGACGCAGGACACGATTCCGCTGTCGGACGGCGCGGGAGAGGTCGAGGCCGTGGGTGCCGGCGTCACGCAGTTCAAGCGCGGCGACCGCGTCGTCGCGACGTTCACGCAGGGCAAACCGCCCGCCGCGCTCGGCTTTCCGCTCGACGGCACGCTTGCCGAGTACCAGGTCTTTCAGGCCGACGGCCTGCTCGCGCTGCCGCCGCACCTCACATTCGAGGAGGCCGCGACGCTGCCCTGCGCCGGCGTGACGGTGTGGAACGCGCTGATGCACGGCCCGCGCGTGCTGAAGCCCGGCGAGACGGTGCTGACGCTCGGCACGGGCGGCGTGTCGATCTTCGCGCTACAGATCGCGAAGATGGCCGGCGCCCGTGTGATTATCACGTCGTCGAGCGACGCGAAGCTCGAGCGCGCACGAGCGCTCGGCGCCGACGAGTGCATCAACTACAAGGCCACTCCCGATTGGGAGCAGAAGGTGCTCGAGCTCACGAGCGGGCAGGGGGCCGAGCACGTCATCGATACGGGCGGCGTCGGCACGTTGCCGAAGTCGTACCTGGCCGTCGGCCAGGAGGGTCTCGTCAGCGTCATCGGCGTCATGACGAGGCCCGAAGGCGACTTGAGCCCGTATCCGCTGATGCCGAAGTTCGCGATGGTGCGCGGCATCTTCGTCGGCGCCCGCGAGCACTTCGACGCGTTGATGAAGGCCGTCGCCGTCAACGAGCTCAAGCCCGTCATCGACAAGACGTTCGACTTCGACGCGGCGCCCGAGGCGTTCAAATACCTCAAGTCCGGGCAGCACTTCGGCAAGGTCGTGATCAAGATTTGACGGCGGCCGCCGCCGGTGCGGCGGCGCTCACTTCGGGCGGCGGGGCGCAGCGTCTTAGCCAACCTGCGGCATGCAAGACGGCAGGGTGCGCAGCGGCCGCCCGGGCCGCCGCTCCCTAGGCTGGCGAAGCCCTGGCGCGGCTCGTCCGAATCGCTAACCGTTAACGCCAACCGTTAATAACGCTAGGGAGGCCTAAGGGTTGGGTTAGGCTGCAGCGCTCAAAACTGGACCCGAAGTGGGCGGCGGCCGGCCCCGCTCTGGCTCTCATAATGAACGTCAAATCGGTTCGAGGATCTATGAACGACTCCCAAGCAAGGGTGGCCTTGAAGTTACCGAGCACCCTGTCCGCGGCGGCGCTCGCGGCCCTGGCGGCCGTTCCGGAGGCGAGCTACGCCCAGCAGGGCGCGGCGGCGGAGCGGCCCGAAGAGATCGTCGTCACCTCGAGCATCGTCGCCCAGCCGCGCCGGCAGATCGGAACGGCCGTCTCGGTCATCGACTTCGAGGACATCGAGCTGCGCGGCTACACGGACTTGGCCGACGTGCTCCGCACGCAAACGGCGATCGGCGTCTCGAACTCGGGCGGACCGGGCAAGGCGACGGCCGTGCGGATCCGCGGCGAGGAGGCCTACCGCACGCTGCTGATGATCGACGGCGTCAAAGCGCTGGACCCCTCGGCTCCGCAAGTGGCACCGAGCTTCGACAGCCTGCTCACGACGAACGATCTACAGCGCATCGAAGTGCTGCGCGGCCCGCAGGGTTTCATGTACGGCGCAGACGCCGGCGGCGTCGTCAACGTGATGACGAAGCGCGGCGCCGACGAGCTCGGCGGCCGGCTCGGGCTCGAGCTCGGCGAGTACTCCACGCGCAAGCTCGACGCTGCGCTGTCGGGCGGCAGCGATCGCGGCGACTATTTCCTGTCCGTCGCCGATCTCGAGACGGACGGCTTCAACTCGCGCACGAACGACACGGTACTGCGAGACGAAGACGGCGCCGAGAACACCACGCTGCACGCGAAGCTCGGCTGGAACGCGTCGGAGAGCTTGCGTGTGCAGCTCGTCATGCGCGACATCGACGCCGAGACCCGGTACGACAATTGCGGTTTTCCGACAGTGCACGATTGCACGGGGACCACGGACCAGCGGACCTACAAGGCGTCTGCCGATCACACTCTGGGTAACGTCACGAGCTCGTTCGGCTACAGCAACATCGACATCGCGCGCGGCGACCTCGCGAGCGGTGCGCCGTCGTTTTCAACGGAGGGCGAGCTGTCGAGATTCGAATACACGGGCAGCTACAAGCCCTCGGATGCGTTCGGGCTCGTCTACGGCGTCGACCTACAGCAAGAGGAGCTCGTCGACTCCGACGGCGCGCGGCGCCGCGACCAGAACGGCTACTACTTCGAGTACCAGGGCGCGTTCGACGGCGCGCTCTATCTGTCGCTCGGCGCCCGCTACGATGACAACGACGACTTCGGCAGGCACACGAGCTCGCGGTTGAGCGTCGCCTATGTGCAGGACCTTTCGTCGGGGCGCTCCGTGAAGTACCGCGCGAGCGTCGGCACGGGCTTTCGCGCGCCGAGCTTGTTCGAGGTGGCTTACAACCGCGGCCCGTTCGCGTTTCCGCCGGCGGCCGGCGTCACGCTCACCGAGGAGACGAGCCAAGGCTACGACGTAGGGATCGAGTACAACGCCGCGAACGGGCTGCACTTCGAAGTCACGTACTTCGATCAGGAGATCGAAGACGTGATCGAGTTCGATCTCGCCACGTTCTCCGGTTATCTACAGACGCCGGGTACGAGCGCCTCGAAAGGCGTCGAGATCGTGACTAACGTGCCGCTTGGGAAGCGGTGGGAGCTGCTCGCCAATTGGACGAACAACGACGCCGAGGATGCAGGCGGCGCGCGCCGGCTGCGTCGGCCGGAGAACGTCGGCAACGTCGGAATCCTGTACCGCGCCATGGGCGAGCGATTGAGCTTCGTCGCGAACTATCGCGCGTCGCGCGACGCCGTGGACTCGGACTTCGGAACGATTGTCGCGCTGCCGGATTACGAGGTGCTCGACCTGTCGGCGAACTTCGACCTGTCGGATTCATTGTCGATCTTCGGCCGCGTGCAGAACGCCACCGACGAGGATTACCAGGAAGTTTTGAGCTACAACACTGCCGGGCGCTCGGTTTACGGCGGGGTGCGGCTTCGCTTCTGAAGGCTTGACAAAGCTCAAGCGGCTCGCGTCGCGGCGTCGGCGATAATTCGTCCGACGAAGTTTAGGACCGCTCGTCATGGAGTTACATGCCGCAGGGCTCTTGGCGGCGCTCGCCGCCGCCGCATTCGCGGCGCAGAGCGCGCGCGCAAGCGCGGCTCCGGCGGTTCTCGCCGCGAGCTTCGCCGCCGCGGC
>JBBIJV010000216.1:0-5430 GCA_037445815.1 Rhodospirillaceae bacterium
CGTCGCCTGGGATCGCAGCGGCTGGGCGCCCGGCTCCGCCGCGCCGCGTTTTCGCTCCGCGGCCGCTACGTTCGCTTTGACGCGGACGAAGCTGTCCGCCGTGACGGACACGGAGTCGATGCCGGCCTCCACGAGGAGCTCCACGAAGGCCGGCTTGTCGCTCGGCGCTTGCCCGCAGAGGCTCACCTTCCGACCGGCCGCATGCGCCGTCTCGATGACGGAACGAATCAGCCGCGTGACGGCTTCGTTGCTCTCGTCGAACAGGCGCTTCAAGGGCGCCGAATCGCGGTCCACGCCGAGCGTGAGCTGCGTGAGGTCGTTGCTGCCGATCGAGAAGCCGTCGAACCGCGCCGCGAACTGCTCGGCGAGAACCACGTTCGACGGAATCTCGCACATGACGTACACCTCGAGACCGTCCACGCCGCGCTCGAGCCCGTTCTCGGCCATCACCGCGAGCACGGCGTCGGCCTCCTCGGGCGTGCGGCAGAACGGAATCATGACGACGACGTTCGTGAGGCCGATCTCCTCGCGCACGCGCTTCAGCGCGCGGCACTCGAGCGCGAAGCCGTCGCGGTATTCCGTGTAGTAGCGGCTCGCCCCGCGCCAGCCGAGCATCGGGTTCTCTTCCTTGGGCTCGAACGCGCTGCCTCCGAGAAGACGCGCGTACTCGTTCGTCTTGAAATCGCTGGTGCGGACGATGACGGGGTGCGGGTGGTGCGCCGCGGCGATGCGCGCGATACCGGACGCGAGCTTCGCGACGAAATACTCCTGCGGGCTCGGCCAACCCATAGTGAGCTTTTCGAGGCGCGCGCGATCACGCCGCGAAGACGCGGCCTCGGGCCGCGCGAGCGCAAGCGGGTGCGCCTTGATGTCGTGACCGATGATGAACTCGATGCGCGCGAGACCGACGCCGTCCGCGGGCAAGCGCCACCAGCGGAACGCCGCGGCGGGATTGGCGACGTTGAGCAGCACCTTCGTGCGCGTGGCGGGAATGCTGGCCGTGTCGAGCGTGTGCCGCGCGAACTCGGCGGCGCCTTCGTAGACGACGCCCGTGTCGCCCTCGGCGCACGAGACCGTGACCGTGGCGCCGTCGCGCAGCACGGCCGTCGCCGTGCCGGTCCCGACGACGGCGGGCAACCCGAGCTCGCGGCTCACGATTGCGGCGTGCGATGTGCGGCCGCCCAAGTCGGTCACGACGGCGGCGGCGAGCTTCATGACGGGCACCCAGTCGGGATCCGTGATGCCCGTGACCAGCACGCTTCCCGGCACGAACCGGCCGATGTCCTCGGCACTCTTCAGCACGCAAACGGGGCCCACGGCGATCGCTTCGCCGACGGCGGCGCCCGTGAGCAGCCGCGCACCGGCGCGTTTGAGCTCGTAGGTCTCGAGCAGTGCCGAAGGGCGGCGCGCTTGCACGGTCTCGGGCCGGGCCTGGAGCACGTACAGCTCGCCCGTGCGCCCGTCCTTGGCCCACTCCATGTCCATCGGCTTGCCGTAGTGCCGCTCGATCGCGACGGCGGCGCGCGCCAGCTCGAGCACCTCGTCGTCGGTCAACACGAACGCGTTGCGCTCGCGCGCGCTCGTGCGCCGCAAATCCGTGGCCGCGCCGCGCCGTCCGTACACGAGCTTGCGCTCTTTGCGTCCGAGCTTGCGCTCGACGATCGGCCGGCACGCGAGGTCGTCGAGCAACGGCTTGAAGACGCGATACTCGTCGGGATCCACGCTGCCTTGCACCACCGTCTCGCCGAGACCGTAGTTTGCGTTGATGACGACGAGGCGCGGGAAGCCCGTCTCGGTATCGACCGAAAACATCACGCCTGCGCCCGCGCGATCGGAGCGCACCATCGGCTGCACGCCCGCCGAAAGCGCAACGCGAATCTGATCGATGCCCCGGTTCTCGCGGTAGCTGATGGCCCGGTCCGTGTACAACGACGCGAAACAAGCGCGCACGGCGTCGAGCAACGCGGCTTCGCCGCGCACGTTGAGGTAGGTTTCCTGCTGACCGGCGAAGCTCGCCTCGGGCAGGTCCTCGGCCGTCGCGCTCGAGCGCACGGCGACGGCCGGCTCGCGCTCGCCGCGTGACGACGCGAGCCGCCGATACGCCGCGCGAATCTCGTCCGCGACCTCTGCCGGCATCGCCCCGGCGCACATCGCGTCGCGGACCCTTTTCCCGGCTTCTTCGAGCGGCACGCGCCGCGCCGCGTAATCGGCCATCGCGGCCGAGATGACTTTGTCGACGCCGTTCGCGGCGACGAACGCCGAATAGGCGGAAGTCTCGGTCGCGAACCCGCCGACGGCGCGGACTCCCGCTTGCGTCAGGTGTCGAAGCAGCTCTCCGAGGGAGGCGTTCTTGCCGCCGACGCGGGCCACGTCGCGCATCGACACTGCTTCGAGCGGGACGACATAACTCGCGGTCATGGCGCGATGCCCGCTTCGGCGCCTACTGCGCCGCCGCGCGGCCGCGTGAGCGTTCCGCTTCTTCGCGCTGCACGGACTCGAGGTATTCCACGAGCTTGTTGATCGCGTTGCGGACCGCGCGCTCCGCATTCGCGTCTCCGCCCTCCTCGACCCAAAACTCGTAGCCCCAGACCGGCATCGTGCGCGTGCCGTGCGCGCGCAGGTCGACTCCTCGGCCGTCGACGACGTCGCGGATCAACATCGAAGGAAATTCGCCGTAGCGCACGGCGATCGTCGTCAAGTCCGGCACGGCGACGTTCAGCGAGCGGGCAACGGGACCGTCGCCGCGCGCCTCGGCTCCGTGGCAGCTCCCACAGAAGCGGCCGAACAGCTCCTCGCCGCTGTAATCGTCGAGCGTAACGGCATCGAACTGGGCCGCGGCGCCGCCGCAGGCGAGCGCCGCCGTCGCGGCGGCGGCGAGCCACGCAGAACGTTCAGTCATCGGCATCGGGCGCCTCGAACTCGAGCGGCTTGATGATCACGAGATCGCACGGCAACCGATCGAGCACGCGTTCGGCCGTGCTGCCGATGAACAGGCGCTTCAGGCCGCGGCGCGCGACCGCGCCCATGACGACGAAATCGGCGTGGTGCTCCTTGGCGGCCTTCAAGAGGCTTTCGTGAGCGAGCCCCTCGTAGAGGTGGCGCTTGCCGCCGAGCGCGGCATGGGAATCGAGGAACTTCTCCAGGGCCGCGCGATGCTGCTCCGCGATGACGTCCCGCACGTCCGGCGGCAGGCCCGCGCCGAGCGGCGCGGCGAACGAGTGGATGACGTGCAGATGGCCGCGCAGCACGCGCGCAAGGTCGGCCGCAAACGTGAAGATCCGGTCGTCGAGCGCCGCGGGCTTATCGTGCTCGTTAGTGGGGTCGACGGCCGCGAGCACGTTCGGCTCGGCCGCGAGCGCGCGATCCTTGACGAGCAAGAGCGGCGCCGGGCAGTCGCGCACCAGGTGCCAATCGACGTTCGTCAGCAACGTGCGTTGCAAGAGGTTGTGGTGTTGCGTGTCTTTCGCGACGAGCCAGTAGTCGTGCGCCGCTGCCTGCTTGACGATCGCGCGATCGAACGGGTGATCCCAGACGACGTCCACGCTGACCGTGAGCCCGCGCCGGCGGAGCGGGCTCGCGAGCTCCTCGAGCTGCGCGCGGCGGCGTGCGAGCAGCGCCTCGCGAGGGCCGGAGCTCTTCGCGTTGCGTCCGGCATCGAGGTCGGGATCGTAATCGCACGCGAAAAGCTCGAGCCGCGCGCCGGCTTGCGTCGCGAGCCACGCGGCACGCTCGAGCACGGACTGCGCGCCTCGGACGTTGAGATCGGCGATGACGAGTATCGTGTTGTCGCGCATACGGACTCCAAGACTACGCTCAAAGGTACACCGGCGCTCGACCCGCCGGCGTGCGGCTTCTACTTACGCGCCCGCTAGGGGATGTACGTATTGGGGCGGCCCGTGCGGTCCGACGAGAATCCTACTTCAACGGAGGACCGTAAATGATGGCCGTCAACCTGCTCTGCAACCCGAACGTCGCGACCATCGGCAGGAGCCGAGGAGTCGCGGAAGCAGCCGCCCTGATGCGCGACCAGCACGTCGGTAACCTGATCGTCGTCGAGCCGCGCGGCGGCGCCCTCGTGCCCGTCGGCATTTTGACCGATCGCGACATCGTCGTCGGCGTGATCGCGAAAGGCGTCTCGCCGGACGCCGTCACCGTCGGCGACGCGATGACGCGCGATCTACTGACGGTTCGCGAAGACGCGAGCCTCGAGTTCGCGCTGCGCGAGATGCGCCGCTACGGCGTTCGCCGCGCCCCGGTGGTCCGGGCCAACGGCGATCTCGTCGGCGTCATCGCCGTGGACGACGTCATTCAGCACCTCGCCGTGCAGCTCGGCCGCCTGGCCGACTTGATACGCGTCGAGCAGGACGCCGAGCTCCGCGCGCGGCCGTGAGACAGGCCATGACCGTCGAACACGACAAGGCAGCGCTGCGCGATGTGCGTCGAGCGCTGCTCGATCGGCGCGCGGCGCTCGCGGGCGAGATCGAGGCAGGCGTCGCAATCCGCGGCAGCAAGGAAGGCGGCAACGTCATGGACTCGGCCGAGCTCGCCGCCGACGACGTGGCGCGCGACGTGCTGATCGCCGAGATCGACCGCGACGCCTCCGAGGTTGCCGCGATCGACGCGGCCCTCGCGCGCCTCGATGCCGGCACTTATGGACTGTGCGTCGACTGCGGCGCAGCAATCGATGCGGCACGTCTCGAGCGCGTGCCCGAGACGGCCCGCTGCACGCCGTGCCAACGGCGCCACGAGGCTGACACCGGGGCGCGAATCCCCCGTCTGTGAAATGCGTTCGTAAAGGCCTGCGCCGGCGAGCCGACATCATGCCTCGAGAGCATTGGCCGGGAGCCCATCGCCGTGGAAGCCGTCATCTTGACCCCGTCGGCCTGGCTGCCTTCGTTCGACAGACACGGGGCATGCGACGGCACGTGCCATGGTGGGCGGCCTCCAGCCGGCAACGCCGAGACGTCCGTCGCGGCCCTGCGCTATCGGCGCAGCGAGCGCACGACGCTCTACATCGAGACTCGGGAAGGCGACGTCGTCCGCCTGAGAATCGAAGCTCGCAGCGCGCTCGACGCCAAAGCCACCTGGGCAGCGGGGGAAGTGGATTTCCAAGAAGCGCAGGCAAGTGCACGTTCTGCCTTGAAAATCAGGCTCAGGGTAGAGGGCGATCTCAATGCCGATGAGCTCTCCGCCATCCGCAGCGTCGTAGAGCAGGCGAGCGGGCTCGCGGCCGAGCTCTTCGCGGGCGAGGCGCCAAAGGCGTTCGCATCCGCGGCCGCGCTCGAGATCGACGGCGCGCAGCTGGCGCGCGTTGGCTTCAGACTCAGCGTCCGCGAGCACCTGACGTACGCGGCGATCGGCAGCCACCGCCCGGCGCCGGCTGCGGTGCCGGCGCCCGAGCACGAGCCCTCGGCGACCGCTCCGCCAGCC
>JBBIJV010000217.1:0-5427 GCA_037445815.1 Rhodospirillaceae bacterium
GCTCGCGCCCTTCTCGGGCTTGAGCCGTCTCTTCATTTATCCTGGCTTCGAGTTTCGCGCGGTCGATGCAGTGATCACGAACTTTCACTTGCCCGAGTCGTCGCTGTTGATGCTCGTCGCCGCGTTCGCGGGCCGCGAGCGCACGCTCGCTGCGTACCGCCACGCCGTCGAGCGACGCTATCGATTCTTCAGCTACGGCGACGCGATGCTCGCGACGCCGCAACGGCCGCGTACGATGGCGGCGGGCCGATGAAATTCACGCTCATGAAAGCGGACGGCGGCGCCCGGCGCGGCCGCATCGAGCTCGAGCGCGGCACCATCGAGACGCCGTCCTTCATGCCCGTCGGCACGTACGGCACCGTGAAGGCCATGACGCCCGAAGAGCTCGAGGGGCTCGGGGCCGAGATCATCCTCGGCAACACCTTTCATCTGCTTCTCAGGCCCGGCATCGACGTGATTCGAGCGCACGGCGGGCTTCACGCGTTCACGCATTGGGCGCGGCCGATCTTGACCGACTCTGGCGGCTTCCAGGTCTTCAGCTTGAAGACGCTGCGCAAGATCAGCGAGCGCGGAGTCGAATTCCGCTCCCCCGTCGACGGCGACTTGATCGAGCTCACGCCCGAGCGGTCCATCGAGATGCAGGATGCGCTCGGCGCCGATATCGCCATGGTATTCGACGAATGCACGCCGTATCCGGCGGACCACGCGACGGCGCGCGCCTCGATGCAGCTCTCGCTGCGCTGGGCACAGAGGAGCCGCACGGCCTTCGATGCGTTGAAGAGCGGCAAAGACGGCGACGCCGCATTGTTCGGCATCGTCCAGGGCGGCGTGCACCACGACCTGCGGCGCGAGTCGCTCGCGGGGCTCACGGCGATCGGCTTCGACGGTTATGCCGTTGGGGGCCTCGCCGTGGGGGAGCCCGAGGAAGAGCGGCTCGCCGTGCTCGAAGGCTTGGCGCCCGTGCTGCCGGCCGAGCGGCCGCGTTACTTGATGGGCGTTGGCACGCCGGCGGACCTCGTGAAGGCCGTGGCGCGCGGCATGGACATGTTCGATTGCGTGATGCCGACGCGGCACGCGCGCAACGGCCAGCTCTTCACGAGCGAGGGCGCTCTGAACATCCGCAACAGCCGCTTCCAGAACGACGTCGGCCCGATCGACGCGCGCTGCGAGTGCTACGCGTGCCGCCACTACTCGCGGGCATATCTCCGGCACCTCCAGCAATGCAACGAGATCTTGGGCGCCCGCCTGGCGACGATTCACAATCTTCACTTCTACCTTGCGCTCATGCGGGACGCGAGGGTCGCCATCGAGGCCGGACGGTTCGCCGCGTTCGCGGCCGAAGTCGTTGATTCGGCGAAGGAAGCCGCGCCTGTGTCATAATGCCCGCCGACCTTTTCGCACGGACCTTTCGGCTCATGGATTTCCTGCTCGATCTCTTCGTCAGCTCGGCGGCTGCCCAGGGCAGCGGCGCTCCGGCAGGCTCGGCGCCGAGCCTCATCAATGCGCTGTTCCTGCCGGTGATGCTGATCGTCGTCTTTTACTTCTTGTTGATACGACCGCAGCAGAAGAAGCAGAAGGAGCATCGCGCCATGATCGACGCGCTTGCCGTCGGCACGGAGGTCGTCACGGGCGGCGGCGTGCTCGGCAAGGTCACGGAGGTGGGCGAGCAATTCGTCACGGTCGAGATCGCCGACGGGGTCAAAGTCAAAGTCCAGCGGCACTCGATCGGCGCGGTGCTGCCCAAGGACACGATCAAGCACGCCTGACGGCCCGCTGCACATGAACCGCTATCCGCTCTGGAAGAACTTGCTCGTCTTCGGCGTCGTCGTGTTCGCGACGATCGTCGCTTTGCCGAATTTCTTCGGCGACGACGAAGCCGTCCAGATCTCGCGCACGGACGGCGTCGCGATGGACGCGGCGGCGCTCGAGCAGGTGCGCCAGACGCTCGAGGACGCCGGCGTCGAGTTCCGGTCGGCCGAGCTCGACGGGACGTCGGTGCTCGTGCGCGTGGAAGCCCTGCCGGAGCAGGAGGCGGCGCGCGACGCGCTCGCGAAAGCGTTTCCGAACCACGTCGCGGCACTGACGTTGGCGCCGCGCACGCCGGGATGGCTCCGAGCCCTCGGGCTCGAGCCGATGCTGCTCGGCCTCGACCTGCGCGGCGGCGTGCATTTCCTCTACGAGGTGGCGCTCGACGACGCCGTCACGCAATACCTCGAAACCTACGAGACCGATCTGCGCACGCGGTTTCGCCAGAGCAACATCCGCAACGACATTCGGATCTCGGGCACGACGTTGCAGGTCGCGATCCTCGACGCGGCCGACATGGACCGCGCCGAGGAGATCATCCGGGCCCTCGACTCGAGCGATCAGCTGCTCCAGCTCGGCCAGCTCACGAGCCGCATCATCGTCGAGCGTACGCAGCTCGACGGCCGGAGCGGCTTCAACGTGCGCCTCACTGAGGCCGCGATTCGCGAGCGGCAAGACTTCGCGATCGCGCAAAACACGCTGACGCTGCGCAACCGCGTCAACGAGCTCGGCGTCGCCGAGGCCGTCGTCCAGCGGCAAGGCTTGAATCGCATCCTCGTCGAGCTTCCCGGCATCCAGGATCCGGCCACCGCGAAACGCGTGCTCGGCTCCACGGCGACGCTCGAGTTCCATCTCGTCGACATGGAAAACGACGCCTACGAGGCCGAGCGCCGCGGGCGCGCGCCGTTGGGGTCGGAGCTGCACCATCGCGAAGACGGCTCGCCGATCCTGCTGCGGCGCGAAGTCATCGCGTCGGGCGACCAGCTCATCGACGCCATCCAGACGTACGAGCAGGGGCAGCCGGCCGTCCGCGTCCGCCTCGACGCGGCGGGCGGGCGGAAGATGCTCGACACGACGATCGACAACGTCGGCCGGCAGCTCGCGGTGCTGTTCATCGAAGAGCGGCCGCAGCTCGTCGAGCGCGACGGCGAGATGGTGCCCGGCGAGCCGATTCGCGACGAGCGCGTCATCAGCGACGCGCGCATCAACGACGTGCTGTCGAACAACTTCATCATCACGGGCCTGTCCGTGTTCGAGGCGCGCGATCTGGCGCTGTTGCTGCGCGCGGGCTCGCTGGCCGCGCCGATCACGCCGATCGAGGAGCGCACGATCGGCCCGAGCCTGGGCCGCGACAACATCGAGCGCGGCGTCAATGCCGTCATGATCGGCTACTTGCTCGTCGTCATCTTCATCGGCTTGTGGTACCGCGTGTTCGGCATGCTGGCGGACGTCGCCCTGTTCGTGAACGTCATCATGATCGTCGCCGCGATGTCGCTAATTCCGGGCGCCGCGCTGACGTTGCCCGGCATCGCCGGCATCGTGCTGACCGTCGGCATGTCCGTCGACGCGAACGTGCTGATCTTCGAGCGCATCCGCGAGGAGCTCGGCAACGGCAATACGCCGCAGGCGAGCATCCGCGCCGGCTGGGACAAGGCCTACACGACGATCGTCGACTCGAATCTGACGACGCTCATCGCCGCTATCGTGCTTTTCATGTACGGCACGGGGCCGATCAAGGGCTTCGCCGTGACGCTGTCGATCGGCATCGCGACGTCGATGTTCACGGCCATCACGGTGACTCGCGCGCTCGTGAACCTCGTCTACGGATCGCGAACGAATTTGAAGACGCTCTCGATCGGCGGCCGCAAGATCGCGAACCAGGCCGTCGCGTCGCAGCTCACCTGATCGATCAGGTCACGCCGGCCGCGAACGGCGCGAGCAGCTTCGACAACGCGGCGTAGGTCTTCGGGTTGCCTGCCACGACGTTGCCGCTCGCGAGATAGCCGTCTCCGCCGTGGAAGTCGCTGATGCGCCCGCCGGCCTCGCGGATCATCAGCGCGCCGGCGGCGATGTCCCACTTGCTCAAGCCGAGCTCGAAGAATGCGTCGACGCGGCCCGCGGCCACGTAACACAAGTCGAGCGCAGCGGAGCCGGGGCGCCGGACGCCCGCCGATTCGAGCATCACGGCCTTCAGCATGCCCAGGTAGCGCTCGATGTGCTCGAGGTTCGCGCGATACGGGAATCCCGTGGCGATCAGCGACTGCGACAGCGACGTGCGCTTGCTCACGCGGATGCGCCGGCCGTCGAGCTGCGCGCCCTGCCCGCGGCTCGCCGTGAAGATTTCCTGGCGCAGCGGATCGTAGACGACGCCGTGCTCGAGCTCGCCCTTGCGCGCCACGGCGATCGAGACCGAGAACTGCGGAAAGCCGTGCAGGTAGTTCGTCGTGCCGTCGAGCGGGTCGATGATCCACTGGTATTCGTGCTCGCCGGCCGCGCCGCTTTCTTCCGCGAGGATGGCGTGATCGGGATAGTGGTCGCGGATCACTTCGATGATTGCCGCTTCCGCGGCTTGGTCCACTTGCGACACGAACTCGTTGCGGCTCTTCTCGACCACCTTCAGCGCGTCGAGCTGGTTCATCTGCCGAACCATGATTTCGCCGGCTCGCCGCGCCGCGCGAACTGCAATGTTGACCATCCCGTGCATTGGCCGGCCAGCGTAGAATAAGCGCACGCCCAAAGGCAAACGCGCGTCAGCGCTCACCCGCCCTTGCAGATCCCCGTTCGCATCGTCCTCGTCGACACCTCGCACCCCGGCAACATCGGCGCGACGGCGCGCGCGATGAAGACGATGGGGCTCGGCGATCTTGCGCTCGTGCGGCCGAAGTACTTTCCGAGCAACGAGGCGACGGCGCGCGCGGCCGGTGCCGACGACGTGCTCGCGAGCGCGACCGTGCATGCGGATCTCACGAGCGCGATCGCCGATTGCGGCTGGGTCGTCGGCGCGTCGGCGCGGCTGCGCACGGTTGCGCTGCCCGTCGTCGATCCGCGCGAGGCCGCGGGCGAGATCTGGCGGCGTTTGCCGTCGAATCGCGCGGCCGTAGTCATGGGGCCCGAGCAGTCGGGGCTCACGAACGAGGATCTCGCACGCTGCCAACAGTTGCTGCACATTCCGGCGAATCCCGAGTTCAGCTCGCTGAACCTCGCGATGGCCGTGCAGGTGATCTGCTACGAGCTGCGCATGGCCGCGCCGGGCCGGCCCCTGCCCGTGGCCCCCGCCGGCGACTCGCGGCTCGCGACGGCCGCCGAGCTCGAAGGGCTGCACGAGCACCTCGAGCGTCTGCTGACGGAGTCGGAGTTCTTGCACCCTGCGCACCAGAAACAGGTGAAGCTCAAGTTGCGGCGCATCTTTCACAAGGCCACGCTCGAAGAGAACGAGCTCAACATCTTGCGCGGCGCGCTGACGTCGCTCGACCCCAAAACGCGCGCCGCGCGCCGCCGCAATGAATAGCCGCGAGATCTATCTCGACTACGCCGCGACGGCGCCGCTCGATCCGGCCGTCGCGTCCGAGATGCACGAGTGCATGCTGCGCGAGTTCGGCAACCCGTCGTCGACGCACGCGG
>JBBIJV010000218.1:0-5380 GCA_037445815.1 Rhodospirillaceae bacterium
GGGGCGCGCTTCACACGGCAGCGCGCGGCCGCTGAACTGCGGCGTTAGGCGCCAGTGAGCCCGACCGTTTTCACAAAACGCGGGTTTCGCTTCTTTTTCTTCTCGCTGGAGGAGGCGCGCATGCACGTGGATGTGCGTTCTGGCGATGGCGAGGCGAAGTTTTGGCTTGAGCCGGAGGTTCAATTGGCGAAGAATTACCGCTACACGCCACAGCAACTCCGCCAGATTCAAGGCATCGTGGAGGCGCATCGAGATGAGCTCACAGCCGCATGGAGAAAGCACTTCCGTCATCGAGGTAACTGATATCTCGCCGCACGGAATTTGGGTGCTTGCTCGAGGCGAGGAGATCTTCCTGCCGTACGAGCTCTTTCCCTGGTTCAAGACCGGTACTGTCGAGGCGGTGCTCAACGTTGAAGAGCAATCTCCCGGTCACTATTACTGGCCCGATCTAGATGTTGACCTCGGGCTCGACGCAATGAGAAACCCTGAAGAATACCCGCTCACGTTCGAGCGTGGCGCCTAACAAGCACCCATTAACCAGCCCCGTGCAGGAGCGCGAACGAAACCGTCGGCACATTGAAGGCCGGGGTTGATCGCAACCGACTCCGTCGCGCGCCGTATCTCTCGTTCAAACGTGCTGCATCGACAAGATTGATGCGCACCACGCACCCATCGGGATCAAAGTTCGTGACGAAACGCTCGATGTTCGAGCGAACGTCGACGACTCCCGACGCCTACCGCCTTCCATCGAAGCAACGAGCGTGCCGGCGTGGCGCCACGATTGCAACCGATTGAAAATACGGCTCGATCCCTCGCCGCCAATGCGAAGGCTCGCCGGCGCCGAGCTTCATGTTGGCGCTGAGGCCGCAGATGCCCCGTCCGCCGGTCTGGTTCTTGGGCCGAGCAGCATGTTCGCGAGCTCGACGGGCTGATAGAGGCCGCGATACCCCGTCGCGCCGCCCGAGCGCGCGCCCGGCATCACGCAACCTCGTGCTCGGCGGTCGTTATTACTTGGCGGTGCAGTCTGCACCATCGTAAGGCAGGTCTGACGCACGTGCGGGGATCGGACGGGGCGCCTCGATCGCGAGGCGCGCGCCGAACGGCTATCCTTGCAGTCGAGACCTGATCCAATGACCGTCGTTTCCGCGAGCACGATACCCGACCACCTCGATTTCCTGGTCATGCAGCCCGACCAGGAACGGGCCATCGTGCGCGACCTCGTCTCCGCCGTGCTCGCGTTCAACACGCACAGCCGCGGCGAGCCGCTCCAGATCAGCTTTCCGCTGTACACGGATTCGAAGGTGAGCGAGCGCGGCGTGCTGGGGCCGTGCGTTCGCGTCACGGGCCCGTCCGAGAAGCTGTACGTGCTGACGCTGCGCTACGAGGTGTCGGCGCATCTACGGGCCGGACGCGCGATGACGCTCGTGCGCGATCGGCCCGTGGTCGACGCGGGCCGCAACGAGCGGTTCTCGTTGGTCGGCTCCCTCGCGGCGGGCAAGTCGAAGGTCGTCGTGGCCGAAACGCGGCCGCTCGTGCTGACGGGCCACTCGCGGTTGATCGAAACGGCCACGAATCTCGGCGTTGCCGTGCGCGACGAAGCCGCGTTCGTCGCGCGGGGTGAAAGCGCAGTGGCGACCGACGGCGACGTCGATCTCTTGGGCTTCTCCGAACAGAAAACCGTGCCCGTGCTGAAGTAGGCCGCGGCCGTCGCGCCGCGAGGAGCAGTCTCCATGAACCGCTCGTGGATGTTCGTGTCGTGCTGTGCCGCGCTCGCTGTGGCGACTTGCGCGGTCGCGCAGCCACGCGGGCGCGACGATGCACGTCTCGCGCGCCTCAAGAGAGAAGCCGTCGCCGCCGTCGATTCTTCGCGCAAGCTGACGCAGGAGATCGTCGACAGCCTGTTCTCGTTCTCCGAGCTCGCTTTCCAGGAGCTCGAGACGCAGCGCTATCTCACCGAGCTGCTCGAGAAAAACGGCTTCGCCGTCGAGAAGGGCGTGTCCGGGATTCCTTCGTCGTGGTGGGCGACGTGGGGCAGCGGCGGGCCCGTCATCGCGCTCGGCTCCGACGTCGACGGAATACCGAAAGCCTCGCAGCGGCCCGGCGTCGCGTACCGCGACCCGCTCGTCGAAGGCGCGCCGGGCCACGGCGAAGGCCACAACTCGGGGCAGGCCGTGAACATCGTCGCCGCACTCGCCGTGAGAGAGATCATGCAGCGCGAGGGGTTGCCCGGCACGCTCGTGCTGTGGCCCGGCGTCGCCGAGGAATTGCTCGCCGCGAAGGCCTGGTTCGTCCGCGACGGCCGTTTCGCCGGCGTGGACGCCGTGCTGTTCACGCACGTCGGCACGCGGTTCGGCACGGCGTGGGGCCGCATCGACGGCACGGGGCTCGTGTCGGCGGAGTTCACGTTCGAAGGCACGGCGGCGCACAGTGCCGTCATGCCGTGGCGCGGCCGCAGCGCGCTCGACGCCGTCGAGCTCATGAACATCGGCTGGAACTTCCGTCGCGAGCACCTGAGCCCGACGCAGCGCTCGCACTACGTCATCGTCGACGGCGGCGATCAGCCGAACGTGGTGCCGCCGGCCGCGACGGTCTGGTACTTCATCCGCGAGGTCGAAGCGGCGGACATTCGCGCAAACTTCGCCGCCTTGCAGCGAATCGCCGAAGGCGCGGCGCTCATGACGGACACGACGCTCCGGCCGCGACGCATCGTCGGCGCCGCGTGGCCGAGGCACTTCAACCGGCCGATCGCGCTCGCGATGCAGGAGAACATCGAGGCCGTCGGCATGCCGGAGTGGTCCGAGGCGGACCAGGCCTACGCGCGGGCGCTGCAGCGCCTGCTCGAAGTCGAGGAGCGCGGCTTGGTGACGGAGCTTCAGCCCCCGATCGAGCCGAGCCGCGACCCCGTCTCGGGCGGCTCCGACGACATCGGCGACGTGTCGTGGGTGGTGCCCACGGGGTTCCTGACGTATCCGTCGAACGTGCCCGGCATGACGGCGCATCACTGGTCGAGCGCGATGGCAATGGCCACGCCTATCGCGCATCAGGGCGCGACGGCCGGCGCGAAGGTCATCGCGGCCACGCTGCTCGATCTCGTCGTCGACACGCAGCTCCGCGCCGCGGCGCGGCGCTATTTCCGCGAGGAGCAGCTCGGCGGCACCGTCTACGAGCCGTTCATCGGCGCCGAGGATGCGCCGCCGATCGAGAAGAATCGCGAGATCATGGCCGAGTTCAGGGAGCGGCTGCGCCCGCTCTATTACGATCCGCAGCGTTACGACACCTACCTCGAGCAGCTCGGCGTGCAGTATCCGCAGCTCGAAAGGCCCTGACGCGGCGGGGGCTTTGCAATTGCCGCGGGCCGGCGCACCATCGTCCGTCTGAGGTTCTTGGTCGAGGAGTCCTCCCGTGCAGCGTCGAAGCCCGTGGCCGCCCCTTGCCGTTTCGTTCGCCGCGATGCTCGCGGCGCCGCTTCCGCTACCGGCTCAAGCGCCCGGCGGCGGCCCGCCGCAAGGCGGGTTCGGCGGCGGTTTCGGCCAGCTCGAGGCGCGCGCTCTCGCGGAGCCGTTCAAGGGCGTCACGGCGGATGGCACCGTGCAGCCGGGATTGTTTTCGATTCGCTCGACGGGCGTGTCCACGGAGCCCGTGATGCGCGCCGCGAACGCGTTTCTCGCCGTGCTGACGCCCGAGCAGCGCGCGAAGACCACGTTTCCCGTCGACGACGACGAGTGGCGTAAGTGGGCCAACGTGCACCGCTATCCGCGGCAAGGCGTGTCGTTCGACGAGATGGGGCAGCCGCAGAAAGCCGCTGCGCACGCGTTGCTCGCGGCGTCCTTGAGCGCGAAGGGGCTCAAGCAGAGCCAAGACATCATGCACTTGAACGAGACGCTCGCCGAGCTCAATGGCAACAACTTCGAAGAGTACGGCGAGGGCAAGTACCACCTCACGGTCATGGGCACTCCGTCCCCGACGGAGCCCTGGGGTTGGCAGCTCGACGGCCATCACTTGATCATCAACTACTTCGTGCTCGGCGATCAGGTCGTCATGACGCCGTCGTTCTGGGGCTCGGAGCCCACCGTCGCTACGTCCGGCAAGTACGCCGGCACATCGATCATGAAGGACGAGCAAAGCGCCGGCCTCGCGATGGTGCGGTCCTTGACGGCGCAGCAGCGCGAGCGCGCGATCCTCGAGCCGAAGAAAACCGGCAACAACATCCGCGCCCAGCTCTTCAGCGACAACGCGGTAATCCCTTACGCCGGCGTTCCCGTTGCGTCGTTCACGGCGTCGCAAAAACGGCAGCTGCTCGATCTGATCGCGCTCTACGTGGGCAACCTGCGCGAGGAGCACGCGCGAATTCACCTGGCCGACGTCGAAGCGCGTCTCGACGACACGTACTTCGCGTGGATCGGCGAGACGAACGACGACTCGGTGTTCTATTACCGCATCCAGAGTCCCGTCGTGCTGATCGAGCTCGATCATCAGACGCCGGTCGGCCTCACGCACCTGTATCCGCGCGGCGTGCCGTACCGCGAGCACATCCACGCCGTCGTGCGCACGCCGAACGGCAATGATTACGGCAAGGACTTGCTGCGCCAGCATTACGAGCAACACCCGCATGACCGGTGAAGCAGGGGGCGCTCCAGGCAACTTGTCAACGACGGGCCTCTCCGAGTAGCGTGATCGAACCGGCCATCGGGGGGAGAACACCAATGGTTCGCTATCGTTGGGCGTCGTTGCTCGGTGCCGCCGTCATCGGTACCGCCGCTTCGAGCGTCCCGAGCTCTTTCGCTGCCGAGGACGAGAAGGGCTTCAAGTGGATTCGACCGAACGAGATCGTGTGGGAAGAGCGCGACGAAGGGCCGGACCTCGCCGTCATCGCGGGCGATCCCACGAAGGAAGGGTTCTACGTGATTCGCGCGCGTTTCGCGCCCGGCGTGATGTCGCGCCCGCATTCCCATCCCACGGATCGCCACGTCACGGTGATTTCGGGCACGTGGTGGGCGGGCCGCGGCCCGAACTTCGATCCCGACGACACGATCCCGCTCGGCCCCGGCAGCTACATGATGCACCCGGCCGGCGCGGTGCACTTCGACGGCGCGAAGGACGTCGAGGCGATCGTCGAGATCAAAGGCATCGGCCCCGCGCCGACGGTGCCGTACACGCAGCGTTGAGCGCGCCATGAGGATGCATTGGGTGACGAAGCTGACAGCGGCCGACTCGCTCGAGCCCGTCGCCGGCAACGGCTTGCTGCACCGGCGCCTGTTCCTGACGGGCGGCGCGGCCGTCGCGGGGCTTACGCTCATGACGGCGCGGGCGGCGCCGCCCGAGGTGCCCGCGTGGATGAAGACGCCCGGCGCGCCGATGCGCGGCTACGGCGAGCGCTCGG
>JBBIJV010000219.1:0-5356 GCA_037445815.1 Rhodospirillaceae bacterium
GACGGCGGCCGCGATTGTGAGTGCCGCGAACGCGTGCGCGCGGCGCATGGCTACGACGCCCGCTTGGCGCGCAGCTCGGCTAGCGCCAAACGCTCCTCCTTGTTCGGGTCGTTCGCCACGCGCACCGTCGAGCCGAACACCATCGTCGGATAGTTGTTCGGCTCGAAGGCGGGCCAATTCGGCATGTCGGCGTGATTCGGATTTCCCGTGCGGGCGAATGCGGCCCATGCGGCGCTCATCACGTGCCCAAGCTCGTAGCGCGCGTTCGACGCGCCCGTCATCGAGGCGCCCAAATCCATGTTGTAGAACACGAACGGAATGTCGAGCGTGTGGTACGCGCCCATGCGGTTATTGTGCACGGGCGATTGCCAGTCGAAGAAATAGAGATACGCGGGCGCAGCGCCCTGCTCGTGCTTCAGCCGGCAGAGCAGCTGCGCGTTCCAGCGCCGCGTGTCGTCGGACTCGGCCATGAGCCACAACATGCGGTTGCGCGTGTCGGGATGGCGGCGCCTGTACAGCGCGAGCAGCTTCTGCCCTTCCGCGGCGTCGTTGTTCGCGAGCTGACGCGTGAAGAGATCGAGCATCTCGGCGTCGGGCAGCTCGTACGGCGGCGGACCGACCCAGCCGTTCTCGTTTTCCGTCGATCCCGCCATGAACGGCACGTTCGCCGAGTACGACGGCGCCGTCGGGTCCCACGGATGCCGCGGGATGATCGTACCGTCGATGACGGGCCCGTTGCCGAGGCGCGGAATCGCCGGTTCGCTGTAATACGCGCGCTGGATCTCGCGCCAGTCGATTTGCTGGATGCGATCGAGCTGGTTCTTCTGAATGCCGAGCTTGGCGAGAAACCGCTCGGCGCCTTCCGTGGCGTCGTCGGCCGTCTGTCCGCGGATCGTCGAGCCGCTCTGCGCGATCGAGCGATGGAACAGCCCGCGCGCGGACGGCATCGCCATCACGGTCGTCGTCTTACCGCCGCCGCCCGACTGGCCGAAGATGGTGACGCGATCGGGATCGCCGCCGAAGTTCTCGATGTTGTCCTTCACCCACTGAAGCGCGGCGACCAAGTCCTGCACGCCGACGTTCGTCGCCTGCCTCCACTTCTCGCCGCCCAAGTCGGCGAGGTGCAGGAAGCCGAAGATGTTGAGCCGGTGGTTGACGGACACCACGACGACGTCTTCCTTCTTGGCGAGGTTCGTGCCGTCGTAGAGCAAGTAGTTGCCGGAGCCGGCCGAGAAGCCGCCGCCGTGCATCCAGACCATGACGGGCCGCGAGCGGTTGTCGAGGCCCGGCGTGAAGACGTTGACGGTGAGGCAGTCCTCGCTCTGCGGCGTCTTGCGGTTCAACGCCGTGACGACGGGCGCCGGCTCCTCGCCGTTCGGATCCATCGGCGCGGCCCACGTGATCTCGAAGTGGTCTTTCACGCCGGACCAGCTCGCGGGCTTCTGCGGCGGCATGAAGCGATTGGCGCCGCCCGTCGGCGCGCCGTACGGCACGCACCAAAACTGCTGCACGCCGTCTTTCAACAACCCGCGGACTTGGCCGTATTGCGTCTTCGCCGTGCCGCCGATCGTCGTGAGCCGCCGATCCTGCGCGGCCGCGCCGAACGGCAGCGCGCCGAACGCGAGGCTCGCGCCGGCCGCCACGCCGGCTCCCAAGAAAGTCCTGCGGTCGAGCTGCGAGCGGTGCCCGTCGTGCCGTGAAGCCATCTTCGATCCCCCGAAAATAAGTGATTGCCCGGTCGGCTCGACTGACTATACGCCAAGCGGTGCGATCTGCGCCGGACCGAGCGGTTCGGCTGAACAAAATTCGCGGAGGACGTCTAGCCTTGCAGTTAGCCGCCGAGGCGCAAGACGCCGGCCTCGATCGCATGCTTCGCCGGCTCCACGAGCTGGCGATGGATCGGCACGGGAAGCGGCGGATTCGGCTTGACGACCATGGCGTCAACCTGTGCTGCGGTACTGGCACAGTTCTACTGCGCTACGGTCGTAACACTGTACTCAAGTGCCGCCATCGCAGGCCGCCCCAGAGCCTTGCCGCACGCGTCCCTAGCGCGCTCGCTCGCTGGCAGCGCGGCGCGGCCGGGTCTATTCTCAGCCGCTCAGTTGGCCGCCTACCCGGGGAGGAAGCGACGATGCCAGTGAGAGCCGAGGACCGACCGATCGATGCGCTGCGCGAGGAAACGGTCGATCAGCTCATCATGAACTACGGTCACGGCAAGCTGTCGCGCGAGGCATTCGAGCGGCGGCTCGACGAGGCGCTCGATACGAAATCGCACGAGCGCTTGCTCGAGCTGACGAAGGACCTGGATCTCAAGACCGATCGGCAATACACGGCGCAAAAGAAGGCCGAGCTCGGCATCCGCGTCGACCCCTCCGCCGCGTACCGCACCGACGAGGTCGATACCGTCATCAACGTCTTCGCCGGCAACGACCGCCGCGGCGCCTGGGACGTGCCGCGCGCGATTCGGCTCATCAACGTGTTCGGCGGCTCCGATCTCGACTTCACGGATGCGCGCTTCACGGCCGAGACTACGTACATCACGGTCTTTTGCTTGTTCGGCGGCGTGAACATCCGCGTGCGCGACGGAATGCGGACGATCTCGAAGGCGCTCGCGATCTTCGGCGGCGTGAACAACCGCGGCGGAACCACGGCGGACCCGAACGCGCCGCTGCTCGTCATCGAGGGCGTGTGCCTGTTCGGCGGCGTCGACATCCGCGTGAAGAAGACGCCCCGGCAGCGCTTCACCGAGTTCGCCGATCAGCTGCGGACGTTGTTCGATCCGCAACCGCCGCGCGCCTGAGCGCGGGCCCGCCGCGATGCGCCGCGAAACTCGTCATCCGGCGCAGTTTCGGGACTTGCCTTCGCGCTCACTGCGCGTGCTAGCCTGATTCCATGAGTGCAGCCCGACCCCTACCGGCACCGGTCGACCCGAGCACGATGGACCATTTCGTCCATCTGCGCGTCGACTGGCAAGGCTATCGGCAGCTGCTCGCCCTGCGCGGCGAGAGCTCGGTGCCGCGGATCACATATTGCAAAGGAGTCGTGGAGCTCATGTCGCCCTCGCGTTACCACGAGCTCGACAAAAAGCGCTTTGCGCGCTTGCTCGAGACGTGGTCCGAGGTCGCCGGCGTTCCGCTCGAGGGCTACGGCTCGTGGACGCTCGCGGACGAAAAAGAAGACCGTGCCGCCGAGCCCGACGAGTGCTACACGGTGCGGCGCGTCGTGAAGAGCGACGACGGGCGGCCCGACATCGCGATCGAAGTCGTCTGGACCTCGGGCGGCATCAACAAGCTCGAGGTCTATCGCAAGCTCGGCGTGCGCGAAGTGTGGTTCTACGAGCGCGGCAAGCTGCGCTTCTTCGCGCTGCGGCGCGAAGCCGGCGACGAGGTGTACCGCGAGATTTCGCGCAGCGAGATCGTGCCCGAGCTACCGATCGACGTGCTGCTCGCTTGCATGCAAGAGCCGGATCAGACCTCGGCCGTGCGAGCGCTGCGCGCCGCACTCGCCGGCGGCTGACGCTGCTCGCGAGCCCGGTCGACCCGGTTCGAGGCCGGCAGCCCACGCGGCGACCGCGAGAGACGTCGGCCCGGGTGGACTGTCGGCGGCTGCTCCACTCCTCCAGTTGCGCTAGCGCGCGAGCGGGTCCGGCCGGATCTGCAACTGCACGGCCTTGCCGACGGTGCCCTTGCCGCCCTCGGTGTGCCAGATCAAGTGCGTGCCGTAGTTGGCCCACAGCCCGCGCCCTTTCCAGCCGGCGCTCGGATCGTCGATGCGCCCGTCGAGCCCGCGGTGATAGAAGCCGAGCGGATACGGCACGCGCAGCGTCGTCCATTCGCCGGAGTCGGGGTCGAGCACGAGCAGCGCGTCGGAGTTCGAGCCCGTCGCGATCGGCGTGTTGGGCCCGAAGCCTGCGATGTCGTGCTGATCCACCCAGTTGAAGTAGTGGAAGTCGGCCGGGATGTCCGTGCCCTTGAAGCGCGGGCCGTCCGTCACGTGCAGCTTCCAGCCGGCCTCGCACTGCGTGCCTTCGACGACGCGCGGCCCGTTGAAGACGCGGCACTTCGTTCGATCGAAGCTCGCGAGATGGCTGCTCGCCGCGAGCGCCGTCCACACGACGCCGTTCGTGTCGATGTCGATGCCGCGCGGGTCGATTCCGGGCTCCGGCACCTTGTAGACCTCGGTCATGCACGTCTCGGGCGGGTTGTCGCCCAAGTCCACGCGCACGATGTAGCCCGGGGTGTCTTCCGACGCGCCCCAGACCGAGTTGTCGATCGGGCTCGGAATGACGGCGTAGAGGTTGTGCCGAACCTCGGTGTCGCGGCGCGGATCCACGGGCTCACCGGGGCGGTTCCACGGCTTCGTGATCTTGCCGTCACCGTTCGAGTCGACGACCTGCGGGCACCAGCCCTGCGTCGCCTGCTCGTCGCCGGTGCGGTCGTACTCGCGCGTGTTGATCCAGCCGACGATCGGCCCGAGCAGCTCGTTGAAATACAGCGTCTGATCGGGGTCGTTGTCGAACTGCAAGTGATGCGTCATGAAGCAGGTGTCGATCAAGCGGAACGCGCCCGTCGCCGGGTCGTAGTACGACGCCTGCCGAACGCTGAAGTCGAGCGGGTAATACTGCGCGAACCTGTGGTTCGACCCTTGCCGGCACCACGCAGGCTGGTCGTTGCGGATCTTCGACGTCATCCAGACGCGGCCTTTGCGATCCATCATCGGGTTGTGCGGATCGGCCGGATTTTCGACGCCCCAAAGGTGCCGCATGCCCCAGAAGTTCGACGGCATCGCGGGCGGCGGGAAGCGCGTTTGTACTTCGCGCGCGTCTTGCCGCGTCGGAATCGTGAGCTCGTACGAGTCGTTCTCGATGGGGTCGAGCACGGCGATCTTGCCGTGGCCCGACGACACGGCGTAGACGGGGCCGTAGCCGTTGACGGTGGGGTCGTTCTTGTCCGTCGAAATCTCGTCGTGCATGAACGACGTGTCGACGCCCCAGTCCCACAGAGTAACGACGACGTTGCGCTCGGGGCCGGGCCGCGGCCGCGGCGGCGCCGGCGGCAGCTCGCCGTTCGCGATGCGCGTGGTCCAATCGGCGAACACGCGCGCGCCGGCTTGCACGCCGAACTGCGCCATCGTGCCGGCCATCGAGCTGCCGCGCACTCCGAGCTGCGTGCGATAAATCCACGCTTCCTCGGGCGACTTGAACCCGAGGTGGTCCATGTGGCCCAGCGTGCGCGTGATCTCGTTGCCGAGCTGGTGACAGAAGTTACAGCCGCTCTTCAAGTTGAAGATCCAGTGCGCTTGCGTGGCCATCGCCGGCGGAATGCCGTTGCCGCTCTCGCCCGTACCCGGAAACTGA
>JBBIJV010000220.1:0-5329 GCA_037445815.1 Rhodospirillaceae bacterium
CCAGCGCCGCGTCCACCTGCGCCGCATACGCCATGCGTTCGTCAGGCGTCAGGGTGGGCGCAACCATGCCGAGTGCGGGCATCTCCAGTTCGACGAGCACGCGTATGCGCGTCGCGCCCGCTGCGGCAGACCCGCGCGGAGCCGAGCGGGATCGGGTCCGCCCGCGGCGCGACCCGCGGCAGCCGCTCGCCGCCGCGGAGGTGCCGTACCACCTCATCGATGTGCGCGGCCGCGTAGACTTCCGCCTCCGGGACGACCGCGGCCTCGGCCGCGTTGGCAGCGGGCAGCACCACCGAGTGCCCGGCCTGGTGCGCGGCGAGCACCGCCGGCAGCGCACCCCGAATCGGCCGCAGCTCGCCGTTCAACGCGAGCTCGCCCAGGAACTCGATGCTTGCCACGGGCCAGGGCGAATCCAGGTCGGCGAGGATGACGCCGAGCGCGATGGCGAGATCGAACCGGCCGCCGGTCTTCGGGATGTCGGCGGGACCCAAGTGCACGGTCACGCGGCTCACGGGAACCTTGTGGCCCGAGGTCGCGAGCGCGGCGCGGACGCGGTCCTTGCTTTCGCGGACGGCGGCCGCCGGCAATCCGGTGACGAAGAAGCCGGGCAAGCCGGGCGCCGTATGGACCTCGACGGTCACGAGATACGCGTCGAGCCCCAATTGGCCACGGCTCAGGGTACGGGCGAGCCCCACGGCCGGCCTGAGGCCGGCCCGGGCCGGCTACGACGTTCGGGACGACAACGCCTTTTCCAGCTCGGCGAGACGAGCCTCCATGGCTTCGAGCTTGGCGCGGGTGCGGTCGAGCACGGCGCGCTGGACGTCGAACTCCTCACGGCTCACGAGCTCCATGCGCTCGATCCCCGACTGAAGCAGCGTCTTGAAGTTGCGCTCCAAGTCCTGGCCGAGCACCTTGAGGTTCTGCGGCACCGACTCGGCCAGCTGGCGGGCGAGCTCGTCCAGGCTGAAACGCGTCGATTTCCTGTCGTCCATTGCACGTCTCCCGCGGCCTCGAGCGCCAGCGTCGAATATGGGCGTTTCCGCCGAAAACTCGGATGGTACCCCATCTAGGCGCGCCCCCGGATTTCACTTAATGTGTAGCCCCCGATGGGGCGGAAGCGGCGTGAAACGGGTCACAAGAAGCGGCGGCACGGCTTGTTAGACTCGCACGTGCGCGACCGCCGAGGCCTACGATCATGAACCTTCGATTTGGCGCAAGCACCCTGCTCCTCGCGTTGCTCGGAGCGGCTGCGCATGCCGCGGACATCTACAAGTCCACGGCGCCCGACGGCACCGTCAGCTACAGCGATCGGCCGATCGGCGCCAATGCCGAGTTCGTGACGGCAGTCGTGTCGCGCACCCCGCGCGCGGCCGCCGCGCCGAGCGGCGAGGCTCGCAATACCCGGGCAGCGGCTACTCCCGAGGCGTTGCCCGAAGCGCCGGCCGCGCCGACGCTTCCGGAAGGGCCGACGGCCGCCGAGCTCCTGCTGCAGCGGCAGAAGAACTGCGAGATCGCACGCGAGCGGGAGCAGCGCTACACCGTGTCGCGCCGGCTCTATCGCACCAATGCCGCCGGCGAACGCGAGTACCTCGACGACGCGGCGGTCGCCGAAGCCCGTGCCAAGGCAGCGGCGGATGTCAAAGACTGGTGCGGTTGAGCACGCTCCTGTAGATCCCGCGCCGCCCCCGACGCCCGCTTCTCGGCCGCGGCTCGCCGCCGCGGCCGACTCGCTGCCTGCGACGTTCGGCTCGAGCGCCGACGCTTTCTATATCCCCGATTTCTGCGCGCCGCGCATGGTGTTCGCGGTGGTGCTGATCGCGGAGCTCGTCGCCGTCACGCTCGCGCTCGCGCGTCCCGACACGCCGTTTCTCACGGAGCTCGCACGCATCTCGATGTTCCTACAGTGGCTCGGCCTCACGAACGCGGCATTGCTCTGCTATTCGCGCCGCCGGCTCGCGCGGCTCACGGTGCCGCAGAGCTCGGCGGCCGCGTTCGCGCTGATTCTCGTGAACACCATCGTGATCTCGGAGCTCGCGCTGTGGCTCGGCACGTCATTCGGTCCGGCCGGCATTGCCGAGACGCCGACGCGCCACTGGCCGTTCCTGCTGCGCAACGCCGGTATCGCGCTGATCGTGACGGCGCTCTTGCTCCGCTATTTCTTCGTCACGCACCAATGGCAGAAGCACGTGCGCGCCGAGGCGCTGTCGCGCATTCAAGCGCTTCAGGCGCGCATCCGGCCGCACTTCCTGTTCAACAGCATGAACACGATCGCGGCGCTGACGCGCAGCGACCCGCGGCGAGCCGAAGAAGCCGTGGAGGATCTGGCCGATCTCTTTCGCGCGACGCTGCGCGACTCGCACAGTCCGTTGCGCCTCAAGGAGGAGCTCGAGCTCACGCGGATCTATCAGCGCATCGAAGCGCTGCGGCTCGGCGACCGCCTCGACGTGGTTTGGGACGTCGGCGAGCTGCCCATGCGCGCGTTCGTGCCGGGGCTCACCGTGCAGCCACTGCTCGAGAACGCCATCTACCACGGCATCGAGCCGCTCGAGCGTGGCGGCACCGTGACGATCTCGGGCCGCGTGGCCGACGGCGCCGTGGAGCTCGTGGTCAGCAACCCCGTCTCGCCGGCCGGCGCCGGCGACGCGCGCGTCGGCAACCGCCTCGCGCTCGACAACATTCGGCAGCGGCTCGAGCTCGCCTACGGCGGACGCGGCTCGCTGACGGTCGAGCAGCAGCCGGATCGTTATCGCGTGACCGTGCGTTTCCCGTATTCCGAATGAACGTTCTCATCGTCGACGACGAGCTGCCGGCGCGCGAGCGGCTCCAGCGCCTCATCGAGGAGCTGCCGGGCGTTTCCGTCGCCGGCGCGTGCTCGAACGGCGCCGAAGCGCTGTCGCTCGTCGGCAAGCTCAAGCCCTGCGTCGTGCTGCTCGACATCCGCATGCCCGGCATTTCCGGCATCGAGGTGGCGCGCCACTTGAGCGCGCTCGAAGACCCGCCGGCGATCATCTTCACGACGGCCTACGACGAATACGCGCTCGAGGCGTTCGAATCGCAGGCCGTCGGTTACCTCTTGAAGCCGGTGCGCAGCGAGCGTCTCACGCAGGCTTTGAAGCAGGCTTCGCGGCTGCGGGCGGGTCAGCTCCTGAAGCTCGGGACCGCCGCCGAGCCGCTGCCGCCGCGGCAGCACGTCGCCGTGCGGGTGCGCGAGGAGCTCAAGCTGATCCCCGTCAAGGAGATCCGCTACTTCCGCGCGGACCAGAAATACGTCACCGTTCGCCATAGCCGCGGCGAGGACTTGATCGACGAGCCGCTGAAGCAGCTCGAGGAGGAATTCGCTCGCGACTTCGTCCGTGCGCACCGCAGCCTGCTTGTCGCGATCGCGCACGTCGAGGCGCTCGAGCGCGTCGGCGACGAGGGCTACGCGCTCAAGCTGCGCGGCGAAAGCGAGCCGCTCGCCGTGAGCCGGCGACAGCTCGCGGCGCTGCGCAAGCGCTTGGCCCGCCACTGACGCGACGCGGGCAACGACGCCCGGAGTAGTGCAACGCGTGAGACGTTGCCGGAGAACTGCTCATGACCGATACGCCGCCACCCCAAGATCCCGCACCGCCGCGCGCTCGCGCTGCGGACGAGGAATGGGCGAAGCTCGCAGCTTCCCTCGCCGAGGAGAAAGGTGCTCGGCCAACCGCCAGGCGGCCCGCGGCCGAGGCCCCGGCCGGCTTCTCGCGCGCGGCCCTATTCAGCTCCATGGCGCTCGTCCTGGCGTTCGTCGCGATCATGGTGGCCGGCATGCTGTGGTGGCAGTACCGGCAGTTCTACGTGTCGCTCGACGAGACCGACGCGGCCGCGGCCGAAGCGCTGAACCGCGTGCGTGCCGAGCAGCGGGCGTTGCGGGACGAGCTCGATGACGCCGACGAGGACATCGCGGCCCTCCGGCAATTCGACGCGAGCCTCGCGGAGCGCCTCGACGCGGTGCCGGGCCGCTTCGCCGCGCTGGAGGAGCGGCTCGACGCCGTGCAGGGCGGCTCGTTCGACGCGCGCGGCACGCTGCTCCTCTCCGAAGCCGAGTATTACCTCGCCGTGGCGAACACGGAGCTCACGCTCGCGGGCGATTTCGAGACGGCCGCGACGGCGCTCGAGCTCGCAGACCGCCGCCTCGCCGAGCTCGGCAATCCGGAGCTCGCGCCGGTCCGCGAGGCCATCCGCGGCGAGCTTCTCGCGCTGAGAAGCCTCCGTCTCCCCGACATCGAGGGCATCGTCTTCAGCTTGGGCCGGCTCGCGGCGCGCGCCGACGAGCTGCCGCTGCGCGCCGATCTGCCGGCGAGCCTCGCCGGCGAGCCCGATCCCAAGCTCGAGGCCGAGCCGGGCCTCGGCAGGCTCTGGCTTGCGATCAAGGGGACGCTGCTCGACCTCGTCCGCGTCGAGCGCCGCGACGATCCCGTGCCGCAAGCGATGTCGGCGGCCGAGCGCGCGCTGGCGCGGAGACAGCTCGAGATCGAGCTCGAGCTGGCGCGCATCGCGGCTCTGCGCGCCGACGAGCAGGCGTTCGCGAGCGGGCTCGAGACGGCGATCGCGATCCTCGAGCGCGACTTCGATGCCGCAGCCGCGGACATCGAGGGTGCGCTCGCCCTGCTGCGCGAGCTACGCAACTTCGACATCGATCCGGAGCGGCCGGACGTCAGCGGCTCGTTGAACCTGCTGCGCGCGCAGCGCGACGGAGCGCGCTGATGCGCTTCGGCGTCGCCGCTGTCGCGGCCCTCTTCCTCGGGGCATTCGCGGCGCACTTTCTGCTCGCCGACCGCGGCTACGTGCTCATCAATTTCGCGAGCTACGTGATCGAGATGTCCGTGCCGGGCCTCGTCATCGTGCTCGTGCTCGGCTACGTGCTCGTGCGCGCGCTCGTCGGCGTCGCCGAAGCCCCGCGGCGCTGGCGAGCGGCGCGCGAGGAGCGTCAGCTTCGGCGCCGCGACAGCGATCTCACGGCCGGCCTCGCCCAGCTCATCGAGGGCAACTGGGCGCGTAGCGAGCGCTTGCTGACGCGGGGGTTGAAGCACGCCGACGCCCCGCTCGCGAACTACTTGCTCGCGGCCCACGCCGCGCACTTGCAGGGGGCGAAGGATCGGCGCGATCAATGGCTCGAGCTCGCGCAAGCGATCTCGCCCGAAGGCGCGCTGGCCGCACGGCTCACGCGCGCGCAGCTCGAGCTGCAAGCCGGCAATCCCGCGGCCGCCGTCGAGGCGCTGAAAGCGCTCGAGAACGCCGCTCCTCCCGCGGCCGTCGCGCTGCTCGCGCGCGCCTACCGGGCGCTCGACGACCGCGCCGGGCTGCT
>JBBIJV010000221.1:0-5316 GCA_037445815.1 Rhodospirillaceae bacterium
CGGGGTCTACGACGGCGCGCCCGGCGGCGCTTTAGACTACGCCGCGGCCGCGCAGCGCCGCGCCGCGGCGGCGCCACGGCAGGCCAAAGTGCGCGTGGTGAATCCCGACGGCTCGATCGTCGAGCGCGAGGTGACCATCGGCGTCACGAGCCGCGTCACGGCCGAGGTGATCGCGGGCCTTTCCGAAGGCGAGCACGTCGTCGCCGGCATCCTCCAAGCCGCAGCCCCGAGCAACCCGAATCAGAACGACAATCGCAACAACAACCCCGTGATCTTCATGCCCGGCGGCAACTTCCCGGGCGGTTTCCGAGGGCGCTAGATGTCCTCGGTGGCGGGCACCGCGGAGCTCGGCCTCGAGGCCCACGCCGGCGAGCGGCCGAACTTGACGAGCCGCACCGTCGCGATTCCGCTGATCGAGCTCAAGAACGTCTCCCGCACGTACGTGACGGCCGGCGGCGTGGAGGTGCACGCGCTGCGCGGCGTCGATCTCGCGATCCATCCCGGCGAGTTCATCGCGATCATGGGCCAGTCGGGCTCGGGCAAGTCGACGCTCATGAACATCTTGGGCTGCCTCGATCGGCCGACCGGCGGCCGCTATCTCTTCGCGGGCCGCGACATCCAGAGCTTCGATGCGGACGGCCTCGCCTGGCTGCGGCGCGAGGCGTTCGGCTTCGTGTTCCAGAGCTACAACCTGCTCCCGGCGGAAACGGCGAAGGAGAACGTGGCCGTGCCCGGCATCTATGCCGGCTTGAGCGCGGCCGAGCGCGGCGTGCGGGCGGAATCGCTGCTGACGACGCTCGGCTTGGGCGAGCGGCTCGATCATCGGCCGAGTCAGCTCTCCGGCGGCCAGCAGCAGCGCGTGTCGATCGCGCGCGCCTTGATGAACGGCGGCAACATCATCCTCGCCGACGAGCCGACCGGCGCGCTCGACTCGAGGAGCGGCGCCGAGGTCATGGCGCTGCTCGAGGACCTCGCTCGCAAGGGTCACACCGTCATCGTGATCACGCACGACGCGGAGATCGCGAAGCACGCCGACCGCATCGTCGAGATCGGCGACGGCCGCATCGTGCGCGACAGCGGCCGCAAAGAAGGCGCCGCGGATCCCAAGCAGAACGAGAAGCTGCGCGCGCTGTTCTTGAGCCGGCGCGCGTCGTCGCTGCTCGGCGGCATGGGCGAAGCCGTTCGGATGGCGCTGCGCTCGCTGCACGCGAATCTGTTCCGTACCGTGCTGACGCTGCTCGGCATCGTGATCGGCGTGGCGTCCGTCGTCGCGATGCTCGCGATCGGCCAAGGCGTGCAGTCCGGCGTAATCGACCGCATCGCCGCGGTCGGCACGAACATGCTCGTGCTACAGCCGGCGCGCGCACAGAACCAGCGGCGCAATCTGCCCTCCACGCTCGCGTTCTCCGACGCCGACGCGATCGTCGAGAACGTGCCGAACGTGCTCTACGCGCTGCCGGAGCTACAGAACAACCAGGTCGTGCGCTGGGGCAACGCCGACTATCAAACGCGCGTGACGGCGACGACCGAGGCGCTGACCCGGGCCCGCAACTGGCCGCTCGCGCGCGGGGTGTTCTTCACGCGCCGGGACAGCGACGATTACGAAGCCGTGGCCGTGCTCGGCGCCACGGCGTACGAAGAGCTGTTCGAGGAAGGCCAGGACCCGCTCGGCGAGTGGATCCTGATCGGAACGACGCCGTTTCAGGTGATCGGCGTGCTGACGCGCAAGGGCGGCTCCGGAGGGCAGGATCAAGACGACGCCGTGTACGTGCCGCTCAAGACGGGCGCCTTGCGCTTGTTCGGCGAGAAGTTCGCGCGCCAGATCATGGTGGCCGTCGACGACATCGACAGAATCAACGACACGCAGGAGCACCTGCGCGCCTTCATGACGGCGCTGCACGGCGGGCTCGAGGACTTCCGCATCGTGAACAGCGCCGAGCTGCTCGAGACCGTCGCGGCCACGCAGAACCAGTTCCGGCTGCTGCTCGCGTCGATCGGCGGTATCGCGCTGCTCGTCGGCGGCATCGGCGTCATGAACATCATGCTCGTCTCCGTCACGGAACGGACGCGCGAGATCGGGGTGCGCATGGCCACGGGCGCGCGGCAGAACGACATCCTCGCGCAGTTCCTGTCCGAAGCCATCGTCGTCACGGCGATCGGCGGCCTCATCGGCGTCGCGCTCGGAATCGGCGCCGGCTATCTCATCGAAGCCACGAGCGACGTCAACGTCGTGTTCTCGACCGAGCCGATGCTGCTCGCGTTTGGCTGCGCGGCCGCGACGGGCGTCATCTTCGGCTTCGCGCCGGCGCGCAAGGCCGCCCGCCTCGACCCCGTGGTGGCGCTCTCCAATGAGTGACGCAACCGTCATCGTTCGACGCCGCAGCGTGGCGGTCGCGCACGGCATGCCGGCAGCCGCGGTCGCGCTGCTCGCGGGCTGCGCAACGATGGCGCCTCCGCCGCTCGAAGACGCCGACGTGCCCGCAACCTGGCTCGGCTCCGTCTACGACGGCGCCGCCGTCTGGCCGAACACGGATTGGTGGAACAACTTCAACGACGGCGAGCTGTCGGCGTTCATCGAGCGGGTCAAGGCGAGCAACCTCGACCTCGCGAACAACCGCCGCAATCTCGAGGCGGCGCAGCTCACGCTGCGCGAGGCCAAGCTCGCGCGCTGGCCGAATCCGGAGGTCGAGATCGGCGACGGCACTGCGTTCGCTTCACGGCGCGTCGACGGCTCGACGGTGTCGTCCGGCAACTTGCCCGAGGACACGCAGATCGTGGCCTCGGCCGTCTACGGCAACATCCTGACGAAGCCGGCCACGTATGCGCGCGACCTGACCGATTACGAGTCGCAGCTCGCGCTGTCCGCCGACGTCGCGATGAACACGCTCGTCACGGCCACGTCGACGTTCTTCCAGCTGCTCTTGATTCGCGACCGCATCGTCGCGGCGCGGCAGAACCTCGAGAACGCGGAAGTCATCGGCCGCATCGCGCAGGCGCGCCTCGACGCGGGCGTGTCGGTGCCGATCGACACGCTCCAGCAGCAGATTCAGATCGAGCAGCAGCGCACGGCGCTAGAAAGCTTGATTCAGGCCAACCTCGCCGCGCGCGCGTCGCTGGCGCTGCTCGTCGGCCGGCACGTGCAGGGCTTCGACATCGAAGGGGAAACGCTACAGAACGTCGAAGTGCCGCGCGTACAGCCGGGGCTGCCGTCCGAGCTCCTCGTGCGCCGGCCCGACCTCTATCAGGCCGAGCTGAATCTGCGGGCCTCGTCCATCAACGTGACGCTCGCACGCCGCTCGCTGTTCCCACAGATCTCGCTGACGAGCAGCGCAACGGCGTCGAGCCCCGCGCTGCGCGACATCCTCTCGTCGCCGAGCCTGAGCACCTTCGGCATCAGCGCCTCGCTCGTGCAAACGGTGCTCGACAACGGCGCGCGCCGGCGCAACATCGAACGGTCCAAAATCTTCGTCGAGAGCGCCCTCGCGAGCTACCGGCGCGCCGTGCTCGGCGCGTTCAACGAGGTGGAGGTGGCGCTCAGCAACATCAGGCTGCTCGAAGCGCAGGCCGAGGTCGCGGCCTCGAGCCTCGACGCCGCCGAGGAGGCGTTTCGGATCGCGCAAGTACGCTACGGGGAAGGCGTCGCGGACTTCCAGACCGTGCTCCAGGCGCAAAACACGCTGTTCGCGACGCGCAACGCGTTTCTCGACAACAAGCTTCAGCGGCTGAACGCCGTGCTCGACTTCTACCAGGCGCTCGGCGGCGGCTGGCAGCCGGGGGACGTGCCGGCGTATTGGGGCGTGACGGCCGACGGCACGTCGACGAGGTGAGCACCGGGCAGCAAGGAGCATTCAGGTTGAGTTCATTACGGAGGTCGTAGACTTCGAGTCGCGCGAATCCGACAACGCCGAGGGAATGAACGATGAAACAGTCGATCGTCCTTGCCGCCGCCGCACTGCTCGCCGCCTGCTCGAGCGGAACACACATCCGAGTCTCCGACGCCGACGCCCGCATCTACGTGAACGGCGAGTACGTCGGCACGGGTCACGGATACTACTCCGACCGCAAGCCCGCCTTTTCGAAGCAAGAAGTCACCGTGCGCAAGGACGGCTGCGAGGAGCAGAGCTACACGATGCGCCGCAACGAGCGCCCCGATCTGGGCGCCATCGTGAGCGCGTATTACCTCGCCTTCCCGATCCTCTGGATCACGCAGTACAAAGATCACCACGCGTACGAGTTCGACTGTCTCCAGGCCGGGAACCACTGACCGTCGGCCTGCGGCGGAGACGACGCGAGCCGTCGGCAGCGCGCTACGCGAGCCCGTGCCGCGCGAGCGGCAGCGAGCGCAGCCGCCGGCCCGTCGCCGCGTGAATCGCGTTATAGAGCGCCGGCGCCACGAGCGCCGTCGACGGCTCGCCGATGCCGCCCGGCGCCTCGCCGCTCGCGATGATCTCGACGTCGATTTCCGGCGCCTCGTTGATGCGCAACAGCCGGTAAGTGTCGAAGCTCCTCTGCTGCACGACGCCGTTCTCGATCGTGATGTCGCCCCACAGCGTTTGCGACAGGCCGAAGATGATGCCGCCGCGGATCTGCGCGTCGACGATCGATGGGTTCACCGTCTGGCCGATGTCGACAGCGCCGCTGATTTTGTGCACGCGCACCTTGTCGTTCTCGAGCGCGATCTCGGCGAACAGCGCGAGATACGTGCCGTAGCCCTCCATCAAAGCCACGCCCTGGAAACGGCCGGCCGGCGCGCGGCCCCAGCCTGCCCGCTGCGCACCGCGCTCGAGCACGCGCCGCCAGCGCGGCTCGGCCTGGCGCGAAAGCCGCGCCAAGCGGAACGCGACAGGGTCCTGTCCTGCGGCGTTCGCGAGCTCATCCATGAAGCATTCCGCAGCGAAGCAGTTCGTCGCGTGGCTCACGGAGCGCAGGTAACCCACGTCGATGCCGATCTCGTGCTGCAAGTACGTCACGAGCACGTTGTCGGCGTCGTAGGGGTAGTTCGTCGCGGCCTCGAGCACGAAGGGATCGATCATCTGCTCGACCACGGCCGGCGCCCAGCGGCTCGTGACCGACGGTCCGCAGATCTCGAGCTTCCACGCGCCGATCGACCCGTCGGCGCCGAGCGCCGCCGTGCACCGGTGCCGGTACGGCGGTCGGTAGTAGTCGTGCGTCGTGTCGTCCTCGCGCGTCCAGAGCAGCTTCACCGGCGCGTTCGCGGCGCGCGCCGCTTCGACGGCCGCCGGAATGAAGTCGACCTCGAGCCGGCGACCGAAGCCGCCGCCGAGCAGCGTCGTGTGCACGACGACGCGCTCCGAG
>JBBIJV010000222.1:0-5209 GCA_037445815.1 Rhodospirillaceae bacterium
GCAGCTGTCGCGGACGGCGCCGCGCGCCACCAAGACGCAAGCGCGGTCGCGACGCCGACGCCGACGCCGACGAGCAGCGCAAGGCCGGCGGCCGTGAAGACCCACGTGGGCACCCGTTTCGCCCGGCGCGGCGGGGGGAACCGGCGGTCACTGAGCGCCGCGTCTCCGCTGTTGCGCTCGCGCAGCTGTAGGCACCGCTTGACGGCCGACTCGATGAGGAGCCGCGTGATGCCGGGCGCGGAAGGCTTGATCAGCAACCGGTGAATCTTGCGCTCCGACAGCAGCGTCATGAGCCCTTCGGCGCGCGGCCGCTGCGCCGCGACGAGCACGACGACGCGATCCGGATGCGCACCGAGCTCGCCGATGCGCCGCGCGAGCTCGATGCCGAGCAGATCGCCGTCGAGCAACGCGATGCCGCAGCGGCCCGACCGGATCTCCGCTTGCAGCTCGGCCCATTGCGCGACGACGAACACGGGATAGTGCTCGCCCGCGGCACGCTGCACCGTCTCGATGAGCTCCGGGTCCACCGACAGCACGAAGACGTTGGCGCCGCCCGAAGCCAGAAGATCGCGAAGAGGCGTCGGCGGGAGCGTATCGCTGCTCGAGGCTGACCCCGGCCGCTCCTCGGCGGGCGGGCGCTCGCGCGGTGCTTTCGTCTTCTCCCCTTCCCCGAACTTGGCCGCCATTCGATTGCTTCGTGGTTATCTCGGCATCGTCGCCCTAGAGTGCGGCGTTCATCGACGAAGTCTAGGCACCCCTCGGCACTTTGATCCGAGAGTTGGTTGGCTTTTACATATTTTCTTCGGCCGGGGCGACCTGTCGGCGAATGGCTACAGTCAGCGCGTAAGCAGGGGCGAGACAAGGAGATTTCCGCGGCTCGCGATGCCGCGAACGCTCGTTCGAGGCGCCCACGAGGAGGCCGCGGGCCGCACTGTTCCAATGTTTACGGGCCCGGCATCCAGCTTTTGAGATCGAGCCCGCGGCCGGCCGTCTAGGCGCCCGGCAGCGGCGACGCGCACCGGCGCCGCCGCTCGATCACCCTACAACGCATCGTGCGAGATCGCGGGTGCCGAAGCGAAGTGGATCGGCGTCATGTGACCGTCGATTTCCATCTCCGGCATGTCGCTCGGCAGCGGCGTCGCAATCAGGACGGACGCCTTCGGGGCCGTCCTCTCGGCCGGCGCGGCCGGCAAGGGCGCCCGCTTGGCCGTCACCGTGATCGTGGCGACGGCAGGATCTTCGCCCGCCACCGCGGCGGCGCTCGAAGCGCCGAGCAGCATCGCGACCGTCAGCATTGGCAGAGTCTTCATGGCACGCCTCCGTATACCCGATGGAGCGCACACTAGTCCTCTTCCCCCTATAGAAACATGCGGCGGCGCCCAAGAAAGACTTAGCGCAGCCAAAGATTGAACGAGTTGTCTCTAGGGTCTTGAGATAGCGTGTGCCCGCCGTCCGGATCGCGGCCGTCGGCCGGCGTGGTTCTCCGAGCGGCGGCGGCCGCCCGCCGTCCAGTCAGTGCCGTCGGTGGCAATCGCCGTGCGTGTCGCACTTGCGGCTAGAATGGCGCGGCATCGCGTCCCTGCCGCTTCGCCAGCCGCCACGGAGGTATTCGTATGCGACCGTTCGTCCTGGAGCTCGCCGCTCTCCTCGTGCTCTTCGCGGCGCAGGCTGCGCTCGGACAGACGATTACCGCGGAGGGGCCCGTGGTGTACGGGCACCATCACTTGAATACGACGGACATGGCGGCGCAGAAGCGTTTCTATGTCGAGACGTTGGGCGGCAAGCTCGCGACGGTCGGGACGAACCAGCTCGAGGTGATTACTTTTCCGAACGTGTTTTTGTTCTTCCGCCCGATGCAGGCGCCGACGGGAGGCACGATCGGCAGCACGGTGAATCACATCGGCTTCTCGGTGCCCGCGCTCGAGCCCGTCGTCGCGAAGATCAAGGCGAACGGCTTCAAGATGATCACGAGGGAGTCCGTAGCGGCGAACGTCGCGGTCGCCGACGACATCGCGGCGGCGAGCCCCACGACGAACATCGCGTTTGCGCTCGGACCCGAGGACGTCAAGGTCGAGCTCGTCGAAGTCAAAGGCCAGCGATCACCGATTCAATTGCACCACGTGCACTTCTTCGGCGAGCAGCAAGCACAGATGCAGGCCTGGTACGCAAAGGTATTCGGCGCCGTCGCGCAACCCGCGGCGCCGGGCCGCGCCTTCGTGACGGCCGAGCTGCCGGGCGTCACGTTGAGCTTCTCGCCCTCGCCGACGCCCACCGCCGCCACGCAGGGGCGAGCCCTCGATCACATCGGCTTCGAGGTGCGCGACCTCGAGTCGTTCACGAAGAAGCTCGAAGCCGACGGGATCCCGCTGACGGTGTCGTATCGCACCGTGCCCGCGCTCGGCATCGCGATCGCCTTCATCAAGGATCCCTGGGGCACGAACATCGAGCTCACGGAGGGCCTCGCCGGAATCCGTTAGCCGGCGCACCGGCGTGCGACCCCGGCGGCGGCGAGCATGCGCCGCTCCGGTCTCGAAGTCAGAAGGCGTACGTATACGTGGCGTGCACCGATTGCGGCGCGCCGCGGTAGCGGAACAAGTACGACGAGCCGTCCGCGTCGCGCGTTCCGCGGCCGAGACCCGTCGCGTACTCCTCGTCGAACAGGTTTTCGAATCGCACTCCGATTCGATGCCGGCGCTCCATATCGAGGTAGAACGCCGCTCCTGCTTCGGCCACCGTGTAGTCGCCGTACTCGTTGCGGCCGAGCGTGCTCACGCTCTGCGCCACGTCGCCGACGTTGACGACGGAAAAGTTGAGCTCGAAACGGTTCTCTGGACTCGCGTACGTCACGCCGGCTTTGACGACGGTCTCCGGAACGTTCGGTAGCTGAAGCTCCGAGCCCTCGAAACGCGCGTCGTTGCTCGTGTAGTCGAGCATCAAGCTGAGCGCATCGGTCAGCGCGAGGTTCGCGAAGAGCTCCCAGCCGTCGAACTCGACCGTCTCGTCGAAGTTGGCGAAGATACCGTCCGGAAACGCCGGGTTGTCGAAATCGATGTCGATGATGTCGTCGATCCTGCGCCGAAAAAGAATTGCCTCCCACGCGAGCCCCGCCGCGACGTCGGCAGTACCGCCCAGCGCGGCCTCGAGGTTGCCGCTCTTCTCGGGCTCGAGGTTCGGGTTGCCTACTTCGCAGCAGTCGCGCAAGTAGAGCTCCTCGGCATCCGGCAGGCGGAACGACGTGCCAAGCTGACCCCTGACGTAGAGCGAGCTCGTGAGCGCGTGCCGGCCGCTCAGGGTCCAGACCGTCGCGTCGGCGTTGCCGCTCGTGGTGTTGTAGCGCACGCCGAACGCGACGTCGGAGTTGCTGGAGAAACTGTCGGAGCTGCGCACCTGCGCATACAGCGCATGCGCCGTTTCGGTCTTGTCGAGGATGAGCCAGACTTCGTCGTTGCCCCAAAACCGCTGGTAGTCGTAGCCGACGGCGAAGTCCACGGGCCCGCCCGGGTGAATCTCCGTCAGCGCCGTGACGCCGTAGTCCTCGAACCCCCAGAACGCGTCTTTGAACAACGTCGTCTGCGTGCCCGTCATGGCGCCGTTCGCGTCGAGGTCGTTGCGAATGTCGTCCCACTTCGTATCCCAGTCATGCCAGTACGCTTTCACGTACAAGTCGACGTTGTCGCCGACCGCGTAGTCCCACTTCGCGGTAACCCAGTCCTCGACGCGTGCGTTGTTGCGTGATGCGACTCGATACGGCAACAAGTTGTCGAGCTCGTTGTCCGTGCGCTCATAGAACAACGTCAAGCGCGAGTCGTCCGTGAAGTCGTAGGCATACTTCACGCCGACGGAAAGCACGTCATAGCCGCGCTCGCGATCCGTGGCGCTCGGCTGATAGTCCTCGGCGCGGAACGGCTGAAAGCCGTCGGATTCATCCTTCGACGCATAGAGCGCGAACTGGTGGTCGCCGGCAGAGAAGCGATAGTCGCCGAGCAAATGTGTGCCGCTGTACTCGTCGAGCCCGAAGCCGACGCTTCCCGTGGGATCGCTCGAGAACGATTTCGTCACGATGTTGACGACGCCCGAAACGGCCTGCGTGCCGTAGAAAATGCCCTGCCCGCCGTACAGCACCTCGACGCGCTCGACTAGGTGCGCCGGAATCGTGTCGAGCGGAGCCGTGGTGTTGTAGAGGCGGTTGTTCGTCCGCACGCCGTCGACGAGCCACAGTACATCCTCGCAGCGCGAGCCTTGCAGCGAGCAGTTCATGTAGTCGAACGGCCCGCTTTTCGGCGCCACGTAGAGGCCCGGCACGAGAAACTGCAAGCCTTGCGACAGGTCGTCGAAACCGCCGAGCTTGATGTCCTCGGCGGTGAACGTTTCGAGCCGATTGCCGAACTTCGCGAGCCGTTGCGGCGTCGTCTCCTCGAGCCGTTGCCCGATGACGTAGAGCTCCTCGGGCGTCGTGTCGTTCTGCTGGCCGAGTGCGGACGGCGTAACCGCCGGCAGCGCCATCGCCGCGGACCAGGCCAGCATGCTTCGATGTCTCATCGGTTTGTTCCGTTCTTGTGGACGTGTTGAAGAGCCGCCCGAGCAGCACGTACCCGAGCAGCAAGTACGCACGGCGCGAGCGATGCGGCAGAGACTACATTTCGCAAGGAAAACGGTAAGTTAACTACGGTTTGTTTAACCGTTAAAACGAGGCTAATACCGTGCGTTGGCTTGTTTTCGGTCCGGGTACGCGAAGCCCCGTCCAGCGCAGCGCCGCACGTGCGCGATACACTAGCGGCTCCTCGGCGTATGGGAGACGTCGCCGGATGAAAGCCTGGCGCCTCGCCGCACGGAGCTTCCTGAGGGGCCTGCGCGCGGGTCGCCTCACCCCGCTCATGCTGGCGTTGACCGTGGCCGTCGCGGCCATCACGAGCGTCGGCTTCTTCATCGACCGCGTGAGCTCCAGCGTGGCGCGCGAAGCGGCCGGAGTGCTCGCTGCCGACCTGCGGCTGCGCGCGAACGACGCCACGAACCCGGAGTATCTTGCCGAGGCCGCGCGCCGCGGGCTCGTGACGGCCGAGGTGGCATCGTTCCCCACGGTCGTGCTGTTCGGCCAGTCGAGCCAGCTCGCGAGCCTCTACGCCGCGAGCGACGGCTATCCGCTGCGCGGCCAGGTACGCGTCGCCGACGCGCTCGACGCCGGGGCGTACGCCACGACCGGCGGGCCCGC
>JBBIJV010000223.1:0-5135 GCA_037445815.1 Rhodospirillaceae bacterium
CAGGAGCCCGAGATCGAGAAGATGCTGCGGCTTCTCCCGATCACGGTGCCGAGCGACGGCCAGAACGTGAACAACGGCACGCAGGGAGCCGCCACGATCGACCTGCGCGGTCTCGGCTCGCAGCGCCGACGAGCTGCGCGCCGGCCGCGTGGTTTGTCCGTTTCCCGTCGCGGCGCCGTCGCCGCTTCAGTACTTCGTCGTCTGCCATCCCGAGCGGCACGAGGAAAGCGGCATCGCCGCGCTGCGCGACTGGCTCTGCGAGCAGGCTCGCGCGACGGTCGTGGACTTGCCGCAGCTCATCGGGCGCGCCACTCGGCACGCTCGAGCGACGAAGACCTGACGACCACCCTGGGCCGCGCTCCAAACTCTCGGCTAAGGAGCCCAACGTTGCAAAATTTGCAACGCTCCGCCCCGTCGACGGAGCGCAGCCCGAGCCCTCGCGCCCGAATGCCGCTTGGCGCGCCGAGGCCGAGATGAAAGCGGCCCGGGTCTTCGACGACGGCGGTGCCGGGGCCCTCGGTTGGCCCTCGCTCGTGCTGCTGCCGCTGCTCGCTTGGCGCCGCTTCGGGCGCCGCAGCCGAGTCAGTGTCGAGTCGCCGTCGGTGACCGGCGAAGGATGACCTCGAGCGGATCCACGCCGACGCCCTCGGCTTGGATGGAGCCGAGGTGGGGAAGCGAGCGAGCGGCCGCGGGCACCGCACCGCCCGCCCGAGCGAACGGCGCCTCAGCGCGCCGGCGCGGCGAGCCGATAGGACAATTGCAGCCTGAGTTGGTCTTCCGTGTGCGCGGGCGGCGTCGCGTAGAACATAGGCAGCAGGTCGCGACGCGAATCGATGCGCAACCACTCGATCCCGCCGCCGAATCGTTGCGTCGGCTCGATGCGATAGCTCAACGTCCAGGCATGGCCGCCGTCGGAGCGCAGCACGGGAACGGCTGCGGGCCGCTCGATCGAGAACGTGTCGTAGCGCAGCGAGAGACGCTGCGCCTTGGCGAGCCGCCGCGTCAGCAGCAAAAACCGCGACTCGATCTCGTCGTGCGCGAAGAACGCCCACGGGGCGAACGTCCCGTCGGCCTGCGCGCCGGGAATCCATTCCGTCGCGCCGTCGAGCCGCTGCGCGACGAGCCCGAGCTCCGCGGGCAGGCTCACTTGCACGGCGATGTGATCGAAATCCGTGCCCCAGCCCCAGTGCCCGTCCGAGAACGAGTACGGATCGGCGCGGTTGTCGTAGCGGGCGAGCTGCACGAGCGCGCGCCGGCCGTAGCGCCACTCGACGCCGGCGTAGGCGCCCGCGCGATCGTCGATCTCCTCGAAAGGGCGGAGGCGCTGCGGCGTCGCCGTGAACGGCAGGCGCGGAATCGAGAGCTCGTCGCTCAGGCGCGTCTGCCGGTCGTGCAGCGACCACCCGCGCCAGAAGAGCAGCGTGCCGGCCGGATCGTTGCCGTAGAACGCCGCCGCGAACGCGCCAATCTCGTGGTGGCTGCGGAAGCCCTCGAGCCGCCTGCGCAGCGACCACTCGGCGCCGAACGGCCGAATTTCCTCGCCGAGCCAAGTGTTGATCGCCGAGTACGAGTACGTGAACGGGCTTTGCCAGCCGCGGTCGCCGTTCTCGAGCGAGAAAGACGGATAGAACGCGCCGAAGCGCAGCTGATGCCGATTGCGCGAGCGCGGGATCGGCCGCCAGTCGATGACGGCTTCGGTCAGGTCGAGGCCGCGCGACGCATCGTCGACGTAGTCGGCGACGACGCGCGCGCGCAAGGTCGGCGTGATCCGGCCGTGGTATTCGCCGAACAGGCGAAACCCCGTGAAGCCGTCGGCGGCGTGCCGAAGCTTGCCGAACGTGCCGTCCGTCCACGCGCCGAAATCGTTCGACGCGGAGACGTAGCCCGCCGACGCATCCAAGAACAGCTCGTGGCGGTCGCTCTGCGCCGACGCGGACGCCGCGGCGAGCGCCAGGGCGCCGAGCAGGGGCCTCAGTAGCGGTCCCATTTCAAGCTCGAGGCGACGTGCGCGTGCGCCGGAGCGAGACGGCCCGTCACGCTGAGCTCGGCCGACGTCGATGCGCCGGCGACCTCGACGCGCTTGGGGCCAGGCAGCCCCTCCGGACGCGCGCGCGGCGTCCACGCTTCTATGACGTAGGCTCCGCTCGGCACGCCGTCGATCCGGGCGACGCCGCGCTCGTCGGTCACCGCGAAGTGCGGCGTATCGACGACGCGGATGTAACCCAGCATGCCGTCGTGAATGTTGCAGCCGACGACGACGACGCCGGGCCGATCGAAGACGACGGGCGGATAGGCGTCGCCCTTGTACAGCGCGAGCTCGAACGTCTTCGCCTCGGAAAACGAGTAGACGTGATGGCTCACGTCGTCGCTGTTCGGGAACGTCACCGACGTGCCGGTCTGCACGACGAGCACGTGCGGCACGAACTCGTAATCGCGCTGATCCATGATCGCCGAGCGCCGGGGCTCCGACCTCTCGGCCGCGGCGGCCGTCGCGCCCGGCTCGATCGCCGCATCGGCCGCCGTCGCTTGGACCGCGACGTTCTCGATTCCGCGTCCGTTCTCGTCGACGACGGCGACCTCGAGCACGGCCGCCGGGCACGGTGCCGCCGCACCGAGCGCGGTCAGCGCCGAGCCGAGCAAACCGGCACGGCGGACGGCCTTCGTTCCCATTCGCGGATTCGCCATAGATGAGGAACGAGATGTTAGGTCGCGGCACCGGCGGCAACCGTGAACGGCCGCACACAACCCCCGCGGACGGGCCCGTACCATCGACAACCTCATGAAACAATTCGGCTTTCGTCACAGAATTTTGCTGCTCGCGGTGGCCCTCGTGGTCGCGACGCAGCTCGTGACGCTGTTCCCCGTGCTCGACGTCATCGCGCGCGACGCGGACGCGAAGGCCGAGCGCACCGTGGGCCTCGCCGGCGTGCTGTTCACGGAGTACATGCAGTATCGCGCCGACCTGCTGCTCAGAACGGTCAACGTGCTCGTCTCCGACTTCGGGTTCAAGCAGGCCGTCGCGAGCGGGGACGACGAGACGATTCGCTCGGCGCTGCGCAACCACGCGAACCGTGTGGATGCGAGCGTTGCGGCGCTCCTCGACCTCGACGGCACCGTGAAGGTGAGCTCGACGGCCGACGAGCGGCCCGTGGCCGGATTCCCCGGCGTCTCCCCGGCCGCGCTCGAGGACGGCACGCGGCAGCGCGTGATCGTCATCGGCGGCGTTCCGTACCAAACCGTGACGGTGCCGCTGCGAGCGCCCGATCTGCGCGCGTGGGTCATGCTCGGCTTTCCGATCGACGAGGCGCTCGCGGCGCACTTAAAGGAGCTGACGGGGCTCGACGTCTCGTTCGTGTCCGTGATTGGCCTCGCGCCGCGCATCTTGAGCTCGACGTTGCCCGAGAGCGCGCGCGCGAACGCGCTCGTCGGCCTCGAGCCGAAGCGCGCCGACGCGCACCGGGCGGGCGTCGGCAGCGACAAGCACATCTCGCTGAGCCGGCCGTTCACCGACGTCGGCGACGACGTCTACGTCGCGATGCAGCTCTCGGAGTCCGCGGCGACGGAGTCGTACCGGCGTGTTCGCAATCTCCTCTACGCGATGACGGGCATCTCGCTGCTGCTCGCGATCGCGGGCTCGTTCTGGCTCGCAAAAACCGTCACGCGGCCCGTGCAGGAGCTCGCGGGCGCGGCGCGGCGCATGCGCGAAGGCGTCTACAACGAGCCGATCAACATCGCCACGGCCGACGAGTTCGGCGAGCTCGCCGGCAGCTTCAACGCGATGCAGGAGGCGATCGCGGAGCGCGAGAGGCGCATCTTCCATCAGGCGCATCACGACAGCCTGTCGGGCCTGCCGAACCGCGAGCTGACCGTCGGCCTGCTGCGCGACGCCGTCGAGCGCTACGAGAAGCTCGCGGTCGTGAGCCTCGCCCTCGAGCGGCTCGGCGGCATCGTCTCCTCGCTCGGCCACCGCGCCGGCGACGAGGTCGTCAAGCTCGCGGCTTCGGCGCTGCGGGCTCGGCTCGGCGAGACGGACGTGCTCGGGCACATGAGCGCCCACGAGTTCGTGATCGGCTTGCCGAGGCGCGACGCACGCGAGGCCGTGGAGTGGATCGAATATCAAGCCGACGCTTTGCGGGCCGGCGTGCGGTTGTCGAACGCCAACATCTCGCTCCAGGTGACGGGCGGCGTCGCGTGCTATCCCGAGCACAGCCGCGACGCCGCGGAGCTTTGCCGGCGCGCCTCGAGCGCGCGTGCCGAAGCCGCCGCGCGCCACGAAACGGCGGCCGTCTACCGCCTGGGCCAAGACGACCGCTCGCTCGAGCAGATCAAGATGGTCGGGGACTTTCCGCGCGCGCTGCGCGACGGCGAGCTCAAGCTCTACGTGCAGCCGAAGCTCGATCTTGCGACGGGCGACATCTACGGCGCCGAGGCTCTCGTGCGCTGGCAGCACCCGGAGCTGGGCCTCTTGTTTCCCGACGCGTTCATCTCGGCCATCGAGCAAGCCGGCAGCATCGCGCACTTGACGCGCTGGGTGCTGCGCGAGGCCGTCGCGCGCTGCGCCGCGTGGCGCAATCAGGGCGTGGTGCTATCCATGGCCGTCAACATCTCGGTCGACGACCTGACGGACGAGTATCTGCCCTACTTTCTCCTCGAGCTCACGCACAAGCATCAGCTCGCACCGCACGCGCTGACGCTCGAGGTGACCGAGAGCGCGATCATGCACAACGTGCACAAGTCGCTCGCCGTCGTGAACTGCATCCACGAGCTAGGCTTCAGGCTCGCCATCGACGACTTCGGCACGGGGCATTCGGCGCTGTCGCAGCTGAAGCGCTTGCCCGTCGACGAGCTCAAGATCGACAAGGCGTTCGTGATGCGCGCCGACGATCCGAAAGACGACGCGATCCTGCGCTCGACGATCGCGCTCGGGCACGAGCTCGGCTTGAGCGTCGTCGCCGAGGGCGTCGAGGACGAGGCCGCGATCGCGCGGCTCGCGGCCTTGGGCTGCGAGCACGCGCAGGGGTACGGCATCGGCAAGCCGATGCCGCACGAGCAGTTCCTGCCGTGGCTCTCGCAGCGGCGGAGCGGCCGCGGCGCGAGCGTCGTCGCGCTACCGGTCTCGGGCGGCGCCGCCGAGC
>JBBIJV010000224.1:0-5128 GCA_037445815.1 Rhodospirillaceae bacterium
CGGCCCCCTGCCGCCGGAGCGCGTTGACGAATTGCTCGCTGAGGCGCGCGCCGCCATCGTCGCCGGCAACTACGACCTGGCGATCCGCAACTATACGCGGCTCACGCAGACGCCCGGCGAGCACGCTGCGGAAGCCCGCGAGAATCTCGGGCTCGCGCGCGAGAAGAACGGCCAAACGGCGCACGCCGCCGCCGAGTATCGGCGCTTTCTCGCCGACTACCCCGAGCACGACGCTGCGCCGCGCGTGCGGCAGCGCCTGGCCGGTCTCGTCACCGCAGCTGCGACGGCACCGCGCGAGCGCCTGCGGACGGCCGACGCGGCCGAGCGCAAATGGGAGTTCGCGACGGGCGTGTCGCAGTACTATCGGCGCGATCTCAATCGCTTCGACGAGGACCAACCGGAGATCACGACGCTCTCGGCGCTGTTCACGGACCTCGATTGGAGCGTGAGCTCGAGCGGCACGGCCCTCGACTGGCGCGGCCGCATCAGCGTCAATCACCTGCACGACCTGATCGGCGAGGAGGAGGGCGGCCGCGGCGACCGCAAGGGCGTCTCGTACGCATATCTCGATGTCTCCGGCGTGCAGGAGGACTGGTCGCTGCGCTTCGGCCGCCAGACGCTGCACAATTGGGGCGTGCTCGGCCGTTTCGACGGGGCGCACGCCACCTACAACTGGGCGCCGGCGCGGCGCCTGCACTTGATGACGGGGTTCCCCGTGGAGTCGACGCGCAGCTCCGTCGAGACGAACCGCCAGTTCGTTGGCCTGGCCGTCGATTTCGAGCAGCTCGTGGGCGATTGGACCGTGAGCCCGTTCGTGTCGAGCCAGACCATCGACGGCATCGCGGATCGGCGCGCCGTCGGCGTCGACGTGCGCTACTTCGACGAGCGCCGCAGCATCACCGGCGTGGTGGATTACGAGGTGGACTACGGCGAGCTCAACACCGCGCTCGTGTTCGGCACCTGGCGGCTCGGCAAACGCCTGACGCTCACGGCGCTCTTCGACCAGCGGGCGAGCCCCGTGCTGACGACGCGCAACGCGCTCATCGGCCAACCCGTTAGCACGATCGACGAGCTGCTGCTCGTGTGGACCGAGGACGAGATTCGGCAGATCGCGCGCGAGCGCACGGCCGACAGCCGCACGGTCGTATTCGGCCTCGCGACGCCGATCGCCGAGCGCTGGCAGGTCAATGCGGACGTGACGCGCACCGAGATCGGCGACAGCGTCGCGTCGGCCGGCGTCGCCGCGATCCCGGGCACAGGCGCGCAGACCTACTACTCCGCGAGCTTCGTCGGCTCTGCGCTGTTCGCGACGAGCGACGTCAGCATCTTCAACGTGCGCGTCGGCGAGTCCGCCGAGTTCACGAGCTCGCAGCTCACGTGGGATCTGCGGCTCCCCGTAGGGCGCAAGCTGCGCGTCAACCCGCGTTTGCGGCTCGGGCTCTGGGACAGCCCGACGACGGGCCGCCGCCGCGAAACGGTGACGCCGTCGCTGCGATTGCTGCTCAATACCTCGCGGCATTATCGGCTCGAGATCGAAGTTGGCGCCGACCGGCTCACGCGGGCGGATTCCGGCGGCGAGCAAAAGGCGACAGGCGAGTTCGTCAACCTCGGTTATCGCGCGGACTTCTGACCATGCCGCGATCCGCGCGCCGGTTCTACGGAGTGCTCCTCGCGGCGGCGAGCCTCGCAGCTTGCGCCGGGACTCCAATCGTCGAGCGGCTCGACGAGCGCGCCGGAATGACTTTGACGAGCGCTAGGGAGCCGCTCGTGTTCGCGCGGACGGACCCGCGCTACTCGCGCAGCGCGCGCGACTATCTTTATGTGGGCCCGTTCGAGACGAACCGGCAAGGCGTTCGCGAATACTACCTGTGGGTCGGCGTTGCGACGACGCTCGACCGAGGCTTCGTGGCGGCGCCGCAGGAGCTTCCGCGGACGCTGTACGTCACCGTGGAAGGCGAGCCGATCGAGCTCGAGCTCAAGCCGCTCGACGACCTCGTGCGCCGGACGATCGACGTGCCGATCTATGCGACGGCCGTCAAGCTTCAGGCCGAGCTCGCTGCGCGAGTGACGTTGCAGCAGCTGCAACGGCTCGCCACGGCCGCCATCGACGAGGTTAGCGTCGCCACGCTTGGCGGGCGATCGCCGCGAGCCTACGGGCTCTGGACGGGCGGCCGAGCGTTACCCGATTTCGTGGCGGCCGTCGAGCGTTGAGGCCGCCGCTCGCGGCGCAAAGCACACGGCGGCGAGGTCGTTTTGGCGCGGGCCGAAACCCGGCTCTCTCACCAGCCTTCGAGAACGCCGCCGTCGAACCAATCCCAGAGCAAGTAAAAGACGAGCTCGGTCGGGCGCGTGCCACGGTCGGTGATGGGCTGACGAATCCCTATCGCGCCAAGGATATGCTGGCGTCTGTTCAAAGAAACTTGGAGCTGTGGCGCGAGGTCCCACTCCGTCTCGGCGCCGCCCGTGAGCTCGCGCGCCGCAAGCACCTCGAGCATCGGCGTCCATGTGCGCCCGAAAGGCGCATCGGCGGTCCAGGTCCGACCGATGACGGCGCGCGCGACGAGCTCGTCCTCGAACGACGAGTCGTTCGGAAACTCGAGGATGCCCTGCACCTGAAGGAACGAGTCCTTGGGCAGCATCTTGCCGTACATCACCGACGACTCGAGCACGGTCGTGCCATTGCCGAAGCCCTTGGCCTCGTCGCCCGTCGGCAGCACGAGCTCGCCGCCGATCGCGAGGATCGAGCCCCGCTCCAGGCTGTGGGTGAGCGCGTGCTTCACGCCGATGCCGAGATCGCCGGTGCCGCTCTTCCAGCCTTGCGGCTCGCCGAGATCGGCGCGCGTGATCGGCAGCTTGATCTCCATCTGATTGAGCGGCCCGAAGCGCTGCTCCCAGACGAACTCGTGGCTCACCGAGTCGAGCCCTTCACCGACGAGCGTCGTCGTGATCACGGCTTCGTCTTCCGGATACGCCTTTTCGGTGAACAGCGCGCGCGGCAGATTCAGCTCGCCGCGCGGCCAGCGCGCGTCGGTGCAAAACGTGCGGATCCGCGCGAGCGCCGCTTCGATCTCGGCTTGGCTCAGTGCCTCGCCGAATGCGGGCATGAGGCGGTCGAAACCGCGAATCGGACCGCCACGGTGCGCGATCGCGTACCAATCGGCGTTCGGCTCGCGCGCGGCGAAGTCGCAATCGGTGAAGTCCGGCAACGGAACGTCGAAGCCGAGCTCGCTTTCGCTGCGGCCGCGCCCGTCGTCGCCGTGACAGGCGGCGCACGCGTTCGTGTACACGGTGCGCGGATCGAGCGGCTGCGCCGCCGCGACAGGCGCGAGCGAGAAAAGCGCAATCACCCAAGTGCTCGAGCGCACGACCGCCGCTCCGTGTTGTGCAAACGACGCGCGGCAGTATAGTGACGCGGAGTCTCTCGAAAAAGCTCGGCGAATCATGCGGTTGCAAATCGTTCGTATTTGCGTCGCCGCGGCGCTCGTCACGTGCGCCGCGAGCGAGGCACAACAGCTCGCGGCGAGCGCGTTCGTGCCTGCCTCGCAGTGCATCAGTTGTCATGCATCGATCACGGCGTCGACGGGCGAGGACGTTTCGCTCGGCTTCGATTGGCGCCCGACGATGATGGCGAACGCCGCCCGCGATCCTTACTGGCATGCTGCCGTGCGCCGCGAGGTGCTCGACCACCCGACCGCGCAGGCCGCGATCGAGGACAAGTGCTCGACGTGCCACATGCCGATGGCGCGCTTCGATGCCGCGGCGGCGGGCGGGCAGGGGCAGGTGTTCGCGAACTTGGCACCGGCGGCACCGCAGCACTCGCTCGCGCTCGAAGGCGTCTCGTGCAGCGTCTGTCACCAGATTTCCGCCGAGAATCTCGGCGAGCACGCGAGCTTCGACGGCGGATTTGCCATCGAGCCCGCGCGCGCGACGGGCCGCGTCGCGTTCGGGCCGCACGACGTCGACGCCGGCCGCCAGGCGCTGATGCGCTCGGCGGCGACGTTGACGCCGACCTTCGGCTCGCACATCCAGCAGTCGGAGATCTGCGCGACCTGCCACACCCTGTACACGACGGCGCTCGACGAGGCGGGGCAAACGATCGGCACGTTGCCCGAGCAGGTGCCGTATCGCGAGTGGCTGCACAGCGAATACCGTGCGACGGCGAGCTGCCAGAGCTGCCACATGCCGCAAGTCGCGGGCGAAGCGCCGATCTCTTCCGTGCTCGGCCAGCCTCGGCCCGGCGTCTCGCGCCACACGTTTGTGGGCAGCAACGCCTTCATGCTCGACATCCTCCGCACTCATCGCGGCGAGCTCGGCGTGACGGCGCTTCCGCAGGAGCTCGAGGCGGCCGCCGAGGAGACGCGCCGGTTCTTGAGCTCGCGCGCGGGGACCCTGACGATCGCGGCGGCGCGGCTCACGCCGGCCGGCCTCGAGCTCGCGCTCGAAGTCGCCAGCACGACGGGACACAAGCTGCCGACGGCGTACCCATCGCGGCGGGCTTGGCTGCACGTCGTCGTGCGCGATGCAGCCGGCCGCGTCGTGTTCGAGTCCGGCGCCGCCCGGCCCGATGGCAGCATCGCCGGCAACGACAACGACGAGGACGCGGCGCGCTATGAGCCGCACTACGAAATCGTGACGGCGCCCGAACAGGTGCAGATCTACGAGTCGATCATGGTCGACGGCCGCGGCGCGGTGACGACGGGATTGCTGAACGCCGTGCGCTACGTCAAGGACAATCGACTCTTGCCGCGCGGCTTCGACAAGAGCACCGCCGAGCCCGACGTGGCCGTCCTCGGCGGTGCCGCGGCCGACGCAGACCTCCGACTGGAGCCTGTTCATCGTCGACGAGGCGGCGATGCCGCCCGAGGACCCGGAGGCGCCGCCGCCGGAGGTGCCGGAGTCGGTGGCGCTGTTCATCGCCTCGGCGCGGATGAGCGACGGCGCGCCGGTGATCGCCTACTACGACCGCTTGAGCGGCGACCTCAAGCTGGCCAGATTCGACTTACAGAACAACATCTTCCTCGATCCGGTGGTGGTCGACGGCGGCGACGGCAGCGACGTCGGCTGGTACCCGTCGGTGGTGGTGGACGGAAGCGACGTGATCCACCTGTCGTACGTCGACGCCGGCCGC
>JBBIJV010000225.1:0-5109 GCA_037445815.1 Rhodospirillaceae bacterium
ATGTCGCGACTCGCAGTGGCCGCGGGCTGCCGATGACGCACGGCAGATCCTCGTAGTGGAGGACGACGGGGCGATCAGGGAGATGGCCCGCGACAGTCAAGCACGCGCTACGGCGTCACGAGGGCGAGCTCGCGATTGCGAGCCAGGAAGGGGCGGGCAGCACGTTCAGCTGCCGGTTTCCGAGGGATCGCGTGGTGTTTCGTGGCGACGCCGGGCGGGCCGTACTATAGTCAGGCGGCAAGGGAGGACTCCTCGCCCCATGGAAGTCGAAGATCTCGGCCATCACATCTCGCGCCGCTTCAACGAAGACCTCGAGCGGGTGCGCAACGCCGTGCTGTCGATGGGCGGTCTCGTCGAGGAGCAGCTCGAGCGGGCGATCAAGGCGCTGTCGGAGGGCGACAGCCGGCTCGGGCTGCAAGTAGCCGAGGACGACGTCAAGGTCAATCGCATGGAGGTGAGCATCGACGAGGAGTGCAGCCGCATCCTCGCCACGCGCGCGCCGACGGCCGGCGATCTGCGCCTCGTGATCGCCATCATCAAGACGATCACGGACTTGGAGCGCATCGGCGACGAGGCCGAGAAATTGGGCGTGATTGCGGCGCGGCTCGCGAGCGTCGAGCGCCCGCCCACGAACTACCGCGAGCTGCGTAGCCTCGGGCGCCACGTGAAGCAGATGGTGAACGGCGCGCTGAACGCGTTCGCGCGCCTCGACACGAAGGCCGCGCTCGAGATCGTCAAGGCCGACAACGCCGTCGACGAGGAGTACGACTCGATCTATCGGCAGAGCATCGCGCTGATGACCGAGGACCCGAGCGCGATCAAGCGCGTTCTCGACATGATGTGGATGGCGCGCGCGCTCGAGCGTATCGGCGACCACGCGAAGAACATCTGCGAGTACGTGATCTTCATGGTGCACGGCAGGGACGTGCGCCACATCGGCATCAAGAACATCGAGGTGCAGCTCGAGCAGGGCGCCCGGCGCGTGGAGACGAGCTCGTGATCGCCGCGCGCGCCGGGCGAGCGGCGCTGCTCGGTGCCGCGGGCTCCGCCATCGCCGCGAGCCGTGGGCGGCCCTGCGAAACCCGGGCTGCAACAAATCCTTAACACTGTCGGTTTAGTCTGGTCCCGGCGTAGTCCTAACTGCCGCGCGGCTCTCGTGGGTCGCGCAAGCGACTCGGAGGGTGCATGCGAAACCGTGCTCGACACAATCTGCTGGGCCGCCGGCTCGCAGCAGCGTTGCTCGCGGCGCTCGGCGCAGCGGCGGCCGGCCAAGCCCACGCGCAGGCCGTGCGAGATTACATCAGCATCGTCGGCTCATCGACCGTCTATCCATTCGCGACCGTGGTCGCGGAACGGTTCGGCCGGCGCAATGCGGGCTTCAAGACGCCGAAGATCGAGTCGACGGGCACGGGCGGCGGCATCAAGGCCTTTTGCGCCGGAGTGGGCGTCCAGCATCCGGACATCGCGAACGCGTCGCGGCGGATCACGGCCAGCGAAGTCGAAGACTGCGCGCGCAACGGTGTCACGGAGATCGTCGAGATCAAGATCGGCTACGACGGCATCGTCTTGGCCAACGCCAAGACGGCGCCCCAATACCGGCTCGCGCTGCGCGACGTCTATCTCGCGCTTGCGAAGAACGTGCCGGACCCCTCGGGCGCCCAAAAGCTCGTGCCGAACCCGTACACGCGATGGTCCGAGATCAACACCGGCCTCCCCAACGACCCGATCGAGGTGCTCGGCCCGCCGCCGACGTCGGGCACGCGCGACGCGTTCAACGAGCTCGTCATGGAAGGCGGCTGCAAGACGTTCGAGTGGATCGCCGCGCTGCCTCGCGCCGAAGCGCTCGTCGCCTGCCACACGCTGCGCGACGACGGCCGCTTCATAGAAGCCGGCGAGAACGACAACTTGATCGTGCAGAAGCTCGAAGCGAGCCCGCGTCAGCTTGGCGTCTTCGGTTTCAGCTTCCTCGAGCAGAACTCGGACAAAGTGCAAGGCGCGCAGATCGACGGCGTCGCGCCCACGTTCGATACGATCGCGGAGCAGCGCTATCCGGTGTCGCGGCCGCTCTACATCTACGTCAAGAAGGCGCACGTGCCCGTGATTCCCGGCATCCGCGAGTTCCTCGCCGAGTTCACGGGCGAAGGCGCCGCCGGCGAATTCGGCTACCTCACGGACAACGGGCTGATTCCGCTCGCCGAGGACGAGCGTGCCGAAATGCAGGGGCGCGCGAAGAACCTCACGGAGCTGCGCTTGGACGGCCGATGAGCGCGCGTGACTAGCTCGATCCTGGTCGTCGTCGTCGGGCTGACCCTGTTCGGCTACTTCGCCGGGCGCCGGCGCGCCGTGGGCGCCGCCTTAGCCGCGGGCTCGCGCAATTTCCACTCGCTGCCCGGCTATCACGGCGGCTACGTCGCGCTCTGGTGCGGGCTGCCGGCGTTGACGCTGCTGGCGCTCTGGCAGATCGTGGAGCCGGCCTGGCTCCGCAGCCGCGTGCTCGATTCGCTGCCGGCGGCGATGCGCTCGCTGCCGGAAGCCGAGCTCGGCCTCGCCTACAACGACATCCGCAATCTCGTCGAAGGCAACGCCGTTGCGCGCGACCCGAGCCCCGAGATGCGCGCAGCCGCGGAGCGCTACGTGGAGCTCGAGGCGCAGAGCCACAAGCTCGCTGCGGGCGCCGTCGTCGTGCTCGGCCTCGTGCTCTTCAGCTGGTCGTACTCGCGCGTGCGGCCGCAATTCCGCGCGCGCAACCGCGTCGAGGGCGCTATCGAGCTGCTTTTGATCGGCGCATCGTGCGTCGCGATCCTGACGACCATCGGCATCTTCCTCTCGGTGTTCGTCGAGTCGCTGCGGTTCTTTCGGCAAGTGCCCCTCACGGACTTCCTCTTCGGGCTCACGTGGAGCCCGCAAACGGCCATCCGCGCCGACCAGGTCGCCGCTTCGGGCGCGTTCGGTGCGGTGCCCCTGTTCGCCGGGACGCTCTTGATCTCCGGCGTCGCGATGCTCGTCGCCGTGCCCGTCGGGCTCATGTCCGCGATCTATCTCTCGGAGTACGCGAGCCGGCGGTTGCGCGCTTATGCGAAGCCGATGCTCGAGATCCTCGCGGGCATCCCGACCGTGGTCTACGGCTATTTCGCGGCGCTGACGGTCGCCCCGCTGCTGCGCGGCTTGGGAGAAAGCCTCGGCCTCGACGTCGCGTCGGAGAGCGCGCTCGGCGCCGGCCTCGTCATGGGCATCATGATCATTCCGTTCGTCTCGTCGTTGTCCGACGACGTCATCACGGCCGTGCCGCAGGCGCTGCGTGACGGCTCGTACGCGCTCGGCGCGACGCGATCGGAGACGATCCGCAACGTCGTCTTCCCCGCGGCGCTGCCCGGCATCGTCGGCGCCGTGCTGCTCGCCGTGTCGCGCGCGATCGGCGAGACGATGATCGTCGTCATGGCGGCGGGGCTCGCCGCAAACCTCACGGCGAATCCGCTGGAGGCCGTGACCACCGTAACGGTGCAGATCGTGATGCTGCTGACGGGCGACCAGGAGTTCGACAGCGCCAAGACGCTGGCGGCGTTCGCGCTGGGTCTCGTGCTGTTCCTCGTGACGCTCGCGCTCAACGTCGTCGCGTTGCACGTGGTGCGCCGCTATCGAGAGCAGTATGAGTAGCGGCTCGGCAAGCTCCCTCAAGGAAGCCGTCGCGCGCGGCATTGCGCGGCGCTATCGCAACGAGCGCATCTTCCGTGCGCTCGGCCTCACGGCGCTCATGATCGGGCTCGGGTTTCTCGGCTTCTTTTTCTATACGCTGATCGGCAACGCCTACACGGCGCTTCAGCAGACGCGCATCCGCCTCGACATCACGCTCGCCGCGGCCGTCATCGATCCCGACGGCACACGCGACCCCGCGGCGCTGCGCGATGCCGATTACCAGCGGCTCGCCCGCGATGCGCTGAACGCGTTGTTCCCCGAGGTCGAGAGCCGCGCGGAGCGGCGCTCGCTGTACGCGTTGTTGAGCCCCGGTGCCGGCCTCGAGCTGCAGGAGCTCGTCGCGAGCAATCCGGCCGTCATCGGCGAGACGCGCACGGTGTGGCTATTGGCCGACGACGACGTCGACGTGCTCGTCAAAGGGCACGCGCCGCGCGACGTGCCCGAGGCGGACCGGCGCATCGACGACGCGCAGCTCGGCTGGCTCACGGCGCTCGAGGAACAGGGCCGCGTGGAGCGCCGGTTCAATCGCTACTTCTTCACGCGCGGCGACTCGCGCGACCCCGAGCTCGCCGGCATCTGGGGCGCGACGGTGGGCTCGTTCTTCATGCTTCTCGTGACGCTCGCGCTGTCGTTCCCGGTCGGCGTCGCGACGGCGGTTTATCTGGAGGAGTTCGCGCCGCGCAATCGCTGGACGGATCTCATCGAGGTCAACATCAACAATCTCGCGGCGGTGCCGTCGATCGTGTTCGGCTTGCTCGGTCTGGCGCTCTTCATCAATGCGTTTGGCTTGCCGCGCTCGGCGCCGCTCGTCGGCGGCCTCGTGCTGTCGCTGATGACGCTGCCGGTCATCATCATCGCCTCGCGCGCGGCGCTGACGGCCGTGCCGCCGTCGATCCGCGAGGCCGCGCTCGGCCTCGGCGCCTCGAAGATGCAGATGGTGCTGCACCACGTGTTGCCGCTTGCCATGCCGGGCATGTTGACGGGCACGATCATCGGCATGGCGCGCGCGCTCGGCGAGTCGGCGCCGCTCTTGATGATCGGCATGGTGGCGTTCATCGTCGACGTGCCCGACTCGCCGCTCGCCCCGGCGACGGCACTGCCGGTTCAGGTGTTTCTCTGGGCCGACAGCCCCGAGCGCGCGTTCGTCGAGCGCACGTCGGCCGCGATCGTGGTGCTGCTCCTGTTCTTGCTCGTCATGAACGCGGCCGCGATTTTGTTGCGCAAGCGTTTCGAGCGTCGCTACTGAGCGGCTTGGGGTAGGATGTGAGCCACGCTGCAATCATGGGCAACGCCGTGCCAGACGCTGCAACAGAAGCGGCGCGAGCGCCGTCCGCGCACGCGCCCAAGGCCAAGCCCACGGCCGCGGAGGGCTACCGCACGGTGGGCGATTTCACGGCGGCGAACCCCGTCATGCAG